>CANQFJ010000004.1 GCA_947598485.1 uncultured Bacilli bacterium | reverse complement strand
ATTTGACCTAAACCTAAATCAGTTAAATAATATTTATCTTTTCTTGATAATATTCTTTTTCCTCTAATATCAAAAGTGGAAACTTTAGACATTAATAATGCTTCTCCAGCATAGTCCAAGCATTCATAAATTGTTTTAGAAGAAACAGGAATCTTTTCTGTTTCAAAAACACTCATCATATTAGTAGGAGAAAATGTCTGACTTGGGTTTGTTACTAAATACTCCATAACTCTTTCAAATAATGTTACATTTTTTATAGAATTCCTTTTTATAATATCTTTTAATATTATTGAATCAAAGACATCTTTTAAATATGTTTGTATACCTTCTATTGATGTAAAGGAAAATCTTTGTGGCATGCCTCCCCATAGCAAGTAATCATTAAATGCTTCTTCTATAGCTATTTTGTCTTTTATTTTTTTATATTCTACAACTTCTTTAAAACTAAATGGGGCAATTTTAAAAGTTACATATCTTCCAGATAAAAGTGTAGCTAATTCGGAGGATAAGAGCTTAGAATTAGAACCAGTTACAAATATAGAAACATTTAAAGTTGATTTAAAAGAATTAATTGCACGTTCCCATTCATCAACCATTTGTATTTCATCAAATAATAGATAATATTTTTCTTTATCTTTAATTTTATCTTTAATATACTTATTTAAATCTAAATAATTTTTTATAAAACAAAATTCTACATTTTCAAAATTAATATAAATAATATGATTATCATCGATATTATTTCCTTTTAATTCTTCAATTATTTGTAGTAGCAACGTAGATTTACCACATCTTCTGATTCCTGTGATGACTTTTATTATATCCATATCATAGAATTCACGTATTTTAGATAAATATGCTTCTCTTTTTATCACTTTTTATCACCTAAATTAATTATATGATTAAATCACTAAAAAATCAAGATAGTTTCCTATAGGAAAATATAATTGGACTTGCGACCTTTTATTTTCCATTTTTGAAATATTCAAAATCTTATTTTTTTGGTCGAAATTTCCAATCAAAAGATTCATTCTTTTTTTCAATTGTTTCTAGAAATATTTAAAATAATACCAATACTTGCCATACTTACAAGTAAAGAAGAACCTCCATAAGATAGGAAAGGTAAAGTTACTCCCGTAACGGGAATTAAACCTACGACTACGCAAAGATTAAGTAATGCCTGAAGAAGAATCTGCATGCCAAGTCCAAAACATAAATATTTAGCAAATAAATCGCTTTGCTTTAGAGCAATCTTAACAATAAGATAAAAGATAAAACCAAAAATGGCTGTAACAATCAGAACACCTAGAAAGCCAAATTCTTCGGATATAATAGAAAAGATAAAATCTGTTTGAGGCTCAGGCAGATAAAATTGTTTTTGAATTGAGTTGCCAAAGCCTAGGCCAAACAAACCCCCGGGTCCTATGGCATACAAAGATTGAATAATCTGATAACCACTTCCTAAGGGGTCTGACCAAGGATTAATAAAGGAAACGATTCTCTTTATTCGATATGGAGCAATGATGATAAGACCAGCAACCCCTATAAGGCCGAGTACACCTAAATAAGCGAAAAAAGAAAGCTTTAATCCCGATACAAAAATAATACATACTAAAGTTAAAATTATTACCATGGCACTTCCCATATCGGGTTCTAAGATAATTAAGAGAAAAAAGAGAAAGATAACGATAAAAGGAGGGAAGATAGTACTGATTTTTCTTTCCAAAGGCTTTTTATTTTTAGATAAATAATTGGCTAGAAAAATAATTAAAGCTACTTTAGATATTTCGCTTGGCTGAAGACCAATAGGTCCTATAGAAAACCAACTTCGGGAACCATTTCTAACACTTCCAATTCCCGGAATTAAAACTAAAATAAGCAAAATTAATGAGATAAATAAGATTAATTTTATTTTATTCTTATATATGTGATAATCGATTTTAGAAATAATAATCATTACAATTACACTTACGATAATAAATATAAGTTGATACTTAGCGAAATGAAAACTATCATTAAATTTATACTTAGCCCAAATAGAACTGGCCGAATATATCATAACCATTCCAAATAATGATAGTAGAATAACCATTATAAATAGTAATTTGCCTTCTTTTTTCATATTAAATTTTATTTCCTGATAGGTTTATTTATTCCTTGAAAGTATAAGACAAATAAATTATAATAAAAGCCATTAGAAAAAGAGGATAGTTATGGAAACGCAAACAGCTAAGAAAATATGTAAACTAACAAATAAAGAACTAACTATGATGGTAAACAATGCGTTTATAACTTTTACTCAAGGCAAAACTGAAGAAAGAAAAGCCACTTATATTTACGAAGCTGGAGGATTTTTAAGCAGCTTTATGCATTGTTGCCAGCATGATGATAATACTATCTTTTTAAGCCTTTTGGATGTATCTTATTTTAATCCATTATGTGTCTCTTTATATTCAGAGTATCCTAACATAGCTGAAGAGGCTATGAGAGACGATAATTTAACAGCATTAGTTAGACTTATTAATATGCTGGCGGCCAAAGGATACAAGATAGCTATTCGCGATACTTTTTACAATTTAGCTATAACTTTATTAATTCTTGATACTTTAACGACATATGGCTATGATACGAGTATGGTGGCCTTTAAAAACGACTTATATAACGATTGCCTGAGAAGGATATATAGCCAAGCTTGCGACTTAATCGCAGTGTTTAAAGCTAACGACTTAGGCTTATTTCAACTACCAATGCAAACTTTATTAAATTATCTTACAAATGACTTAGTATCATCAATCTATGTATCCGATGGAATACTTGATCAACAATATACAAAAGATACAAATGGTATTCAAACTAAGTTTATTGTTAATAAATTAACTAATTATATTGAGCCAGATTTTTATCGCCATCTTGAGGCTTTAATTTATTTTATTGAAAAGAGAAGATCGTTTTTAAAGGATGATTATTACTTTATGTTAATGAAGGAAATTGAAATACTAAAGAAAAGTTATTATAGGTCAATTGATATCACACTTTTTGATACTAATAAAGCAAGATAATATTCTTGTAATGAATTTTAAAATAAGATATAATACATAGGAGTGAAGGAGAAAGTTTATATGAAAGAAAATGTATTAGAAATAGAAATAAAACTTGCCAGTGAATGGAAAGAAGCTCTTGATAAAGCTTATGAAAAAAAGAAAAAAGATGTTAAAGTAGATGGTTTTAGAAAAGGTAGTGTACCTAAAGATATTTATATAAAGAAATTTGGTATTGAATCTTTATACATGGATGCTGTTGACTTTGCTATGCAAGTAGCTTACCAACAAGTTTTAAAAGAACATAAAGATTTAAAACCTGCGATTGAACCAAAAGTAGATGTTACAGGTATTTCTGATAGTAATGTTATATTTAAGTTTACGATTGTAAATAGACCTAAAGTTACTTTAGGAGCTTATAAAAATTTAGGTATTAAGAAAGAAAAAGCTAAAGTAAGTGAAGAAGAAATCGATGGTGAAATCGAAAATTTACGTAATCAAATGGCTGATTTAGTTGTTAAAGATGATGATAGTGAAGTAGCAGATGGCGATACCGCTGTTATCGATTTCGAAGGCTATGTAGATGGTGAAAAGCTTGATGGTGGTTCTGCTGAAAATTATAGTCTTGAAATTGGAGCTCATTCATTTATCCCAGGTTTTGAAGAAGGCTTAGTAGGTCACAAGGCTGGCGAAAAAGTAACATTAAATTTAAAATTCCCTGAAGATTATGTTGAAAATCTAAAAGGCAAAGATGTTAAGTTTGATGTAACTATTCATGAAGTTAAGACAAGAGTTCTTCCTGAAGTTAATGAAGACTTCTTTAAAGATTTAGGCTATGATGATGAAGTTAAGACCGTAGCGGATTTAAGAAAGAAAGTTAAAGAACATCTTGAAGAACATAAAAATCATGATTTAGAAGATAAATTTATAGATGAATGTCTAGAAAAGGCTTCCGCAAATATGACAGTTGATATTAATGACGAAATTATTGATGATGAAGTACACCGTATGATGCATCAATATGAAGAGCAACTTAAGATGCAAGGCATGGATTTAGAAAAGTATTATCAAATAACGGGTCAATCTCATGACGATTTACATAAACTAATGACTCCTGAAGCTACTAAGAGAATTAAATATCGTTATCTAATTGAAGAAATAGCTGACAAAGAAAAGATTGAATTTACTGATAAAGAAGTTGAAAAGCAAGCTAAAGAAATGGCTGATAACTATGGCATTTCCGTTGATGAATTAATTAAAGCTTATGGATCTTTAGATATTGTAAGATATGACATGACAATGCATAGAGCATTAGAAATCATCAAGGAAGGTAATGAAGAATCTTCTACTAAGAAGGAAGAATCTCCTAAGAAAGATACAGCTTCTAAGAAAGAAACTGCTAAAAAAACTACAACTAAGAAAACTACTAAAAAAGAAGAAAAATAATTATTTTTCTCCTTTTTTTATGTGATTACGTATTAAAGTTGAGGATATGCCTTCGGTTCGTGGCAAAACTATGACCTTAATATCATCTTTTAATAAGTTGGCTAAATCATTATCAGTAGTTACAAAAACATCCGTTTCTAAACTCTTTAATAATTCTTTAGTTATATTTGTATTACGGATGATGGCTTCGTCTACTATTTTTAAAGAAGATATTATTCTTTTTCTAATTTGCTCATCAAAGTATAGATTTTTGCCGCGTTCCTCAGCTAATTTATCTGAAGATACTAAAGCAATTAAATAGTCGCCATATTTTTTAGCTTTTTCTAAATAATTAAGGTGACCATAGTGAAATATATCAAACGTTCCATGAACAACAACTTTTTTCATATCCATTATTATAATACATTATCATAATTTACTCAAAACTAATTGCTTAATAATTTTAAAATTGGTAAAATAACATTTGATGAGGTAGAAAATGTTAAACAGAGAAGGTATTGCAGAAGAAATAAAAAGAGGTTCGATTTACGTTGATAATGCTGGAGATAATATACAGGAAAATTGTATTGGTGTAACTCTTGGAAAAACAATAAAATATTATGATGCACCATCATTAGATGTTACTCAGCCGGCTCCCTTTGTAGAAATGGAGATTCCCGAAGAAGGATTAATATTAAAACCTAATGAACTTTATATTGGTAGAACTAATGAGTTTACTAAAACTTATGGTTTTGTTCCCTTACTACAAGGAACGGAAGAATTAGCAGCTCTAGGCATGGAAGTTCATATTACCGCTGGTTTTGGTGACAATGGTTTCGAAGGAACTTGGACTCTTGAAATAGTATGTTCTTTTCCAACAATTATTTATCCAAATATGCCTATTGGGTATGTGTCATACAATCCCTTAATTGGTGATAGTGATACTCTATATCGTGGTAAATATTTTGGTCAAGTTGCTCCTACAACTTCAAGATTAAGTGAAGAGTATACTCAAGTTAGAAAGAGGGATATAAATGCTAAGTAATATTGAAGTAAAAAAGCAAATGGAACAGGGAAACATAGTTATTCAAAACTTAAGTCGTAATGCTTTGCAAAAGCCTAATAGTGTCGATATCAGACTAGGAAATGTATTATATACTTATGATTATGCCGTATTAGATTCCAAAATGGGAGCTGCATATCGTGAAGAAGTAATTAATGATAGACCAAATAATCTTCATAAAGTTATTATCCCCGAAACAGGACTTTTACTACAACCTCATAAAGTTTATTTAGCAAGAACGGTTGAAGAAGTTGAAGCCCATGGCTTTGTTCCCGTTTTACATGGTAAGGTTGCAATGAGTCTTTTGGGCGTAAGTATTGAACATAATAGTGGTTATAAATATGATGGCTTTTCGGGCCCGATGCTTTTGAGTATTGTGGCAACTAAGCCGACGATTATTTATCCTGATTTACGTATTGCTAATTTATCATTTTTTGAAAGCCTAGGTCCAAGTGATGATATGCAATCTGTTAATGGTATATCTTATGGAACTTATGACGTTGGTATGCTTAGTGGCCCTGAGATAGTTGAGAGAATGGCCGGAGATAATCCCGACATTGTGATTGATGACCAAAGTAAGATAGTTATAAATCCTAACTCAGTAAATTTAACTTTAAATAATGTTATCGGGGTATATTCTGATCCTATCTTGGATATAAAGAAGAAAAATGCTATCAAAAACATGGAAATAAATGATGGAATGTGGCTTTATCCTGATGAAGTTTATCTAGGAAGAACCAATGAATGGACCGAAACGCGAAATTTAGTACCGATGATGAGTGGTAGGAGTTCTCTTGGAAGAAATGGACTTCATGTACATTGTTCAGCGGGTATGGGCTCAGTAGGTTTTAAAGGATATTGGCATTTAGGGATTAGACCTACTAAACCAATATGGGTAGTAAGGGATTTAAAATGTTGCCAAATCTATTACTATACTTTAGAGGGTGAAATTGAGAGAGAATATCATGGGTATATGCAAAACTTACCAGGTGAAGAACTAGGCAGTCAAATGCATAGAATACTTGAAAAGAAAAATTAATTAAAAGGGGCAAGTAAAATGAAAAATAAGAAGATAACTAGAAAGATAACGCAAGGTATGTATGTTCTTACTACTAAAGGCGGCGGATGTGTTGTTGATGCGGTAAGTCAAGTAAGTAGTGGGGATAATCCTTTAATTGCCGTGGCTGTAATGAAACAAAATTATACAAATAAACTTATGCACGAAAATGATACTTTCGCTTTATCAGTGCTTGGTATGGATATAGATCCTAATATTATTCAAACATTTGGCCTTAACTCTATGAGAGATATTGATAAATTTGCTAATGTTTCTTTAAAAGAAGTCGAAGGCATTAAAGTTATTGATTCTTCTTTAGGCTATATGCTTTGTGAAAAAGTTGATATGATAGAAAATGATACACATACTTTATTTATTGGTAGATTAATCGAGGCTGATGTCTATAAAAATGGTGAAGCTATGAGCTATGGCTATTATCAAGAACATAAAGATGAACTTGTTAAAGTTAAAACGGAAAAAGGTAAAACCGCATGGGTTTGCAAGGTGTGTGGTTATGTTTATTATGGTGATAGCTTACCTGAAGATTTTAAATGCCCTATGTGTGGAGTAGGACCCGAGAATTTTGTAAGAAAGGAAGATTAAGATGAAATTTTATAAATGTTTAAATTGTGGAAAGGTAGTAACCTTTTTAAATGGTGGTAGTACTTTAGAGTGTTGTGGTGAAACTTTAAAAGAGCTAATTCCAGGCACAGAAGAAGCTGCTACTGAAAAACACATCCCCGTATGTCATAGAGTTAATGATACAAATGAAGTTGTAGTAGGAGAAGTAGCTCATCCAATGACAGAAGAACATTATATTGGATTTATCGCCCAAGTATCAGGAAATGAAGTAATTATTATCAAACTAAATCCTGATGATGAACCTAAGGCAGTGTTCCCTTATCGCGAAAATGCTATAGTTTATGCTTACTGTAATTTACATGGCCTATGGCAAAATAATTAATCTAACTCTTCTTAATTGAAGAGTTTTTTTATGCATGAACTAATTTAATAACTGGGCATATATTATGATAGGTGATTAAAATGTTTAAAGATGGATTCTGGGGAAAAGTTGAAAAGAAAACCAATGTTGATAAAGATACAATTCTTTCACTTGCCAAAAAACTTCAAGATGGAAATATGAAGGATGAAAAAACATTAAATGAAGTAATAGATACTTTATCTTCTTTAACAGGTAAAGAAGTAAGCACTGAAAAAAGGAAGAAAATAATTGAAAAAATAGTTAATGATAAAGTCCCTAAGAATGTCGATAAAATGTTTTAAGGAATATAACTTTGCTTATCATCATACATATTAATAGAAAAAGGTGATAAAATGCAAAATGAAAATGTTATAGCCTCGATTAGTAAAAGAGGAGGCGGAGGAATAAATCTTGGTGTCGTGGGAGCTGTTAGAACGGGTAAATCCACTTTTATTAAAAGATTTATTGAAAATTTAGTTGTTCCTCATATTGAAGATGAATATGAAAAGAAAAAATGTTTAGATGAAGTGCCACAAAGTGCTCAAGGCAAAGCTATTATGACTACTGAGCCTAAGTTTGTACCATCCTCAGGGGCTACAATTAAAGTTGATGAATTTACCACGAATATTACTTTAGTAGACTGTGTAGGATATGTTGTTAGTGGTGCAGGTGGGTTCCAAGATGAAGATGGTAATCCTCGAATGGTCAAATGTCCATGGTATGAAGATTATATTCCTTTAACTGAAGCTGCTGAAATAGGTACACAAAAAGTAATTAATGATCATGCTACGATTGGCATTGTTGTTACTACAGATGGCTCTATTACCGAAATAGCTAGAGAAAATTATATAGAGGCTGAAGATAAAGTAGTAAATGAACTTAAAAGTATAGGCAAACCATTTATTATTATTTTAAACTCTAAAGATCCTGGCAGTATGCAAGCTAAGAAAGTTAAAGAGGAACTTGAAGAAAAATACGATGTACCTGTTATCCTATGTAGTGTTGAAGCTTTAAACGAAAGAGAAATAAATGATATTTTAAAAACAGCTTTATATGAGTTTAGTGCATCAGATATTAAAATAAATATGCCTGCTTGGATAAATGTTTTACCAGATGATAACGAGATAAAACGTCATTATATATCTAAAATAAGAGAAAGCATCATCAGTGTTAATAAATTAAAAGACGTTGAAAAAATGACTAGTTATTTTGAAGAAAGTGAATATATTTCTAAAAGCTATATCAGCAAATTTGATTCTGCTACAGGGGAAGTAACACTTAATTTAGAAGCTCCTGAAGATTTATATCAAAAGATTTTAGCGGATGTCATGGGCAAAGAAAAATTAAGTAAAGCATCTCTTTTAAATATGTTTATTACTTATCAAAGTGGAGAAGAGGATCTTAAAAATATTAAAGCAGCTCTTACGATGGCTAATAATACCGGATATGGAATCCTGTATCCAACCCTAAAAAACATGAAACTTGAAACACCAGAAATTGTTAAACAAGGTAGCCGATTTGGCGTAAGACTTAAAGCTAAAGCTACATCTGTCCATATGCTTAAAGTAGATGTTGAATCAACTTTTGAGCCTATTATAGGAAGTGAAGCTCAATCTAAAGAACTTATTGATTATATCATGAAAGACTATGAAAATGACAAAGAAAGTATTTGGCAAAGTGAGATTTTTGGTCGAAGTTTAGAACAAATTGTTAAAGAAGGAATTGAAGCAAAACTTGCCTTAATGCCTGAGAATACACGTTATAAATTATCGTCGACTGTTACGAAAATTGTAAATAAAGGCGCCAATAACTTAATAGCTTTTGTCATATAAGAGTAAAGAAAGCACAAAAAAACGGCATTTTGTGCTTTTTTATATTGCTTTTCAAATTATTTTTTGATAGGCTTAATATGTAAGGACAATGGGCCTTATAATAGGTATAGGAGGTAAGTTACATGTCTAAAACTGAATTAGTAGAATTTATTGCAAAAGAGGCTGGCTTAACTAAAGCTGACGCTGCTCGCGCATTAGATGCTTGCATCAATGGCATTACTTCTGGTCTTAAGAAAGACGGAAAAGTTGCCCTAGTTGGTTTTGGTACTTTCTCTGCTAAAAAAAGAGCAGCTAGAGAAGGCATTAATCCTTTAACAAAGGAACCAATTAAAATTGCTGCAAAAACTGTTGCTTCATTTAAAGCTGGAAGCAAATTAAAAGACGCTTTAAATTAGTAACTAAAAAGGCTCTTCCTTATGAAGAGTTTTTTTGTGCCTTAAATTTAATTGACTGTTTGGTTTTAAATTGATATACTTGTATTAGAAAATAGATTAGGCATTATAAAATGAAAATGGAGTATAAGATATGATAATAAAGGATAAAAAAGGTCAAGCTTTAGTCGAGTATATACTAATAATAGCATTAATTAGTGTTATTGCCATAGCCCTTGTTAAATTTTTAGGTGGTTATTTAACGGATGCTCTTACAAAGGCTTCATGTTCTTGGTCTGGTCAAGAATATGCTGAAGGAAGTAAACCTGGCGAAGGCAAATGTGTTGATAATCTCACTAATAATACATCAAATGAAGGCAATTAATTATCTTAAAAAAGATAATTTTTTTATGTCTTCTTGCTATTTTAATGATATTGTGTTATCATAAACAGCTGTTTATAAAGGAGTTGCAGTAAAGTGGAAGATATTATTAAAAGAGTAAGAAGTATATATGAACAAATATATTCAGATTTAGATAAAGTTCTTATTGGACAAAGTCATGCTAAAAAGGTTATTACTTCATCTTTTTTGTGTGATAAAAATAGTAAAATATTATTAACGGGTAATACGGGAACAGGAAAGACAACGATTGCTAATTATTTAGGTAGCTGTCTTCAAAAAGAAAAAATTTCTGTAACATCAGATTTACTTCCTAGTGATGTACAAGAACAATTAATTAATTCTTCGGGATTTAATTTACTTCATATTGATGAATTTAATCGTGCAAGTGGTAAGCTTCAATCAGCTTTTTTAGAGCTTTTTGCAGAAAGACAAATAAGCTATACGGGCACTACATATGGATTTAATAGTTTTTATGTTTTAGCAACCCAAAATAGTGCTGATATCGCGGGAATATTTAATGTTCCTCAGGCGGTATATGATCGTTTTGATGTTAATGTTTATTTTGAGCTTTTATCTTCTTCAGAGAAAAGAGAATTATTTTTTAGTGATTTTGAACCACGAAAAAAAGGCTTTATCAATCCTGAAGATATTGATTATACAACAGGTGCTGTCGCTAATTTTGAACTTACTGAGGCCGAAGAAGATTTCCTTTTAAAGGTATTTGATATGGTAGATTCTTTAGAGTATAACGGTAAGCCTTTGTTCGGAGGAACAAATATTAGAGCTCATAAATTTGCTATTAAACTAGCTAAAATTAATGCTTTAGCAGATGGAAGAAGCTTCATTAAGCCTTCCGATTTAACCGATTATATCGTATCTTTATACTTACATAGAATTAATCAAAATGTTGCTAATGTAGATAATCAAGATGTTCATGATATGTTTGATAAACTAAATAAGGATGTATTGGCTTTACGCTTAAAGAAAGGCCATAATTGATGACAGAATTTGCAAGAGCAAAAAGGGCACTTGATGTAATTAAAAAAGAAGGCGACTTATTTGATGTCATTCTTCAAGCCAAAAATGCTAAACCGACTTCAAATGGTTTAATTAGAGCCAATGTTTTACTTTTTTCTCGTATTATGTATCTTGGTTTTATAGTTAGGGATAAAATAGCTTCTTATTTTTCTCCAATTAAAAAAGTTTATGGTGCCCAAGAAGAAATAAGAAAGATTTTAGGTTTTAAAGTTGATGTCATTAAAGAGAAATATTCTGGATCATGGCATTGGCAAGCTGTACTCGATATAAAAAGAAGCATAGCTATATTGTATGAAGATAGTAAGATTGGACCAGATGAGTATATAGCTAATTTAAAAAAACTACTTACTTTTTGTAAACTTCAAGGTATTAAGACAATATATTTAAATCTTGATGATGTTAATGGTCTTTTCCCTAAACTTAATTTGGATGATATACTTGCTCAATACCGAAGTGATATTTTAAATAGTGAAAATTTGCCTTATGATGGAACTGACACTTTTCTAGATTTAGATTGTTCGCAATTAGAAGCTCTAATAAATAGCTGTTTTAATTATCGTTTAAATTATCGCTTTGTTTTAAATATCGCCGAAAGGATTAAAGATCTATCAATTAAGAACGCTATTTCTAAATTTATGGAGGACAAAGATTTAACTTATTTAATGAATGTTGTTTCTTCCCGTCTTAGTTTAAGTTTAAACTCTAATAATAGTTATAAAACAAGAAATTTAGGTAAATGTTATGATAATATTACTATAAAAGGGGAATTCTTACATATTGTTTCTTATTCTAATGATGGTCAAAGAAAAGAAACTAATATTATGAGTTTATATGATTATCTTGGTTATCAAAATTATGAGGATTTATTAAAAAGCCTTTCTAAGCCGAATGATGAAGAGGAAATATCTTTACTCGCCATTTTGTATTTATATCTTTATAAAGAGCAAAATACTGATATATTAAGTGAAGAAAATAATCCTACTTATTTTGACAAAATTTATCAAGGATATCTTGAAGAAAAGAAAAATGGTACAAATAAAAAGCAACGATTTAAGGAGAAGTTAGATAAAAATTCCCATAATTTACTTAGCTTTATGTGGGCCATGTATTTTACCGCGGCGATTGTAGGTGCGAGCTGGGTAGGCTTAGTAGGCTTGGATTTTATGCTTGGTGAAGATTCTAATTTAGCCAGTGCTTTTTTTCAAGGCGTTTTAGAAACTTATAAAAAATCATGGGAATTGGAAAGAGAAGTTTTAAAAGTTCCATATGAAACAGGTGCTGATATCGTTAAAGGATTTTCTTCATTAATTGGCGATGCTTTTGGCTTAGAAAATAATGATGATAAAATTGTGGCAAACCTAACTTATTGCGATACATATGCTATGCCTAGTTACTTTGCGTGTGAATATGGAAAATCAAGCAGTTATAAAAAAGGTAATATATCTTATGACTTAGTTCAACCATATCTTGAGAAAGATGACTTTTATGATGGTATAAAAGAAAATTTGATTATTGATGTTAACTTTTCTCGTAAAGAGCTAAAAGATATGATCAAGGGTGGCTATTTGCATGTTCCCGTAGCAGTATGTCCTGTCGGAGAATTTGATTATTTATTAACGGAAATCGAAATTCATGATAGAGAAAATCCTAGTAATTCATTTATATTTAATAGTACAAGTATTGCTCGTAAATTAACTGATGATGAAGTAAAGGCTTTAAAGAAAATGAAAGAACCTGCGATATACTATTATTATGCCTATGGCTATTGCTTCTTTTATAATCTTAATCCTTTTGTTTCTAAATTGCCAGAAAAAGGCGAATATTTAACTACAGATCCTTATGAAATGCGTGAAATTATTACGGCAAATCTAGGTTTAGATTCTCAGGTTGATAACTACTTTATTGCTAAAGCAATTCGAAATAAAATCTATTCCGAGACGCCATTTAAGGATGCCGGATTATCTTCTAAGATTCGTAAAATGAATGAGAAAGAATTTATAGATTGTGTATCTTCCCTAGATTCTTTAGTATGTAATTTGGCCGCTACTTTAATGGTTGAATGTGATGATAGCTACATCTATGTAACAGGCTTTTATTCTGATGATCCTGAGATAACATATGGCGAAGCTCATGCTTGGGTTATGGACAGAATGGGTAATCTGGTTGATGCTACGCCTGCTGATAGAGTGGATGAAGAAAAAAAAGATAGTAGTAAAAGCCTTGCAAATTGGGCAAAAGCTATGAACGTAACACTTCCTGTTCTTTTATTAATATTAAGTTTAATAATCTTTAAAAAATATGGCAGGAAGGTAGTATTTGTGATTAAAGAAAAATCGCTTGTAGATTTATTTACTAATGGTCAAATGGCTGAAGCTTATAGCCTAATCAATGAGGTTAGATATTATGGAATAAGTTTACCAGTCCAAAGAGATTATGAACAAACTTTAAATATGGTTGCTGATGATTTTGAGGGTTATACTAAAGAGGAATTACAAGAGATATTACAAGATTTAAAAGCTATGCATAACCCAAATAAAGATTTTGCTATCAAAGTAATTAAAAGAGTTCCTTTTATAAAAGAAAATGAAGAAGCTCTTAAAAGAAAGCTTAATAAGAGAAAAGACAAGTAAAGATGGTAATTTGCGTTAAGCAAAAGAGTATGTTACAATATATGGGCACATGCGAAAGGGCTTTGTGCATTGTTGAAAAATCTATGGTAATTTGTTATTATTATAGATAATAGAGGTGAGCTCATGAATGATAGTAATACAACCATATTTAATGTTAATGTTTTAAGACAAGAGCTTATATTAATGACTTTAAATGAGGTTATAAACGCTATGGAGCAAAAGGGTTATAATGCCACGAATCAGTTAGTCGGTTATTTATTAACGGGAGATTTAAGTTATATAACATCATATGATGATGCTAGAAAAAAAATAAGTAAGTTTACTCCCGAAGAAATTTTGATGGCCATTATAAATGGGTATCTAGGTCGATGAAAAGATATTTAGGCTTAGATTTAGGAACCAAGACTTTAGGTGTGGCAATCACTGATCCTAGTAATAGTTTGATATTTCCTAGATGTACTTTGCATTTTTCTAGAGAAGACTATGATAAAGCGATTGAACTTTTAAAACCCATTATTGAACAAGAAAAAATAACTGATATTGCTATTGGCTTACCACTAAACATGGACGGATCTAAAGGCTTTGCTAGTCAAAGAACTTTAAATTTTATTCCAAAACTTGAACAATTAGGGGTAAATGTTTTTACTGTCGATGAAAGACTTACTAGTGTTGAAGCCGAAAGGCTACTACACGAAAACAATCTGAGAAGTAGAGAATTTAAGGATAAAGTTGATATGGAAGCTGCGGCTTTGATTCTCGAATCTTTTTTAAGGAGTATTACATGAAAGAAGGAAAAATAGAATTACTTGATAATGATGTCAAAAAAGAGTATTCAATAATTTTCAGCTTTGAACAAAATGATAAAAACTATATTGTGTATACTGATAATAGTATTGATGATGATGGTTTTATAAAAACTTATGTAGGAGAGTATATCAAAGAAGAAAATGAAGAAAAATTGCTCCCTGTAGATGATGAAAAAGTTTTGGCTCAAGTTGAAAAATTACTCGACCGATTAGATGGAGAAGAAAGTAAGTAATGGAAAAGAATAAAAAAATTGGGATTATAGTGGGAGTTTTAATTGCTAGTATATTAGTTGTAGCTTTAGGAGTATACTTTTTTTATAACAACGGTATGAAAGCTGTTGGCAAAAATGAAACTGTAGAGTTTACGGTTAAAGCCGGAGATAATAAAATAGAAATTATTAGTAAACTTGCTGATGCGGGAATTATCAAAAATAAATATGCGGCATTAATATATGTTTTTACCCATTCATCTAAAAATTTACAAGCGGGAAAATATTCTTTATCTAAGAATTGGGATGCTAAAAAAATAATTGATAATATTGCTGATGGTAAAATTATCAATCCAACACCTATTGTTAAAATTACCTTTGTGGAAGGCAAAAGGTTTAATGAGTATGCCGAGCAAATCGCGGAAAACTTTAATATGGATTACGATGAAATTATTAGTAAAACTTCCGATGAGAATTTCTTAAAAGAATTACCTGATAAATATTGGTTTATAACTGATGAAATTTTAAGCGATAAATTGTATTACCCTTTAGAGGGTTATGTATTCCCTGATACTTATGAATTTTTTGCTAATGCTTCAATTGAATATATTATGTATACAATGCTAAACCAAATGGAAGTAAAATTAGAGCCTTATAAAGAGCAAATTGAAAATTCTAAGTTTAGTGCTCATGAGTACCTTACTATGGCTTCTATCGTGGAAAAAGAAGCTGTGAAAAGTGCTGATCGTAAAACTGTTAGCCAAGTTATATACAAAAGATTAGATCAAAATATGAATCTAGGCATGGATGTTACAACATATTATGGGGTAAAAAAAGATTTGCAGGAAGCTTTATATGATGTTGACTTAAAAGACGATAATCCCTACAATACTAGAAATGAGAATTTAATAGGGTTACCCGCGGGTGCTATATGTTCCCCATCTTTAGATAGTATAGATGCTGTATTAAATCCCAGCAATACTGATTATCTGTATTTTGTCGCAGATGTTAAGACCGGAAAAGTATATTTTGCCAGTACCTTTGAAGAATTTTTAAAATTTAAAAACGAACTAATGTAAGGAGATATAAAATTTATTTATGAAACAAAAGTTATTAGAAATGGAACAGTATGCTAATGAAAATGATGTTCCCATAATTGAAAAAGATACGATAGTTTATATTATGAAATTAATCAAAGAGCATAAGATTAAAAAAGTATTAGAAATAGGAAGCGCTATAGGATATTCAACCATCTTAATGGCCTCTAGTGATGAAGATGTTTATGTAACAACGATTGAAAGAGATGAAACTAGATATTTAGAGTGCTTAAAAAATGTTAAAGCATGTGGCCTTGATCAAAAAATTAATGTTGTTTTTCAAGATGCTTTAGAGGTTAATTTACCTAATGATAATAAATATGACTTGATTTTTATTGATGCTGCTAAAGGGCAAAATATTAACTTCTTTGAAAAATTTAAGTATTTCCTAAATGATGGGGGATATATTATTACCGATAACTTGAACTTTCATGGTTATGTAGGAAAATCTGATACTATTGAGAGTAAAAATTTAAGAGCTTTAGTTAGAAAAATTGAAGAATACATAGAGTTTTTAAAAGTAAATAGTGAATTTGATACGGAATTTTTGAATATTGGTGATGGTATATCTGTTAGTAAAAAGAAAGATGAAAAATAAGATATTATTCACAGTTACAAATTTAGAGATTATTGATGAAGTTAAAAAGCTAGGAATTGATAAATTCGTTTACCCATTCTCTTTTTTTTGTGTTGGTTTTTTAAATTGTTATGAGTTAAAGGATATCAAAGAGCAAAATAGTTACCTTTTGATTAATCGAATTTTAGATACAAAGGCTATTAATAAGTTAAATGAAATATTACATAACTTACCTCATAATATAAAGGGTATTATATTTGAAGACTTAGGCTTAATTAAAGTGCTGGAGGATATAAAAATTGAGAAAATTTTATTTGCTCCTCATACATTAACGAATTATATGTCCATTAATAGTTATTTAAGATATGTTGATACCTTAATTGTTTCTTATGACATAACGGAAGAGGAAATAGATGAGATAATATCAAAAGCTAATAAAAAAGTTAGTCTTTTTGTATTTGGCCCTACTAGTAGTATGTATTCGCGTAGAACTCTATTAACTTCATATAGCAAACATTATAAAATAGATTATAAAAATGTAAAAAAATTAAGTGTTAATAATGTTGATTTTATGGCTGTGGAAAATAAGTATGGCACGGTTTTATATCATATGCCTTTATATAATGGGTTAAGTTTGTTTAATAAAGATGCCAAGTATTATTTTTACCTTCCTTTATTTATGGAAAACAATGAGATCCTTAATCTTTTAGATAATAAATTAGATAATATTGAATCTTCCAGGGGATTTTTAGATATAAAAACTTTTTATAAAATAAAAAAATGAAAGGATAAACTATGATTGAGTTACTAGCTCCCGCGGGTGATAAAGAAAAACTAGAATTTGCTTTTTTATATGGCGCTGATGCGGTTTACTTTGGTGGCCAAGATTTTTCTCTTAGAGCTAATGCCAAAAACTTTAGTAAAGAAGAAATTGCTGAAGCAACTATATATGCTCATAAGTTAAATAAAAAAGTATATGTTACGGTAAATATAATATTTCATAATGAAGATATTCCTTTGTTAAAGGAATATTTACTATATCTTGCTGCCATTAAAGTCGATGGTATTATTGCTAGCGATATTTTAGTGCTTGATTTAATTAGAGAGTTAAATTTAGATATTAAGGTTATTTTATCTACGCAAGCTAGTGTTTTGAATAGTTATGCGGCAGAGTTTTACAAAGATTTAGGAGTAAAGCAAATAGTTATGGCTAGAGAGGCTTTAAAGGAGGATATTTCTAACATTAAAGAAAAAACTAATTTAGAAATTGAAAGCTTTATTCATGGGGCTATGTGTACTTCGATTTCCGGTAAATGTGTTTTATCCAATTATACAACTTTAAGGGATTCTAATCGAGGAGGGTGTGCGCAAATATGTCGCTGGGTCTTTAATGAAAACGATGAAATGCCGTTTACTATGACTCCTAAAGATTTAAATTTTATTGATTATATTTCGGATATGATCGAAAGGGGAGTTAATACTTTTAAGGTGGAAGGCCGAATGCGGGGTATTTACTATATTGCTACAGTTATTCTTTGCTATCGCAGAGTTATTGATAAAATTTTGCATAATACCCTAACAGATGAAGACAAAAACTATTATTTAAAAGTTTTAAATAGAGTAGCTAATCGGGATAGTGCTCCTCAGTTTTATGATCATCTGCCGGATGAGAATGATCAATATTATGATTTAAGAAACGAAGAAAGTAATCAAGATTTTTTAGGTATTATTAAAGAGTATGATGCGGAAAAAAAGCTTGCTATTATCGAAGAGCGTAACTACTTTAAAGTTGGTGATGAAGTAGAAATTATTGGCCCAAATCATGAAACTTATAAAAGCAAAATAACGGCTATATACGATGAAGATGATAAGACCATTGATGTAGCTAATAAACCTCGCATGATTATAAAAGTGCCATTTAACCTTGCTTTAGAAAAAAATGATATTATGCGCGTTAAGTTAAATATTTAGGAATTACAACGGCTTAAAAAGCATATAATATGAAAGATGTTATTATACTATATTATTGACATTTAAAGTAAATTTTTGTATACTTGTTTCTGTTGAAAAAATTTGAGCAATAAGGAGTTGTTGAAACATGAAAAAAGATCAAATGATTTTAACTGCAGAAGGCTACATTCAAATAGAAGAAGAATTAAATGAACTTAAAACAGTAAGAAGACCAGAGATAATAAATGCAATAAAGGATGCTCGTGCTCAAGGAGACCTTTCTGAAAATGCCGATTATGATGCTGCTCGAGCTGCTCAAGCCCAAGTTGAAGCTAGAATTAAAGAATTAGAATATCGACTTGAACACTCTGAGATAGCTCAAGGTGATGCCCAAGGCCTTATTAGTGTTGGCTCTGATGTAACTGTTTGTGATGAAGATGATGAAGAAGATACATATAAAATTGTTGGTTCTGCTGAAGCCGATTCTTTTAAAAATAAAATTAGTAATGAATCACCTTTAGGAAGAGCTTTAATGGGGCATAAAAAAGGTGAGACTGTTACAGTAGAAGCTCCAACAGGTAGCTATAAATTAAAAATTGTTGATGTTAAATAAAAACAACCAAAAGGTTGTTTTTTCTAAATTGTAAAATTAATTTTGTTAATAAGGATAAAAATAGCATGGAAGAATTATTAAATAAATATCATGATTATCTTAAATACGAACTTAATTATTCGGAAAATACGATAAGCGATTATTTTTTTCATTTAAATAAATACTTTGCATACTTAAAAGAGAAAAATTTATTATTTGATTCTATTACCAAAGATGATATTATTGATTTCTTAAAATATTTAGATAGTAAAAAATATAGTAATAAAACAATAAGTAATATTTTAAGTAGCTTAAGAAATTTTTATGACTTTTTATTAGATGAAAAAAAAGTTGAATTTAATATATTTAAATTAGTTAAAAATCCTAAACTGGAAAAAAAGTTACCTAACTTTTTGTCTTATGAAAATATGCGTACAATTTTTGATACTATTGAGGTAAAAGATTTTCAAACGGCACGTAACAAAATGATTATTGAGCTTCTATATGCAACAGGAGTTCGGGTAAGCGAGTTATGTAATATAAAAGTTCAAGATATAGATTTTAATAATCGCAGTATTAAAGTACTGGGTAAAGGTCAAAAAGAAAGAATTGTATATTTTGGTGTTCCTTGCCTTAAAGCTATTAATGTTTATAAGTCATATAATAACTTTTCTAGCGAATATTTAATTCTTAATAAAGAGGGTAATAAAATAAGTGTTAGATCTATCCAGAAAATAGTCGATAAGATATGTGATGAAGCATGTATAAACAGTAACGTTACACCCCATACTTTTAGACACACTTTTGCTACTCATCTTCTGAATAATGGGGCAGATATTAAATCAGTAGGAGAACTATTAGGCCATAATAGTTTAAATACTACGGAAATATATACTCATATAACATCAGATTTCTTGAAAAGTGAATATCTTAAAAATATGCCGAGAAAATAAGTGCATATTTTTATTTTTGTTATCAAATTTTTTATAGCCTATGATATAATACTGCATGGAGGATAATTATGAAATATGTTTATATGTTTTCGGAAGGAAACAAAGATTTAAGAAATCTCCTTGGTGGTAAGGGTGCTAATCTTGCTGAAATGACAAATATTGGCCTTCCTGTTCCTCAAGGATTTACAATTACTACGGAAGCATGTACTCGTTATTATGAAGATGGTAGAGAAATAAACTCAGAAATTCAAGAGCAAATAAATGAGTACATTGTTAAATTAGAGGAAATCACTGGCAAAAAATTTGGTGATATTGAAAATCCTCTTCTTGTATCTGTTCGTTCAGGAGCTAGAGCTTCTATGCCTGGTATGATGGATACAATATTAAACCTTGGTTTAAATGAAGAAGTAGTTAATACTTTAGCTAAAAAATCTAATAATCCAAGATGGGCTTGGGATTGCTACAGAAGATTTATCCAAATGTATTCTGATGTCGTAATGGAAGTTGGTAAAAAATACTTTGAAGAACTTATTGACAAGATGAAAGAAAGAAAAGGCGTTACTCAAGATATTGAACTTGACGCTGATGATTTAAAAGAACTTGCAAATGAGTTTAAGGCAGAATATAAGGATAAGATTGGTACAGACTTCCCAGATGATCCTAAAGAGCAATTAATGGGAGCTATCAAAGCTGTATTCCGTTCATGGGATAATCCTCGTGCTAACGTTTATAGAAGAGATAATGATATTCCTTATTCATGGGGAACTGCTGTTAATGTTCAATCTATGGCCTTTGGTAACATGGGTGATGATTGTGGTACTGGTGTTGCCTTTACAAGAGACCCTGCAACTGGGGAAAAAGGTTTATTTGGTGAATTCTTAACTAATGCGCAAGGTGAAGATGTTGTTGCAGGTGTTCGTACCCCAATGCATATAACCGAAATGGAAGAAAAATTCCCTGAAGCATTTAAACAATTTAAAGAAGTATGTGCTACTTTGGAAGAACATTATAAAGACATGCAAGATATGGAATTTACTGTTGAGCATGGTAAACTTTATATGCTTCAAACAAGAAATGGTAAGAGAACTGCTCAAGCCGCTTTAAAAATTGCTTGTGATTTAGTTGATGAAGGTATGAAGACTGAAGAAGAAGCATTACTTATGATTGAACCAAGAAATTTAGATACTTTACTTCACCCTCAATTTGATGCTAAAGCTTTAAAGGCTGCTACACCAATAGGAAAAGGACTTGGAGCATCTCCTGGAGCTGCATGTGGTAAGATTGTGTTCTCTGCTGAAGATGCTGAAAGAGAAGGACTTGGTGGCAAAGGGGAGAAAGTTATTCTTGTTCGTCTTGAAACTTCACCGGAAGATATTTCTGGTATGAAAGCTAGCCAAGGTATTTTAACTGTTCGTGGTGGTATGACAAGTCACGCTGCTGTTGTAGCTCGTGGTATGGGTTCTTGCTGTGTTTCTGGCTGTGGCGATATTGCTATGAATGAAGCAAAGAAAGAATTTACTTTAGCGGGTAAAACTTATCATGAAGGCGATGTAATTTCTATTGATGGAACAACAGGTAATATCTATGATGGAGAAATACCTACTGTTGATGCTACGATTGCTGGTGAATTTGGTAGAGTTATGGCTTGGGCTGATAAATATCGTAAGTTAAGAGTTAGAACTAATGCTGATAACCCACGCGACACTAAAAAAGCTATTGAACTTGGCGCTGAAGGTATTGGTCTTTGCCGTACTGAGCATATGTTCTTTGAAGAAGAAAGAATACCTGCAATTCGTAAAATGATCTTAGCAGATACTGTTGAAGAAAGAGAAGCCGCTTTAAATGAATTAATACCATTCCAAAAAGGTGACTTTAAAGCTATGTATAAAGAGCTAAATGGTCTTCCAATGACTGTTCGTTATTTAGACCCACCTTTACATGAATTCTTACCTAAAGAAGAAAAAGATATTGAAGCTTTAGCTAAGGATATGGGTGTATCTGTAGAACACTTAAAACAAAAATGTGATGAATTACATGAATTTAACCCTATGATGGGTCACAGAGGTTGCCGTTTAGCCGTTACTTATCCTGAAATAGCTAGAATGCAAACTCGGGCTTTAATGGAAGCTGCTATTGAAGTATCTAAAGAAGAAGGACTAGATATTACTCCTGAAATTATGATACCTTTAGTAGGAGAAGTTAAAGAATTAAAATATGTTAAAAATGTTGTAGTTGAAACTGCTGAGCAAGTTAAGAAAGAAAAGAATAGTAATATGGAATACCATATTGGTACTATGATTGAAATTCCAAGAGCAGCTTTAACTGCCGATAAGATTGCTGAAGAGGCTGAATTCTTCTCATTTGGTACAAATGATTTAACGCAAATGACATTTGGTTTCTCAAGAGATGATGCTGGTAAATTCTTAGGTTCATATTATGAAAATAAGATTTATGAATCTGATCCATTTGCTAAGCTAGATCAAGAAGGTGTTGGTAAACTTGTTCAAATGGCTGCTGAACTTGGCCGTAAGACAAGACCTAATATTAAACTTGGTATCTGTGGCGAGCACGGTGGAGAACCTACAAGTGTTGAATTCTGTCATAGAGTAGGACTAAACTATGTTTCTTGTTCTCCGTTCAGAGTTCCTATAGCTCGAATTTCGGCAGCGCAAGCGGCTATACGTGAAAAACAAGCAGAATAATAAGCTATTAAAGACTAGGGAACACTTAGTCTTTTTTGGTGATATAATAAAAAACAAAGCATTTTATAAGGGAGGAAAATATGAAGTTAAAAGTGAAAAATTACAAAAATATTAGTAATCTTGATTTGGACATTGAAGATAATAAAATAAACTACATATTTGGTATAAGTGGTTCTGGTAAATCTTCTATAGTAAATGCCGTAATTGGTGATACATCTGAAAAAAATATTACTTACGGTAAAAAAATGAACGATATGGAATTAGTAGTATCGCCTGCCTTTAAAGATGATGATTACTTAATTTTTAACGAGAATACGTATCAAAGATTAATATTAGAAAAAAATAATAATAAAGAAGTATATTCTATTTTATTTGAAAATGACAACAGTTTAGAAATTATTAGAAATGATATTTCATCACTTCTAGCAAGTATCAACTCAAAAAGACAAGAGCTTTTTTATTACGTGCAAAATGTTGATCAAATGATAAAAATTATAAATAAAAGGAAATTACCGGCGTCAGGCAAATTCTCATCAAGTTCATCAATAGAAAAATTAAAATGTGAAACTGAAAACCCTAAATATAAAAAGTATTCTAATTTTATTCGCGAACATGGATTAGAATATGTTCAATGGGTAGAAAACGGAACAAAATTTGAACCTTTTAGTAAAGGAAAATGCCCCTTTTGTAATAGAAAAATGAGTAAATATAGGGTGGATAAAGTTTCTGATATTATTGAGATAACTCCCGAACAATATGGTATTATTTCAGATTCGCAAGACATTCTAAAAAAAATTGGTATTGATATTCCAAATTTTTCATATAAGAGAGAGGTATCTAAACTTGAAAAAGATTTATATAATGCAATAGAAAACAAAAAAACATAGAAAACTTATATAACTTGATAGATTCTTATAACTTGGATTCACTTGATATAAAATTATTTCAAAAAGTATCAATATCAGAATCATTAAGTAACATGTTTCCAGATGTAAAGATAATACTTGATGAATTCAATAATAATATAATTGAGTTAAAGAATAAACTATGTAATATAAAATTAAAGACATCTAGATTTATTGGAAAAAATTTAAAAAAACTTAATGATTATTTATCAATGTTTTCTATACCATATGAATTTGAAATTGATAAATATGATACTTTGAATAAGACGGCCACTGTATTTTTGGTAAGTAAAAAAGAAAAAAAACATGAAGATAAAACTGAAAATTTATCATATGGTGAAAAAAATATTATTTCACTGTTATTATTTATAGTAAGTTCAAAGAAGAAATTGATAATAATAGATGACCCAGCTTCTTCATATGATGAAAACAGGAGAAGAGTTATTTTTGAATTAATTAATGAGCTTCAAGATAATCAAACGTATATAATACTATCTCATGATCAAGTGTTTGTAAAATATGCTTTACTTGGGCTATCTATAAAAAAGAATTTTGATAAAACCGGGAAAATATTATGCCTTGAAAATAAAAATGGAGAATGTAGCACAAAAGATATAATGGCAGAAGATTTTGATAGTCTCCAAAATCAAGTGGTTGATTTCATGAATAATAAGATTTTATCATATTATAGAAAAATAATTAATTTACGTATATTAGCAGAATTGAATAAAAGCAGTAAAAAGCGTGATAAATTAATATATTCATATCTTTCTGCAATTCTTCACAATACAAGTAAACACGAAATTTTAGCTCAATTAAACGAAGAAGGCATTAGTGAAGATGATGTTCTAAAAATGATAGCTGAATACTATAAAATTACTTTACCAAATATTCCAGATGATATTTATTATGACTTTGATTATAATAAATTAACTACTTTTGAAAAAATAGCATATAAACGTGAACAATGCCGTTTGGCTAGGGGCAATAAAAGAGTAAAAACAATAATTGAAAAAGAATTTGATGATATAATACATTTAAATAACCGATACTTTATTTCTTTAAATCCATATAAATTTGATGTTTATTCTGAAAATATATATACACATTTGTCTTAATTAATAAATAATAAAATAGTTTCAAAGGAAAATCGTTTAGACGTAACAGGTGAAATTCTATTTTGTTTATAATATTAAAAAGCTCATAATAATTTGCTATTTCTAACTGTTAGAAAGTTGAAGAAATCTTATTATTTATGATATACTTTACTTGACAGCAAAAAAATAATAAATTTTTTAAAATATATACTTTAAATAAGGTGAAAAATAAATATTTGCTTTTATTAGCTATTATTTTAGTATTAGGATTATCAGGTTGTAATAAAGAGGGCAAAACTGAGAATCTTTAAATCAAAGGAAATTTGTGAAATTTATAATGAAAATAGTGCTAAATTTAAAAAATACTATGTTGGAGCAGAAATTTATTTTATAGAAACAGTTTCGGAAGTTGATTCATATTTTAGAGAAAGTTGAGGAACAACCATTTGGGATGCAATTACTTTCGAAGAAGGATTTAGAGTTTATTTGCCATATAATGTATATGATATTTTGGATTTATCTAAAGGGGATATTTTATACGTTAAAAGCAATATTTATTCTGGATTTGGTTGTAGCATGGGATTAGCTTTAAGAGGAACAGGTGGAATTGAAGGCTATAATGATTCTTCGCTAAAAACAACAATTATTAAAAATTTGAATGGTATGAATATCGATGAGGTAGATGGTTTTAAAAAATCAATCGAAGAAGAAAAAGCATTTTATAATTCGTTAGTAATTGTAGAATCAAAATTAGATTTTATTCAAAAATATACTGGAAATACTAGCAATGGTTTTAGAAAATTTGGCGATACATTTATGGATGAATTTAAAAATCCTTATAACACAAAAATAAATATAGAAATTCTTGAAAAAAGTAATAAGGGGATAAAATCCATAATAGAAGAAATTCAAAATGAATCAAACGTTATATATAACTTAGTAATTGATATGGGAAAAACAAATAATGATGAAAATGTTTCTGTAATAAAATCAAATGCTGCGGATACACTAAAAAAGCACAAAAATTAATGAGTGAATTAAGATAATAAATATAATTTTATAGTTTATTCAAAAATCGATAATATCAAAAGATTGTTTTATAAGTAAAAACTTATTTATCAGAAATAAGATAGCGACACAAGCGGCTATCGTGAATAACAAGCAAAATAATAAGTAATTAAGACTGAGCTTTCCTTAGTTTTTTTATATAAGCGTAATAAAAAATTTGATTTATAGAAAATTATATTTTTAAATATACTATTAGGGCGTACTATTGACATTTTTTATAAAAATATTGTATATTTATATTGCACTTGAGAAAGTGTGAAAATGTTTCTCGCTTCCGGGTGGCTAGCGAGTAATAAATAATCCCGGTCGACAATGTTTTTCGCTTCCGGGTGGTGCGACTAGTAAATAATCCCGGTTGAAAATGTAGAATGACTTCATCGTATGATGGAGTTTTTTGTTTAATTATTATATAGGAACCCAATCTTATAGCATATCAATATTAATTTTTTAGACTTTATTTTTGCTTTTAACATATGTTTCAAATATAAATAATCTATGGTACAATGATGTTAACAAATAAAATGTGGAAGGAAGGTATTTATTATGTGTACAGCAATTACTTATTATACAAAAGATCATTATTTTGGTCGAAATTTAGATTTGGAATATTCTTATAAGGAAACCGTGACTATAACACCAAGAAATTATGTATTTAAATTTAGAAAAATGGGAGAAGTTAATAATCATTATGCTATGATTGGTATGGCTTTTGTAGCTAATGACTATCCTCTTTATTATGATGCTATTAATGAAAAAGGGCTAGGTATGGCAGGCTTAAATTTTCCTGGAAATGCCGATTATAAGGAAATAAATCCTGATAAAGATAATATTGCTCCATTTGAGTTTATTCCTTGGATATTATCTAAATGTGCTACGGTAAAAGAAGCTAGAGAATTACTTGCTAGGATCAATATAGCTAATATAAATTTTAGTGATGAACTTCCTGCTTCACCTCTTCATTGGATTATTGCTGATAAAAATGGTTCTATAACTGTGGAAAGTGTTAAAGATGGTTTAAAAATATATGATAATCCAGTAGGAGTACTTACAAATAATCCAACATTTGATATGCATATGTTTAATTTGAATAACTATATGAGTTTATCTACTGAACAACCTCAAAATAATTTTTCTGATAAACTTAAATTAGAAACTTATAGCCGTGGTATGGGTGCTTTGGGCTTGCCAGGTGATTTATCATCTGCTTCAAGATTTGTTAAAGCTACATTCACAAAAATGAATTCTCTTTCTGGCGATTCAGAATCAGAAAGCATTAGTCAGTTTTACCATATTTTAGGTTCTGTTGATCAACAAAGAGGATGCGTTCATATGGGTGAAGATAAATATGAAATAACTATTTATAGTTCTTGTTGTAATTTAGATAAAGGATTATACTATTATACAACCTATGAAAATAACCAAATAACCTGTGTTGATATGCATAAAGAAGATTTAGATAATACGAATCTTGTTAACTATGATTTAATTAAAAATCAACAAATTAAAATGCAAAACTAAAAAGTAAAGAATAATATAATCAATTGACTTCACATATTATTCATACTATAATTTTATGTAGATAGATAGGGTATATATCTATAGTAGAATACTCAAAAAATTGACTTATAAGTTTTGCAGTTAGAATCAATAAATTGCTTAACTTAAGGTTAGGCAATTTTTTAAAAGATTAATTAATAAGTGTATAAAAAATAGAATTTTTTAAGAAGAGAAGGGAGTATATTTATGATTGAAATATCTTCAAAAAGAAAGTTAAGAATTCTAATGTGGGCTGCGATTGCTGCTGTTGGAGTAGCAGGAGTTATTTTTTTCTTGGCCCAATATTTTTCTGTAAAAAAATATACAGTTAGATTTGATACCGGTGGTGGGGATAAAATAGCAGATGTTATAGTAAAGGAAAATGAAACAGTCCAAAAACCTGCTGATCCAGGAAAAGTGGGTTACCTTTTTGCGGGCTGGTACTATAATGGTGAAGAGTTTGACTTTAATACCAAAATTACTAAGGATATAACTTTAATAGCTCATTGGGATTCAGCAATAGGATTAAAATCAAAATCAATGAGTATTTTCTTAAATTCAGATGATAATTATAAGTTAGAATTTAAATATTTACCTAAAGGAGTCAGCTTAGAGGATTTAGTATATTCATCTAGTGATGAAGAAACACTTACTGTTGATGAAGAAGGAAATTTAACTCCTCTTAAAGTTGGTAAAGTTGTAGTTACAATTAAATCAAAAGACGGTAAATACGAAACAACATGTGAAATTACTATCACGGAGAAAGAAATTGAAGTTGAAGACATAACAATAAAAGGTTATACTACAGTGCCTGTTGGTGAAACGATAACTCTAGTATTAGAATTTAACCCAAGTAATGCCACAAATAAAAACGTTACATGGTCAAGTAGTGATACTTCAATTGCTGTCGTTAATGCTTATGGTGTAGTAACAGGTATTAGAGAAGGAACAGTTACTATAACTGTAGAAACTGAAAATGGTAAAACTGCATCATATATTGTATCAGTGTATGTTTATTCACCTGCTGTTACACCAACTCCTGATCCAACTCCTGAACCTGCTCCATCTGAACCGGTATATACTATTAATATTAAGGCAAGAGATTTAGGAGGCGGAGCACTAACTAGTGGTTCTGTCCAATATGATTATACTGTAACAAAAGATGGCATAGCGCTTTCTTCAAATGATTTTATAGGTATAGAGTTTTCTTCAACAGATAG
Organism: uncultured Bacilli bacterium; assembly: GCA_947598485.1. Classification (GTDB taxonomy): domain Bacteria; phylum Bacillota_I; class Bacilli_A; order RF39; family UBA660; genus UBA6448. The sequence continues at coordinate 47,055 of CANQFJ010000004.1, read as the reverse complement.
GATTCCTAGCAGTCAAAGCTCAATATCATCTACAATGGCTGAAAAGGGATACACAACTGCTAAACTAACACTCTCTGATGAAACTGTAGTTACAGCTACTGTAGTTGTAACTAAATAAGGAAAGCAGTGTGGTAGTATGAAAAGATATGTGCGATTAATAATATTAGCGCTTTCTTTATTCTTTATATCGACTATGACTACTTCTGCAAAAACAATGAAGATTGATGAATTAAAGAAGCAAATAGAACAAGTTCAACCCAATGCAGGATATGCATATATAATTGGTAATTATGTATTTACATCTGAATTTCAAATTAAATTAGGGGATATTGTACTTGCTTCTACAAGTATAACCGTTGATGGCGGTAGAACAGATCCAAATAATATTACTATATATCAACTTCAAAGAGATTATGATAGTAAATTTAAGCCAACGGGTTGGCATGAAGAAACACCTGCTTTAGGCACTGGAAAAATTCCTGAAAGTTTAGATATTAGGTATATTGATTACACTCATATTGGAGAAAAGTCATCTGCGACTATAGGTGTTAATATTGATGATCAAAAATACACTACGTATAAAGATGTGCTAGATAAAGCTTTAAAGTTTCAATCTTCAGATTTTTATGATGGGGATTTAAAATATGAAAATAATAAAGTAACAGGGTTATTATTAAAAAAAAGTGTAAGTGATATTTCTTATAATGAGGAAGACAAAAAAAGATTTGCTGATGCTAATTATTTTTTGGCATATGTTTTAGAAGTGCCTGGTGCTACAAGCGAAACTATAATAAAGAGTAATGGATTAGATGGTAAGACAGACGATGTTAAGCTGTCTAATTTTGACGTTCCAGTTGGTGAAAACGATAAAACCCCAGGTATTGTTACCTTGGTTGCAATCGACAAAACAAAATGGGATTCATTAACTAAAAAAATAGTGATAACTGTTGATCTTGATGGCAATGATGATTATTATGATCCTACTGAATACACTATTGATTTAAGTGAAATATCTTTCCAAGTTGACTCAAACGAAATAGTGAGCGTAAATACCGTTGAAAAATCTGAAGAAGATAAAAAAACATTAGCTCAATATGGATATGATTCTACTTTAAATGATAATGTGACATTTACGCCTGATGTTAACGATCCATTATCTATTAAACTTGGTGGAAAATTAATAGAGCAAAAGCTTAATGATAAAGTTTATTCAAAAGGCGATGAAATTGGCTATTTCTTTGACTTTACCTTTAATCTAGCTGGAGCAAAAAAAGATAAAGTAAAAATAGAATTATTAAAAGATAAAGATGGTAAAACTTCAGAAAAAACATATCAAGAAAGTGAATACGATGAAAATGGTAATTTAACTATATTAGTTAGAATTGATCCTAAAACAGTTCCCGGTGCTAATTCTGAAAATTCTAAAAAATATTTTAGAGTTGATTTAGATGGGGATGAGGGAAAAGAATATTTACCTGTAATTTATACCATTGATTATAGTGGTGTTACTTTTGGAAAATCATCAATTTTTTCTATAGATGGCTTAATAGATGATAACGAAGATAAATTTGGCGTTACAGGATGGTATGATGATGAAGCTGGTTACTCAGTAAAAGTAGAAAAAGATGAAAGCAATTCAAAATTGTATCATGTAAGCGGTCTGTTACCTATAATCGAGGATGAAGATTGGAAGGAAGGAAAACCTCACGATTTTGACTCTACAAGTTTATTATATTATCTTGGATTAAAACTTACATTAGTTAATGGCCTTGAAAATTTTGACTCTTCACACAGCAGTATTAATGTTGTATTTGATCATGAACAAAATCTACCATCACTTTTATCCTCTACGGATTTTTCTAACAGCCAAGTATTATATTTACTTAAAGCACTAAAACCATCATCTGATGCTGATAATGGTGCTCCTTTAAAGCCTGAAGATAAATGGTTTACTATCACTGTTGACTTAGATGGTTCTGATAATGCAGAATATGCATCATATACTGTTAAAGTAGATTATTCAGGATTAGAATTCCAATCTGAAAGTTCATATACCAGCGCTAATGTCGTTAATACGGTTAATACTGATGATTCAAGTCAAGAAGGATTTATTAGCTCTGATGATCAAAAATCATACCAAGATTGGGGTTATGATTTTGAAAATGTTGGAGAAAATCTTGATTTAACTGTTGATAATGGGCATTATAAATTAACTGGAAGCATTAAAGAACAAGATGTTGAGGGCGCTAAGTTTCAATCAGGTGCTCATGGATACTATATTATTGTTAAAATATATGGCCCAACTGCTGAGCAAGTAAAAGATAGCATATTAGAAAAAGATAATAAAAAATGGACTGTTCGCTTACACGATGAATCAGGCGATTATAAAGACCCTGTCAAGCCTAGCGAAGAAGACTATAAAAATGGTTTTATTACAGTTTTATTTAAATTAAAAGATGGTACAGATCCGAAAGAAATTAAATATGAAATTGACTGGGATGGCGATGGTGATTATTTTTTACCTTATGAAGAAACAATTGATTACTCTGGCATAACTTTCTTGTCATCTCACAAAGTTATTTATGATGATCAAAATGAAGATACAGAAAATAAAACAGATATCATTTGGGACGGAGAAACTATTGTAGTACCGGTCGAATTTACTGCAACTCCAAAAGATGACTATCATGAATTTGCATATTGGAATAAAGAAGATGGCACATTAACTTCAGAAATAACTTTTGCAAATGAAAAAGATAGTAATACAGAAGGTAAAGAAACGGGAGATGTTACACTAGTACCGCACTGGAACTTGTATTCAGATAAGTTTATTGCTGATGTGTTAGACTATATAAATACTAATAGTACAAAATTTTTAATTGAGGATTATGATGCTAATAGTGGTAATGTAACTATTTCTGTTATCGATCCAGAGACTAAATTATCAGAGATGAATAATACTAGTATTCCTGGAGCAATTGCGTATATTCTATTAAAAGACGAAATAAAATCAATTAAATTAACCGTGTCTGATCAAAGTAAAACATTTACAAAGACTGATGGAACTGATCAAGATACATTGAAAACTGCTGTTCAAAATGGTGCCAAAGAGTTATATACAACTCTTTTAAGTACTAATTTTGATAATAAAACAGATGATGAAGTAGCAATAAGCCAATTAGCAAGCCATGATTCTATGAAGAGTTTTACATTATCATTAGATTCTGATCAACTGGCAAAAACTGTAACTTTATTGAAAACCCCTGAAGAAGCAGAAATGGCTCTTGCTAGTGAAAATTCTGCTCCTATGCAATATACATTTACATTTAGTTCTGATGCTACCGTAGTAGATTCTGCTGAAAACCTAAAGACAGTCCTACAAAGTAATCCAAAAGAAGTTATTATTGCAAATGATATTAGTGTTGATGGGCCTCTTGAAATAAGTGGAAATGTCAAGATTAATGGTGGAGGGCAACATCGTAAAATTTCTACTGGGGAAAATACTGACACGATATTTGATATAAAATCTGGCAATGCTACGATCGAAAATGTGAAATTAAGTGGTTCTAAAACTAATGCCGTTACTGTTGAAGGCAGTGCAAACTTAACTATTTCAAATGTTGAAGTAGAAAGCGATAGTAATTTAGCAGAAACTTTTGAAGCTGGTATTGTAGTTAAAAATGGTGGAACATTGACAGCATCTAATATACAGTTTTCTAAAGAAACTTATGATATACCTCTTGTTAAAGCCGAAAAGACTGGTACTGTTATTAATTTAACAGATAGTGCATCAAATAATGCTGAAAAAATAAGCGATAAGCAAGAAATAACATCTTCTGTAGAAAGTGGTGTAGGCGATACCATTTCTTCTGATTCGGATTATAATTACATTAATTATTATAATGACGCTAATAATGCTAAGATTATTAAAACGATATTCTATAATTATCAAGGTGGAAATAGATTAACTTTTGTAAGATATAATCATTATAATGAAACTATTAAAGCTCCCGAAAATGAACGGTTTAAAGAATTTAACTATGATGGTGAAAAATATACTCTTCTAGGATTTACTGAAGACTCAGATAAAATATTATACGATGGCTCACAGGAAACAGTTCCTGAAGGGGTTACTGCTCCCGAGAAGCTAGTAGCTCAAGAAGACAAACATTATTGGGCATCATTTAAATTAACCTTAATTGATGGAATAAAAAAAGTTTCTGATGAAACTGGGTTTAAAGCAGCGCTTAATGATGAAGACGTTTCAGCAATATATATAACTGAACCTATTGAAATAAATTTATCTGAAGAAGAATCTACTATTAATAGAAATATTTCTATAATTGGGAAAGGTTCTGGCGATAATAAACCTATTATTAAAGCCAAAAAAATCAGTATTGCTGATAAGACTGATAATGTAACCTTTAATAGAATTAAATTTGAAATAGAAGCTCAAGAAAATCAAGAATCTTTAATTGAAGTTGCTGGTAAAAAATTAACTATTTGGCAATCAGGTATAAAAAATACAGGTAAAGAAGTAAATTATGCTCTTGAATATAAAAATCAAGAGTCAATTGTTGATGTTAGATGGATGGGACTTGATTCTCCTGGTATTGATCCAACTAACATAGATAAGGCTTACATATATGTTGAAGGCCTTGCAGGTGGGTCTGAGATTTACTTTAATACATTTAAGGTGCTAAAAGAAAACAGCAGTAGCGTAATAATTAAAAAGTTTGCTGATAGTGCTCAAGCAACACCTACTGAAGAAAATCAGGCTGATGTTTTGATTGATTTTAATACATTTAATACTAAATATTGTATTGAAATTTTAAAAGATGCAACCGGACAATCTGCTGATATTGAACTTCCAAATAGATCTAATGATATTACTTTAGGACTTCATTATGATAATGTATCTAATCAAGACTATAGTAAAATTAAGTTGCATAAAGTAAATATTTCAAAATTACATCAAATTTTTATCGCAGATAATGGGGACACAACAACAGAGATTCCCGAGGGTGTAAAAGCTCCAACACCTGTTGCTGAACTAAGTTAAAATAATATATTTTGTTAATACTAAAGGTGTGATATCTAATACCACACCTTTGTTTATCTATAAGGGAGTTATATGAAAAAAAGATTATTTATGTTTTTATTTCTTTTAATACTATGCATTCCTATAACTACACATGCTCTTGCAACTAATTCATCTTATGACAATATAAAAGTATATTTCTTTTATGAAGGTGATTGTACGGATTGTAATGAAGCCAAAAAATGGCTCGAAGATTTATTAAAAGAACATAATAGAGTTAGACCGGAAACTATTAAAATTAGTGACAATAAAGATCTTTATGATGATGTGAGAGATCTTTTAGACATTAATAAAGATAAGATGCCTCTTATGGTTATTGGATCTAATTATTTTATAGGCTTTAATGATAAAGTGAAAAACAATTTAACTGAAGCTATTAAAGCTTATGAAGAGTCTGAAAACTATTGCAATTTAGTTAATAAAGTTCAAGATGGTGATGATACCAAAGCTTGTTTAGAAGTTAATGAGGGAATATATGAACGACCTAGTTTTCCTTTAGCTATAATTATAACTATATCTGTGATTGCGGTAATTCTTGTAGCAGTAGTCGTTGGTTTAAAAGTAGTAACTAATAAGAAGAAGTCAAAGAGTAGATAAAATAAAATCTACTTTTTGTTTGCTTTAATTATGCTTTTAATAGACTTATTTAATATTTTTTACTATAATATCTTTCCGAGGTGCTTGGTCTATGGAGAATAAAGAATTAAGATATAGTTCGGATTTACCAATAAAAGACAAAATAGCTATTATAAAAGATAACTACCGTATTACCAGTAATGCGAATAGAAGGTCTATTTCTTTTAGTGTCCAAAATAGTTTTTCAAAACCATTACATAGACCTGTTCAGGAACAAATGCCTTCTTTGGCCGTTGATGAAAATTTCTTAGCTTTATATCAAAAAGTAGTAACTTCTTCTGTTGATGAAATACCAATGACTATACTAAGTATGATTAGTCCAAGTAATCTTAATTATGCTAGATATATTAATATGCTTAAAATAGCTCTTTATAAAGATATAACAAGTCTTAGCAATTTAGCTTTTGAATCACAATCATTAGACGATGAAGATATTCAAAAAATGTATGATGAGTTACTAGATATTTATTATGCTATTGATGGTCTTGAAGAGGAAGAAGAGTTAATTGCTAGTTCCCAAAATAGTAAGAATACTTTGTTTTTTAGAACTTCTTTAAATAGAGTAATTCCTTATGAAGATATTGATAAAGGAATTCCTTGTGAAATATATGATAAAGTGCTTGAATTAATCACAGGGCTTATAGATGGTCATTTCAAAGGGCTAAAGTATTTAAGTGCTAAAAAGATGTTTGAAGTAAGATTAGGGCAAATAAGAATTACTTTTGTTAGGATTAGTAAAAATAAATTCTTAGTTTTAAATTGCTTTTTAAAAAAATATAACACGAGTAAAGAATATCGAGAAAGATTAACTAGAGTTAGAGATCAATATCTTGGCGAGATTGATGAATATGTCGCTAAAAGTGATGATCCTGAATTTATTTCTGAGCACCAAAAATATCTTGAAGATATTATTTCTTTATGTCAGTCAGATAAGCGAGGCTTAAAATGAGTATTATTGAATATTTAAATAGTAAAAAACAAAATCCGGTGGATGTTTATCCTAAGCTTTCTCAAGGGATTAGTTTTCTTGATACCTATTTTGATGATTTTAAAGATCATATGCGAATTATGTATGAAACATCAGTAAGAGAGTTATGTCTTGTTTATTTTACGTGTATTTCGCCTAAGAACTATCGAAATATAATTACTTTTTTAAATACTTATAGTGAAATTTTTGATTTTGAAAATCTTGATCTATTAATACCATTAATTATTACATGTACTGAGGAAGATATTATCGATGCTTATTTTAATGATGAACTAGATAGTATGAATTTTAAAAATTTAGTATATGATTTATTTACTAGATATGATTTGTCTATGAAATGTTATAGTAAGTTTATTGTTAGATTTACTAGCCATCTTAAGGAAGTAGAAACATTTATAAAAGTTTTTAAGAAATTAGCTTTTACTTCAAAAAATGCCGCCGAATTAGTAGATATTCTTTCTACTTTTGGCGAATTAAAGATGATGCGTTCTGAGTGTGAGGATAATGATGAGTTTTATATAACTTTAGCGGATGATACAGAGCAGTTAAGATATATTTTAGATAGTTGCGCGCATTTTAAAGAAAGATATAGTATTAGTAGAAAGAAATATGCGGAAAAAGTAAGAGAAATAAATCGGCACAATAATACTATTCAAAAAACTATAGATATTATCTTAAGATATCCTTTTTATCTTAGACCAGAAGCCTTAGAGAGTATATTATGTTTAAATCTTGATGATGAGGTTAAAAATGCGGTTTTAGACTATATCTATGACCTTAATTCCAAAGAAGAGAATAAGATTACAACGTCACATGATGATTTTAAAATAGGCACTAGAAATGCTTTAAAAGATATCTTAAAAATCTATGACCTTAATATTTATGATTTAACTCCTCAAGAAGTAGATGCTTTATGCCAAATGAATAATCTTAGTTTAAGAGGAATATTAGACTTCTTTTCTAAGTATAATATAAGTCTTCCTAATATTATATGTGTTGCTTCCTATGATTTAAATGCTATTCAAAAAATAGAAAGCCTCTTACAAAATGGAATATTAACTACTTCTTTTGTAGGCCATAATTTACAAATTTTAGAAATAGGAAGTTCTAGCTATAAAACTTTAATGGCTAATATAGCCTTATTAGCAGCTAATGATATTAATATTAAAAACTATTCTGAATATTTAGATATTCTTTTAACTGATTTAACTACATCGATTGCCCTTTTACAAAAATATGGTATAAATATTAATAGTAAAACGAAAAATATTTCTTTTCTTGTCGATCCTATGTTAGAAAGAAAGCTTGATTTATTAATCGAATGGGGAGTTGATATAGCTTTAATTACTAGCTATGATGAGTTAAATGATTCTTATGAAACTTTATTGTTAAAATATTTATCTTCTTCTTTAGGCTTTAACTATTCTATAGAATTATATGCAGGTTGCTCATTAAGTGATTTAATGCCTAATTCTAATGCCTTAGTTCCTGATGAATTCGTGGCAAAATTTAATGAAAATAAAAATTATAGCGTACTTCCTCAAAGTTTAAGAGAATATATGATTAATCCTAATGCTATTTTCTTTAATGGAGTGTATATGTCTATTCATAGAGTATCTAAAAATATATCTTGTATAGATCAAAATGATTCTGAACAACTATTTTATGCCCTTATTTACAATGGCTATTATAATTTAAACCAAATCAATCTTATAAAAGAAGAAATTGATAAAGCATTTCATAGAGCATAATTATATTTGAAAGTATAATCTTTTTTTGCTACAATGAAGTTATGAATATAAGATTAGGAGAAAACACAATTTTAGTAACTGTTATATATAAAAATAATCGTAATATGTATTTTCGCTTTAATGAAAATGCTGATTTAATTGTGACTTGTCCTAAGGGTACTTTAGATGAAGAAATTGTAAGACTTATTAAGAAAAATGAAAGTTCTTTACTTAAGATGTATAATACGGCATTAGAGAAAAAAGATTATAATGAAAGATTTCATCTATTAGGCCGGGAATATAAAGTAGTAATTGATAAAAATGCTGAAGAAGTAAAAATAAATGGCGATTTCATATATGCTAAAGATGAAAGTGCTTTAGAAAACTACCTTAAAGATAAGTATACCGAAGTATTTACTAAGGAAGCTCAAATATGTGCCAAATGTTTTAAAAACTTACCGGAATATAAGCTAAAATTCCGCGCAATGCGAACAAGATGGGGAGTAAATAACTCGCGTGATAATAGTATAACTTTAAATACAGAATTGATAAAAAAGGATGAAAGATTAATTGATTATGTCATTATTCATGAAATGGCTCATTTTTATGAAAGAAATCATTCTAAAGCATTTTGGAATATAGTTGCTTTGGCATGTCCTGACTACAAAGAAAGGAGAAAAGAGCTAAGAAAATGAAAATAACTAGTACGAATAATGAAAAAGTGTTGGCGTGGACCAAACTTAAAATGAAGAAATATCGTGATATTGAGCACACTTTTTTAGTGGAAGGCGAAAATTTGGTAAATGAGGCTTTAAAGAAGGGCGTTGTTAAAGAAATTATTGCCACAGATGAAGTTAAATACGAAAATATACCTTGCTATTTAGTGGACGAAAAGATTATGGCTAAGCTTTCGATGGTTGTAAATCCACCGCATATTATGGCTGTCTGCAATTATATTTTACCCGACAATATTGAAGGTAGAGTTTTAATTCTTGATAAGATTCAAGATCCTGGCAATTTAGGAACTATTATTAGATCAGCTGTAGCTTTTAATTTTAAAACTATTATTCTTAGTGAGGACTCTGTAGATATGTACAATGATAAAGCTATAAGAGCCTCTGAAGGGATGATATTTCATATTAATGTTATTAAAAATAATATAGAGAATATGATTAAAATTCTTAAAGAAAAAAATTATAAAATAATAGGCACTGATGTAAGGGAAGGCCAAAACATTAAAAATTGTAAAGGTGAAAAAAATGCATTTGTGGTTGGCAATGAAGGAAATGGGATAAGTAATGAAATTAAAAAGTTATGTGATTACTTTATAAATATTCCTATGAATGAAAAAGCCGAAAGTCTTAATGCTGCGGTTGCAGCGTCAATAATTATGTATGAGGCAGGTAATGAATAATATATATGTTGGTAAAATTACAGGATGCCATGGTATTAAAGGTGAGCTTAAAGTACTAAGTGATTTTGAGTATCCCCAGAAAGTATTTCAAAATGATTTCTCTATAATAATTGATAACAATACATATAAGATAACTTCCATAAGAAAGCATAAAAATTTCTATTTAATAACCGTCAATAATTTAAAAGATATCAATTTAGTTAATTACTTAATTAATAAGGAAATATATGTTCAATACGATAGTTTAAATTTAAAAGAAAATGAATATTTACTAGAGGAGCTCATCGGAGCTAAAGTGTTTGAAAATGATGAAAATCTGGGTACTATAACTGATATTTTCCTTGGGAAAAATACAAATTTTGTTAAAGTGAACAATAGTTTTTTAATCCCTTTAATTGATGAATATATCAAATACTTTGATAAAACCAGTAAGATTTTATATACAAAAAATAGTAAAAGTCTAAAAATATAAAAAGAATTGTGATATACTTTTGTTAAGTGTAATGGGAGGCTTTATGAGGATTGATATTTTAACTTTATTCCCTGAAATGCTTACGGGCTTTTTAAATGAATCTATTATTAAAAGAGCTATTGATAATAACAAGGTAGTAATAAATTTAATAGATTATCGCAAATATAGTAAACTTAATAATAATCAAGTTGATGATACAGCTTTTGGCGGAGGCGCGGGAATGGTTATTATGTGTGAGCCAATTATTTTGGCTTTGGAAGATATTAAAACCGAAGATAGTCATATTATTTTACTCGACCCCAAAGGAAAATTATATAAAGAAAAAGAAGCCAAAAGATTAAAAGAATATAAACATTTAATTTTAATCTGTGGGCATTATGAAGGCATAGATGAAAGGGTAAAAAACTTTGTCGATGAAGTAATATCAATTGGCGATTATGTTTTGACCGGAGGCGAACTTGCATCGGCTATCATAACGGATTCTATTGTAAGACTTCTTCCGGGAGTTATAACTAATGAATCTCTTGATTGTGAAAGCTTTGACGAAAATCTTTTAGATTATCCTGTATACACTAAGCCTCGTAACTTTCGAGGGTATGAAGTTCCCGAAGTTTTACTTTCAGGTAATCACAAGTTAATTGATGAATATCGAAAAGAGGAAAGACAAAGACTAACAAAAGAAAATAGACCGGATTTAATGGGTGGTAAAGATGAGTAATTATATTATAAAAAAAGATTCTAATAAAAAAACAATAATTAAAGTTACGGCAGAAAATTTTTATACATTTACACCAAAATCGACTATGAAAGAAAGCGTTAAGTGTATAACGATTTATGATTATGACAAAATTAGTAAAATTGTAGTTCGTAAATTAATGATTAAATATCAAAAACTTTTGGATATGATAAAACATATTGAAGATGATGATAGCTCATCTGATTACAATGCTTGTTTAGGAGAATTAAACAAATTATATGAAATGTTAGAATTTAAATATAAGAAGTATTTAAAAAAAGAATTATATGATAAATTTATAGAAGATTTAAATAATTTAAAGGAATTCATCGTGATTGGTCTTGAGAATAAAGTAGCAGTTACGAGGTAAATGTGGAAAATGATGATTCAAAAAAAGAACAATTAAAAGCGGCAGATGCATTAGATGAAATAGGCATAGATCCTGATACTATAATGGTGACTTATACTCCTGAGGAATATAGTAAAATGTATGAGATTAAAGAGCAAGCAAGATACGTTTTAAATGGTGAAACTATTGATTCTTTTCCTATTGAGTTAGTTGGCTCTACCTATGTCTTGATGGGTCATAGCTTTAGTGTTGATGCCTATGCTAATGTGTATATCCCAAATTTTGTTGCAATATATATTGATGCTGTTAAAAAGGCGTTGGAACGGGCTTATGAAGGTGATTTTACAGCCTTGCAAATACAATCCCAAATTGCCATTCAAAAAACAATAGCTGAGTCTTTACAGGCCGCTTTAACCTTTTATAAAAAAGAACAGGCAGAAGAATTAAGGGCATATAATGAGGCTATCAATACTTTTCAAAAAATGGAACTTGGCGCAGATTTACGTCTAGCTAATGCTCAAGTTTGGCAAGTTGAGTCTTTAATCAATAAAAATAATAGTTTTATTAATTATTTAAGTGCTCTTTATTTTGATATGAATGTTAGTAGATAATTAATTGATTATCTTATTAAAATGTTATACAATTATTCTAAGGTAGAAGAATATGAAGAAGAAATATAGTGTGATAAAAAAGAAAAATGCTTTAACTTTAATAATAGTCATTATTATTGGTATTTTTCTTGCTTTAATATCTTTAGATTATGCTATTAATAAGCATTTTGAACAAAGTGGTAAATCAGAAAATGCTGGGAGTAGGCCTTCATTTTATGCAGATGAAAAAAACCAAATGGATCTTACCTTACCATCTGATAGTGCAGATACTAGTCTAAACTCTTTAACATACAAGGTGTCTTTACAAAATAAGATGGAGGGTTTTAGTGTTTGCAAATATAATCTATATTATTATTGGGATGAAGATCAAGATGGATATTATCATATTAGCAATAATGATGAAATTACTTTAACGGGTATAATTGATGGTAAAACTATTTTTGAAAATATTCAATTAAATGATTACAATTTAGATGATAATAAAACTTTATTATCTTCTTATTATATAGCTAATGATGGGGCTACTATTGCAAATCAAACATGGAACATAATGGCATCATTTCATCCTGCCCAAAATCAAGATAATATCTTAAATAAAACGTATTTTGGTAAAATTGGCGTTGATGATGTAGTTTGTAGTGATGCCAGATATTTAAAAGATGAGGTTATCAGCAATAATAATTATATTTGTCTTAACTCAACTGATGAGTATTGTACTAGTGATAAGCTATATCAAATCATTTCGATTACTGATGAGGGCATTAAAATTGTAAAAACTAGTTCATCTGGAGTAGCTTCATGGAGTGATGATTTATTATCAAGAATATCTGATTCTTTCTTAAGAGGTGAAGGTAAATATCTTAAAGGAATGATTGAGGATTTTGAATGGTCATTATCAGATGAAGGTGATAATATGGTGCAAGTAAATAGCAAGATAGGCTTATTATCAGAAGAGGAATATAATAACTTGGCATTCTTAGATAATTATGAGAAACCATATCTTGTACTTTCTCATTCTGGTATATTAGCAACGGAAAATGGCCTTGAAAAAAATAATACTGATGTTGGTTATGTCTACCCAGTATTTTATTTAAATAAAGATGCCATTGTATCGAAAGGCGATGGCTCAGAGGGAAATCCATACTTTGTTAATTAAATATGTCATTTCTAAGTAAAGTGTGATATAGTAAATAAATGTTTTAGGAGATATATTATGGCATATACAAGAAGTTATTTAAGAGAAAAGGCAATGATTATTATCTATCAAATAAATATTGATAGAGAAAATAATATTGATTATGAAATTGATAATAAAATAAAAGAAAATGTTGAAGTGGATAATGAGTTTGTTAAAGAACTAGTTTATGGAGTGGAAACATATAAGGATGAGCTTGATAAACTAGCCAATAGCCATATGGTTGATTGGGATATCGATCGGATTGATAAAACCGGGAAAGCTATTTTAGAGATAGCTTTGTTTGAGCTTAAATATACGGATACTCCCGAAGTTGTCATTATTAATGAAGCTATAGAACTTGCTAAAAAGTATAGTGATGATTCCGTAAGAAAAATTATTAATGCTGTACTTGATAAAGTAATAAAAGAAATTTAACTAATAGAAGAGGTCTAGAATGGAACATGAGTATTTAAAAGTAAGTGAAATTAATAACTATATTAAAATGATTTTAGATGGTGATCCATTTTTAGGCAAAGTCTTTATTTCTGGAGAAATATCTAATTTTAAAAACCATACCCGGGGACATCTTTATTTTTCTTTAAAAGATGAAGGGGGAAGAATTAATGCCGTAATGTTTGCTTCGGCTGCTAAAAACTTAACCTTTGTACCTGAAGATGGAATGAATGTTTTAGTCGAGGGACGTATTAGTGCTTATCCTGCGACAGGTAGTTATCAAATATATGTTGATAAGATGGAAATGGATGGCATTGGTAAATTATTTATTGAATATGAAAAGCTTAAGAAAAAACTAGAACAAGAAGGTTTATTTGCACCGGAGCATAAGAAAAAGATTCCTAAGTATCCAAATCGCATAGGAGTTGTTACGGCATCTACAGGAGCTGCTGTTAGAGATATTATTTCTACTATTAAAAGAAGATATCCAATTTGTGAAGTTATTCTTTTTCCTAGTTTAGTCCAAGGCGATGGGGCTAAAGATAATATTGTTAAGCAAATAAAAATAGCAGATACTTATAATTTAGATACTTTGATTGTTGGTAGAGGTGGAGGATCTATTGAAGATCTTTGGGCCTTTAATGAAGAATGTGTTGCTAGAGCTATTTTTGAGTGTAATACTCCCATAATAAGTGCAGTAGGACATGAAATAGATTTTACGATAGCCGATTTTGTTGCAGATCTTAGAGCTCCTACTCCGACGGGAGCCGCCGAAATGGCTGTACCAACTATCATGGACGTTAATGCTTTGATAGAAAATTATACAATAAGGCTTAATAAGTTTATTAAAAACTTGGTTAATGAAAAATTTATTACCTTAGAAAGATTTAAAAGATCATATATTTTAAAAAATCCTATGAGCATCTATGAAATAAAAGAACAAAAAGTTGATAATTTAATTGATCGGGCCAAAAATAATGTTCTCAATATTATTTATAACAAAGAAAAAAAGGCTAAAGAAATTTTAACAAGTAGTGTATTGCAAAATCCGAAACAGCTTATTGAGAAAAGAGAGAATAAATTACTACTCATGATTAATAGTTTAAAACTACTTAATCCCTTAGGAATCTTAGAAAAAGGGTACAGCATTGTTAAAAGTGATAATGAAGTTTTAAAAGATGCTAGTAAACTAAAAAAGGGTAGTAATATTGAAATAAAAATGTATACTGGAGAAGTTTTAGCAGAAGTAACGGAGGTTAGAAAATGAAAGAAGAACAAACATTTGAAAGTGCATTAGATAGTTTAGAAAAAATAGTTAAGGAACTAGAAAATGGCAATATTGACTTAGATAATGCTATTAAAAAATATACAGAAGCCATGGAGTTGTCTAAGTTTTGCTCTGAAAAATTAAAGGATGCTACCGATAAAGTAAATAAAATTTTAACTGAAACTGGTGAGCTTAAAGATTTTGAAGTTGAAAATAGCTAAGATGCTATTTTTTTTATCCCTTTTAATTGTACTTTTTTAATTTATTTGGTAAAATGTTTATAATAGGAGTAAGGTTAATATGAAAAGGCATATAAAATATTTATTTTTTTGCTTGGCTTTAATGCTTATCATTTTACCAACTAAATCATCGGCAGAAAGTATTAATGAGAACAATTCTTTTTATATTAATGAAGATGTTACCGAAGAAAATGGTGTTATTAATCCGAAGTGGGAATATTACAATAGTTTAAGTGATGAAGAAAAAGCTAAATGGGATGTTATACCGGAAAAATATATAATTTTAAACGATAATGAAAATAGCAAGAACTACTATTTAAAAAAAGGATCATATAATGCTATTTCTTATATTGCTACAGTCCCTGAGGCATATGATTTAAGAAATAGTAGTGATGTTTCCGCAGTAAAGAACCAAGGAAGTTTAGGACTTTGTTGGGCTTTTGCTGCTAATGCTTCTTTAGAATCCTATTTATTAAAAAAAGATATTTCATCAGATGTTTTTTCCGAAAGACAACTTGATTATGCAGGTGCCAAAGATACATATGTCTTTACGGAAGGCTTTAATCCATATGCCTCTACCAGAAGCTTAGGATCTGGAGGTACTTTTAGTAGTGCAACAAGTTATTATGCAATGGGTGTTTCGCCCGTAACTAAAGAGGGTGTATGGACCAATTGGAATGAATATTATAATGCCATGAGTCTTAATGATATATTTAATTTAAATAATAGTAAATACTTGGTTACAGGTTATGTAAGATTTACAAGTGTAAATCGTAAAGACTCAGAAGCCACTAAAACCACTTGGCGCAATAAAGTCAAAAATCACATAATAAATAATGGCGCAGTATATATTTCGACATTAGCACCGCAATGGGCAACGAGTAAAGCTTGTTATGTTGACGTTTCTAAAAATGGACAAACTGGTTTAATAAACTGGAATGAAGCTTGTGAAAAATCCACAACTAATTATACTTATAATGGTACTCACGCGATGGCTATTGTGGGCTGGGATGATAATTATAGCCTTTCTTATTGTGCTTATCCTAATACTGGAACAACTGTAGCAAATGTTAACGAATCTTCTTGTACTAATGGAGGGGGACGTTATTACAAAGTAAATGGAGCTTGGATTTTAAAAAATTCATGGGGAAATGATTATAGCCCTTATGTTTATTTAGCTTATGATTCTGATTATCTTGAAGCAGGAGGTATAACAAGTGTTGTACGTAAAGATTATGACAATTCATATAATTCTTTAGCTCCTCAAACTAATATAAGTGAATCAGGGTATAAGCAAAAATACGTATTTTATAAACCAAGTCCTACTGAAAAATTAAAAAGAGTAACTTTTGAAACTAATACCACTTCTGCTGTAACTTATGAAGTTTACTATGGAGATAATTCTTCTGATGAATACACTTTAATTGGTTCCGTTAATGCGGATACTCCGGGAAGATATAGTGTTGAAGCTCATGATGAATTACTTACGCAAGAAGATTTTGTAATTTATATAAAGCCATCAAAGGGAAGTCTTTTTACAAAGCCTACTAAAGTATATGCCTTTACTAGTAATACACAAAGTGAAGCAAGTGCTACAACAATAATTGATTTAAATATTAAAAGACAGAGCAATGGCACATATAAAGCCGATGTAAATAGTAAAATAAATAATCTTCCCACTGGTACTAGATTAAATTTTAAAATAAAAGATATTTATGGTAACACTATTGCCGATTATAGTGATAATCAAACTATTGTAGTCGCAGGAGCTTATAAAGGTACAATTACGATACCAAGATCTTTTGATAATAATTCGATATATTATATTGAAACTTATGCAAATGGCCAACTAATTGGTAAGAACTCTTTTGCTAATGGTATTTCTTTAGCAAGTAAAAGTATCTCGGGTAAAACTGTTTATGAAATTAAAAATGAAGCAGATTTAAAGTATTTAACAACCTTTGAATATAAATTTAGTGATTTTGAGCTAGCAAATGATATAACATTATCAAGTAGTAATTTTGAGCCTATAGGCAAAAATATAACTGATAAGTTTCGAGGCTCATTAGATGGTAACGGCCATACCATATATAATTTAAAACAAGCAAATGATAGCACAGGATTATTTTATAAAATCGAAGCTTCCATTAGTAATCTGAAAATTAAAAACGCTGATTTAACATCAACCGGAAATAACTCTGGAGTGCTTGCAAGCGAAGCTTATAGGTCAACGATAACTAATGTTTTAACCGAAGGAAATCTATCGACAAGTAGCACAAGTGCTTATGTGGGAGGCATAATTGGTTATGCCGAAGATACCGATTTTAAAAACGTTGTCAATGAAACAAGCTTGTCAGGAAATAAGTCAGGCGAGATAGTAGGGTACCTGGGTAGCAATTCAACAATAACTAATGCCTTAAATCAAGGATTAGTATCTAACAATAGATCGGCAATATCGACATTCTTTCATAGCGCTGCATTATCTAATAATAGTCTAAAAAATGCTGTAGATTTGGCAATAGAAAATAGCCCTTCATGTACAACTCCTTATAATGGGTATAGTGATGAACAACTAGATATGTCAAACATAATTTACTTAAGTGATAATAATTGTAATTATAACGGTACAAGGGTTTTAAAATCACAGCTTAAAGATTCGCATACATATTCAGGATTTGGTTCTGACTGGGATATAACTAATGGCATTTTGCCTAACATAAAAGAAAATCCGGTTATATATATTCAAGACTTTACGGAAGCCGGAGCTAAAAACTTATTTGCATCTGTTAATTCTGAGGTAAATCTTACCACAACTCCGAACAATGCGACATATAAGGGAGTTACTTTAGAAAGTGAAGATGAGAGTATCGTTAAGGTAATTAATAAGAATAAATTACAAGGTGTAAGTCCTGGACAGGCCAAAATAAGGGTGACTACCGCAGATGGAACATATATTACGCATGAAGCTACCGTTTATGTGCTTGATAATGAGTTAGCAGCAAGATATGATAATGGCTATCTAATAATACCGGAAAATCTTTCTGAAGAGAATCTGCAAAAAGATGGCATGATTTTAAGCATTACGAATAAAAATAACGCGAAAATTGCTACGGGCACTAAAATTGAATATAAGATTGGTGGCCAAGTAGTCGGATCTTTTATAGGCGTTATTAAAGGTGACTTAAATGGCGATGGCCAAATACAAGCCGATGATATGCTGATAATGAAGCGACACATATTAGAACTTGATAAAAATAAACCCCTTACTGATTTACAACTTATGGCCGGAAATATAACGGGTAATGGTATAAATAGTATTGGTATTTTGAAAATGCAAAGACATATTTTAAAACTTGATGGTGGAGGTGAACTTTAATGAAAAAATATATAAGAAAAATATTAATTGTTACTGCTTTAGCATTGGTTTTATGTCCTTTTTTGACAAAGGCTGATGGTGTAGATGTTAACTACAGTATAAGTTCTTCAAGTACGGATGTTTATCCTGGTTCAGAATTTAATATCTACGTAAACGTTTCTGGGGCAGTAAATGGAATAGCTAGTAATACAATTAATTTAAATTATGATACTAGTAAATTTCAATTTGTATCGGCAAGTGCACCATATCCTTCCCAACCTGGTGATGTAAGTACAAATGATACGGGAGGAAAAATTGTATTTTTATACGTTGATACAGGCGGAGGCACTAATCCTCTTAGAAGTGAAAATGTAGCAATCTTTACTTTTAGAGCTTTAAATTCAATAGGAACAGGTAGTTTTAGCTTTACTGTCGATGGAACTGCTGATGCAGATACAAATAATTATAATATAGTTACTGCATCAGGATCGACAAATGTAAATGTTATACCCGTTCCTGAGGTAAGCTCAAATAATTATTTGAGTTCATTAAGTGTAAGTGGTGGTACTCTTTCACCGGCCTTTAATCGGGACACTTTATCTTATAATGTGACTGTTGATGATGTTGCTACTAATATTTATGCTACGGCAGAAGATGGCGCAGCTTCAGTTCAAGGCTTGGGCTATGCAACTTTAAATTTAGGATTAAATACATATTATGTTACTGTTATTGCTCCAAACGGAGCCCAAAGAACGTATACCTTGAATATTACTAGACCAATTAAAGGTTCTACTGATATTTCCCTTTCGTCACTTTCGGTAAGTGATACGAATATTAAGTTTAATGGGGGAGCATATTACACAGCAACGGTTGAAAATGATGTTAAAAAAGTTACTATCAAGGCGACGGCTAATGATGGTAAAACAACTATTTCTGGAACAGGTGATTACTTTTTAAGCGTAGGAGAGAATACTTTTGTTGTAACGGCAGTATCTGAAAGTGGTATTTCGGCCTCTTATAATATTATCATTACGCGAAATAGCAAAAACAACTCTTTTAATAATTCTCCTACTGAAGAAGATGCTAATGCTAAAAATAATTATTTAAAATCACTAAACATAACGGGAGCTAACTTTGCCTTTAATAAAGATACCTTAAATTATGTATTAACCGTACCATATTCACAAGAAAAACTTGAAATTAACTATGAAACAGATAGTTCTTATGCTACAGTTAAAATTATTGCTGAGGATATTTTAAAGGTAGGGAGTAATAATGTCCTTATAGAAGTTATAGCTACGAATGGAGATGTTAAAACTTATCAAATAATAATTACGAGAAATGATGAAATGCCAATTACCGAATTTAATAGTGAAGCCCTTTTAAATGCTTTGGATAGTGATGGCGATGTTGCAACCCAAGTAAGTTTAAATTCAGAAAGCATACTCTTAGAAGACGTAGTTGTTACTAAACTAAGAGAAACGCAAAAAAAATTAAGAGTTAATTTAGTGGATGATTTTGGTAATATTAATGGCCAAATAATAATTGATGGTAAAAATATTGC
Source organism: uncultured Bacilli bacterium (assembly GCA_947598485.1). Lineage (GTDB taxonomy): Bacteria > Bacillota_I > Bacilli_A > RF39 > UBA660 > UBA6448. Next base: position 26,963 of record CANQFJ010000004.1, on the reverse strand, counting down.
TAATGAAGGTTTAATATCTTTAAAATTTAGTAATACTATTACTGACGATATATTCAAACTTGATTCACCATATTTTGCTATTAATACAAATGAATCTAATATTCCGATGGGTACTGTATATCGTTATTTCGTCGATTCTTTTAAAGATAATTATAATTTATACTTTATTAGTGATGGAAAGCTAGCTACAAAACAAATGCCTATTACAAATGGGTATTTAGAATTTACTATCGATAATAATGCTAGTTATGCTATTAGTAAGAGTCTTCCTGAAGAAGAAAAGCAAGAAGAAAATAAAACTGATGAAAAAAGTATAATAGGCGCAAATAGTGATTTATCCAAATGGTTTTACTTTGGCGGGGGAACTTTAGCTATTGCAGGTGCAACTGTAGGAGCCTTATACATAGTTAATAAGAAAAGAAAGAATGTTATTGATAATAATCCAAGTGTTGATTATTTGGATTTAGAGCCAGAAAGTCCTACAGTTGTGGCTCCTGTTCAACAAGATACAAATATTGAAACTATTCCTGCAGCAGATGCCCTAAATATAAATATGAATTTGAATATGAATACGGAACCTTTACCTAGTGAACCTGAGGTTGAACTATTAACACTTGCGTCCAAAGAAATAGAAGAGGAAAATACAGGCATGGTAGAAAACTATCAATATGCTAATCAAGAAGAGCATAATCAAGAAGAAAATATAGAGCAAAGCAAGGCTGATTTGGACCAATTACTTGATCCTAAATATGAAATAAGACCTATTTTAAGCGCCGAAGCAATTGCCGATAATTTTATTGATGCTAAAATAGAATTTGACTTTGAACCTGCAGTTCAAAGAACATTTGTTACCACTGAAAATAGCCAAAATTTGGTAACCCCGGAAACCCAAGTGGTTAAGAGCTAGGAAGATATTTCCAATATAGTAATTTTATAATAGTTAATAATAAATAATGTGATGAAGTATGAAAAAGATGTTATTTTTATTAACTATTTTATTTTGTCCCTTAAATGCTTTTGCTTATTCTAATTATATTATTCCGGGAGGTCAAAGCATTGGTGTTGAGGTAAAAACTAAAGGTGTAATGGTAATTGGCTTTTACAAAGTTGATAATAAATATAATAAATCAGATCTTAAAATCGGAGACTATATAATTAAAATTAATGATGATGAAGTTAGTAATTTAGATGACTTAACAAGTAGCATTGAAAAATATGCTCAAGATAAAGTAGTCAAAGTAACTTATTTAAGAGATAATAAAGAATATATTTGTGATTTTAATATTATAAAATCTTCGGGAAAATATAAAACAGGTCTTTATGTTAAAGATGGTATAAAGGGAATAGGAACTTTATCTTATATTGACCCTGAAACCAAAGTTTATGGTGCTTTAGGTCATGAAATAATTGAAGGTAATACAAGTATAAAAATGGAAATAGATTCAGGGTATATTTTCCCAAGTTATATTACAGGGATTGAGAGAAGCTTACCAGGTAGAGCCGGTAGTAAGATAGCAACTTTCAATTATGATGTTCATTTTGGTAATATTGAAAAAAATACTGATTATGGAATTTTTGGAACCTATGATGATCCTAAGGGTGAAGCTTTAGAAGTTGGTACACCTAAGATAGGAGAAGCTTATATTAGAACTGTTTTAAAGCAAGATAAAATAGAGGAGTATCCAATTGAAATAACTAAAATAAATGATACTGCTAAGACTAAAAATATAAGTTTTAAAATAAATAGTAATAGTTTAATTGATAAAACAGGTGGGGTAGTTCAAGGCATGAGTGGATCACCTATCATTCAAGATAATAAAATTGTTGGCGTACTTACCCATGTTATAGTCGATAATCCAACGACAGGTTATGGAATATTTATTACAACCATGCTTGAAGAAGGAGATAAATAGTATTATTGATAGCATAAAGTTTATGCTATCTTTTTTTGTCTTTTCATTCTTGTAAAAAGCATAAATTAATAGTATATTAATCATAAGAGGAGTGATGATGTAAAGATGTGGCTTGTTTGGCTAATAATCGTTTTGGTTCTTGCCTTTATTGAGCTATCTACTGTCAACTTAGTATCGGTATGGTTTATAGCAAGTGGCATAGTTTCCTTAGTAGTATCCATTTTTTATGATAATTTTTATGTCCAATTTGCTATTTTTGTTATTCTAGGTATAATTCTTCTACTTACTACGAGAAAACTGTTAGAAAAGCTTATAAAGCCTAAAGAAGTTAAAACAAATTTAGATCGAGTAGTAGGCATGACTGCTATTGTTACGGAACCTATTAAAAAACATGAAATTGGGGAAGTAAAAGTTGATGGCAAAAAATGGAGTGCTGAAAGTAAAGAAAATTTAAAAGTTGATGACGAAGTTATAGTGGAAGCTATAAATGGTGTTAAATTAGTCGTTAGAAAGAAGGAGGATTAAATATGCCATTTTTAATTGTTATTTTAGTTATTATTGTTATAATAGTTATACCTAATATTAAAATTGTACCTCAAGCAAAAAGCTATGTTATTGAAAGATTAGGATCTTATTTCACTACCTGGAAAAATGGACTGCATTTTAAAATTCCATTTATTGATAGGGTGGCAAATGTTGTAACTCTTAAAGAAATTGTTAAAGATTTTGATCCCCAACCTGTTATCACTAAAGATAATGTTACAATGCAAATAGATACAGTAGTTTATTTTCAAATTACCGACCCTAAACTTTATACTTATGGAGTTGAATTCCCCGTAAGTGCTATTGAAAATTTAACTGCTACAACTCTTCGTAATATTATAGGTGAACTAGAACTTGATCAAACTCTTACATCTAGAGATATTATAAATTCTAAGATGCGCTCAATATTAGATGAAGCAACTGATCCATGGGGAATTAAGGTAAATAGAGTTGAGGTAAAAAATATATTACCTCCTAAAGATATTCAAGAAGCAATGGAAAAACAAATGCGTGCTGAGCGTGAGCGTCGTGAGAAAATATTACAAGCCGAAGGTGAAAAGAAATCTAGCATTCTTATTGCTGAAGGTGAAAAGGAAAGTGCTATTTTAAGAGCAGAGGCTGAAAAAGAGTCAAGAATTAAAAGAGCCGAAGGTGAAGCTGAAGCTTTACTTAAAATTAAGACAGCTGAAGCGGAAGGAATTAAGCTTTTAAAAGGCGCTAATGCTGATAAATCAGTTTTAGCTCTTAAAAGTTATGAGACTTTAGCTCATATGGCTGATGGTCAAGCTACTAAGATTATTGTACCTAGTGATTTACAATCAGTGGCCACAATAGGAACGGCCATCAAAGAAATGATGACTGATAAAAAAGAAAAATAATAAAAAGGCAGATTCATATGATGTGAATCTGCTTTTATAAATTATTAATAATATTATTGACTAAAGAAATATATTCGTTTTGTACTACCTCTAGATCTTCTTTGGTCTTTTTTTCAAATCTTAAAGTTAAACAAGGAGTAGTATTACTTTGTCTTATTAAAGCAAAGCCATCAGGAAAATCAATACGAACGCCATCGATATCATTAAAGCTAATGCCTTTGGAAGTAACATACTCTTTAACTTTGCCAATTACTATTGCTTTTTTATCATCAGGACAATCAATTTTTATTTCCGGAGTACTATAATATTTAGGAATATTACGTAAAAGATCTGCTAGGTTTTGATTTGTATTTGATAACATTTCAATAATTCTTAAGGAAGCATAAATGCCATCATCAATGCCTGGCCACTTATCTGTAAACCATAGGTGCCCAGAAAATTCGCCACCAAAATCGTAGCCTTCAGTATTAATAGTATAGTTTTGATAGCTATTACCAGTTCTATTTACAAATGTAGGTAAATTTAATTTTTTCATTTCATCAAGCAATGCTTTAGAACACTTAACATCCATAAGGGCTTTTTTACTTTTTAAATTAGGATATAAATATTTATATATGACTATCATTATTTTGTCTATGGTTATAAAGTTACCTTCATTATCAATTATACCAACCCGGTCAGCATCACCATCGATACCAATACCTAAATCACCGTGATTTTCGATAACATATTTTTTCAAATCTTCCATATTTGCCTCAACGCTTGGATCAGGATGATGATTAGGAAAATTACCATCGCTATTACCATATATTATTTCATAATCAATGTTATCTTTAAACATTTCAAGGACATCTTTTAATATAACACATCCCGTACCATTGGCAGGGTCATAAGCAACTTTAATTTTACGGGGTCCTAGATTAATACCTTTCTTGATAGTATTTAAATATACTTCATTTAAACCTTCATATTTCGTTACACTACCATGGCCTTCACTAAAATTACCATTTAAAACATAGTCTCTAAATTTAGTAATAGCCTCACCATAGGCAGGGCCAATTATACTAAATGATATTTTAAGTCCATTATATTCTTTAGGATTATGTGATGCTGTGATCATGATACCATTAGTCATATTTAAATGTTTTTTTATAACATAATACATAGGCGTAGTACATAAGCCTAAATCTATGACATGGACGCCCGCTTTAACAAGGCCCGCTATTAGATTTTCATGAAGCTCAGGAGATGATAATCGATTGTCATGACCCACGATAACTTCTTTTTCACTAATATAAGACCCAAATGCTTGGCCAAGTGTTAGAGCAATGTCTGCATTTAAATCACTGGGGTAAATACCTCTTATATCGTATTCTCTAAACATATTTTTATTCAATTTAATCACCTATAATAATTTTAACATATTTTCTTCTTGTCTTTAATATTAGGCGCGTTATATATGTCAAACATTTATAAATTGATTCTGGAATTTATGGTTAATCATAGCCCTTTATTGTATAATAAAAATAGGTGAGCTTTATGAAGAAGTTAAAGATAATTTTATGTTTAACAGGAGTATTATTAATGATTATTCCTTTTTTGGTTCACACTTATAGCATTTATCGTTTCATCGTTTTAAGCATTGGAATTATCGCTCTTCTTATAGGCATTTGTTTAAAAAATAAGGGCTTAATTTATAAAATACCTTTATATTTGCTACTACTTATAATATTATCTTTAATTTTAGATTTTCTAAACTATAAAATATTTAAATCATCACCCATTATTGCTTATAAAGTAAAATCTTCAGATAAAGTAGCAACATATAACTCGCTATTTTACCGGATATATGATTGCAATGGTAAATTAGTTATAGATAATTATGATAGAAATTATGCTTGCCAAGCTAGTGATATACCGAAGATTTCTATTAATGAATTTTTAGAAAATCCTAAACAATCATATAAAGAATATAAGAATAAATTTGTAAAACTCGAGGGTAAAATTGGCTCTATAATTGGCGCATCTTCTTTAACTCTTAATGCTTATACGGAAGCTGAAGAAGTAAAAAATGGCTATGTTACATTTGATTTAGAGAAAGAAGTACGTGTCAATGAGCTAAATATTAATCCTTCCCAATATTTTAATTATGATTATGTCGTTATAATTGGCCGGGTTGTTAGCTTTGATGATACAAAGGCCCAAACAATTTATCTTGATGATGCTATTGTGGTTGACAATCATATTTATGATAACTATGAGTTAATTGTTAATAATATTGATACCGATGATATTCTAAAAAAAGGTGATATTTATTATGTGGGTATTTCCAGTATCTTCTATAAATATCGAGAAGATATTTTATATGAACTTGATTATCTTTTAAGTGATAAAAGAGAAAGCATTACAAACTTGATTAAAAATCAAGAAAAAGAAATAATTAACGAAAATGATACTTTATATAAATTAAAAGATTATCAGATAATATTATGTGCAAACAAAAAAACATTACTAGTTAATAACCGTATAAGTAAGTACGATACATTATGTGAGAATATAGAGAATTAAAAATAATAGATAGTAAATACTATTAAATATGAAAAAGTTTATTAAAAATAGCTATTTATTTTTAATTCTTTTTATTATTATTGTAGCTAAGAATTATATTCTTGGCTTTTTTGCTCATTTTCCAGAGCCTAATATTAAAGATAGTTATGTTTTAAGTCTGGAAAAAGAAATAAATGATATTAAACTTATTAAAAATAGTAATTATGAAAGTAACTTTTATTATGGTAAAGTTCTATATCAAAATCCTTATAAACCAGGATATATAAATATTATTATTGATTCAGAAAAAATCCAAAAGGGTGACTTAGTTTTAAGTGATGGAGCTCTTATCGGAACGATATATAAGGTAAAAAATAGTGAAGCTGAGGTCAAAACGCTTTATGCTAAAGATTTTACTTTACAGGTAAGTATTAATGAATGCTATGGCATTTTAAAGGAAAATAAGATAGAAACCATAGATAATTATTGTACCATTAATATAAATGATGAGGTATATACTTCCGATATAGGAAATAATAGCAAAGTTTTAATAGGTAAAGTCTTTCAAATTATTAAAGATAAAAATAAAGTAAGTAATACATATATTTTAAAGCCTATAAAAAATTTTAGTAATTTAAATTACTTAATTATAATGGGAGGAAAATAATGCTATTTTTTATTGATTTACTTTTGATGCCATACTTATATTCCTCTTTTTGTTTAAATGCCTTAAATAGTAAAAACTTTTATTATGTTTTATTTATAGGCTTATTTATAGACTTTGTTATTGCTAATTTAATGGGTAAGATAACTTTAATTTTTATAGCTTTATATTTATTAAATAAAAAAATCAAAAATTATTATTTTAAAAATATTTTTAACTTTGTTGTTTTTTATTTTTTAGTATATCCTTTTTCCTTATTTAATTTTCTTTTAAGTTTAATTTATTTCGTTTTATTAATAATTATTTTAAAAAAGCATAATATTTAACTGGTGATAATATGCTTGATAAATATTTGGAAGTAAAAAAAGAGGGTAAAGCGCATAAATATATGACGCGCGTATTAATATGCATTATTATCTTACTTCTCAGTTTAATAGGAACTTCGATAAATAGTAAGGTTAAAAACTTTTATAAAGAGTATATTTTTAATGATTCTTTTCAGTTTATGAAATTTAATAATTTTTTTAGTAAAATTGCCGGCACTACAGAGGAAAAAGAAGAAAATTCGGTTCCGGTTATGAAAAGTTTTCTCGAGTATGAAAGTAAAGAAAAATTCTTAAATGGGGAAAAATATTATGGCGTTAAAGATAATTTTGTTACAACTTTAAGTGGGGGAATAGTAACTTTTGTAGGAGATAAAGACGACTATGGCAGAACGGTAATTATCCAAGGTAGCAATGGTTTTGATATTTGGTATTTTCTTCTTGATGAAACAGATGTTAAAATTTATGACTATGTTAAAGCATCAGAAATAATTGGCAATATTGATAAAGAGTTTGGTTTAGTAATAACTAAAGATAATAAGTATTATACTTATGAAGAGTATGTAAATGCACTTTAATAAATATACTCTTATTTTTATTTTAATTTTTTTGTTATGCGGTTTTTTTAAGAATATATGTATTATTCTTTTTATTGTAATAACCCATGAACTTGCCCATGTAATAGTAGCTAAACTTCTTGGTTATAAGATTATATCTATAGAAATATATCCCTTCGGAGGCATAACTAAAATTGATAAAAAATTAAATGATTATATTATTTGTGATCTTTTAATAGCTAGTGCGGGCATTATTTTACAGTTTTTTTATTTTTGCCTTGGGCAAATGGGTATTATTACGAGTTCTTTATTTAATGATTATAATATTGCTATTATGGTATTTAATTTATTGCCTATTATTCCTTTAGATGGTTCTAAAATAGTATTTGAGCTTGCAAATTATTTTATGCCATATAAAATGAGTCTATCTTTTTATACTGTAATATCTTTTATAAGTATCATTATTTATACTATATGTAATTTAAAATATAATCTTAATAATTATTTTTTGATTACTTTATTTATTTATAAAACTTGGCAAATATATAAAGATCAAAAGATTATTTATTATAAATTTATCTTGGAAAGAAAATTATATAATTTTCATTATCGTAAAATCAAGAATCAGAATATTCCTATCTCAAAGTATCAAAAAGATATTAAGTATTACTACCATATTAATGGTAAGATAATTGATGAAAAAAATATCATATAATTTATTTTATAGCATATCCTTTTATAGGAGATGATAGATATGAATTGTATTATACCTTTTGAAAAGAAATTAAAATTCACCGGCAATATTAAAGAGATAGTGTCAATATCTTTAGAACATGAAGTAAATCAAAATAATAATGAAGTTTTAGGAAACTTTATTGTAAGTGGTACTTATAAAGAACATGAATTAAGTGTTAATACAGAAGATTTTAAGTTTGTTGTTCCTTTTTCTGTTGAACTAGAAAAAGAAGTGGATAAAGATACTTTTGAGTTTTGGATTGATAATTTTACCTATGATGTCGATGGTAATGAAATGACAATTAAAATTGATTATGCTATTTCCGCGGAAGAAGTAAAAGAGGAAGAAAGATTAGACCCCGTTGACTTGATTGTAACTCCTGAGGAAGATAATAATGATAGTGAAGGTACTGAGGATAGGGAAGATGAACCCGAGGATATAGTCCCTGAAAAAGAAGAGGAAACACGCGAAGAAGAAACAGAAGAAACCGAAGTGGAAGACAGAGATCAATTAGTAGTTAGTAATGTTGAAAAAGTAAATACTAGTGAAGTTATATCAGGATTTGAAACGGAAGATGATTATATGACTTTTAAAATCCATGTTGTTAAAGAAGAGGAAACTTTGGAAAGCATATGTCAAATTAATAATATTGATAAAGATGAATTATTAAAACTTAATGATATAAATGATATCAATGTTGGTGATAAGTTAATTATCCCTTACCAAAATGAATAGTTTAGATTATGTTCGTGAAGAGTTTAAACCATATCGTTATACTTTAAAAAATTCAGCGACAATTATCGATAGCTCTTCAGGAAAACTAGTCTTAAAAAAACAAAATAAAGATTTATATAATTTATTTAATTATCTTGATAGTCGTGGCTTTACAAATTATCCAAAAGTGATTAGAAACTTTCAAGATAGGGATTTACTATATGAATATATTGAAGATTATAGTCCCTTTAATGAGCAAAAATTATTAGATTTAGAAAGTGTAATATCTTCTTTACATAATAAAACTGTCTTTTTCAAAAGTACTAATATTGATAATTATAAAGAAATTAGGGATGTCGTTTTAGAAAATATTAACTTTCTAGAATTTAATTATAATATTTTATTTAAAAATGTTTTGTATAAGACGTTTTTAAATCCTGCGGAGTATTTATTTGCCCGTAATTTCTTTCATATTAAAAGAGCTTTTAATTATTGCCGGGAAAATATTCATAAATGGTATGATTTAAGTAGTAGTAATACCAAAGAAAGGGTAAGTATAGTCCATAATAACTTAGCATTAGAACATTTTTTAAGTGATACTAATAAGCAGGCTTTAATAAGTTGGGATAATTATGCTATAGATACTCCTATACTCGATATTGTCAATCTTTATCATAAAGAATATATGAACTATGATTTTAGCGAGTTTTTAAGTAAATATTTTCAGCATTTTGAACTGCGAGAAAATGAAAAAATCCTCTTTTTTGTTCTTATACGTATGCCTTTATTAATGCCTAATATTAATTTTACGGTCATAGATACCGGAAAGGTTAGAGAGGTTCTTGATTATGTGTATAAATCGGAACAGCTAATAAGGCCTTACGATACGCCACAAGAACAATAAAAGTAAACAAAATTCAAGAATCAGAATAAAAATGTTAAAACGAAAAGGTAGTATTAAGGTTATAAGTAGTTGATAAAATATTAAAAAACTTAAGATAATGACAATAAAAGCTGCTAAACCATTTCCCTTATTATACATCGAAGATCACCTATTATAATATATACAAATAAGGTTTAAAGTGTTATAATTTAATAGGGTATAAATATGGTTAATAAAAAGGGATTTGTATTTATAGAAACTATTTTAACAATTGTAATTTTAACAACTACACTTGTTGTTTTGTATGGCTCTTATTCTGAAACATTGCGAGCAGAAAAAAGAAGATTATATTATGATGACATATCCTATATATATAAGACTATGGCTATAAGGGATGTTTTTAATAAAAGTGTTAATTCTTCGAAATTTAAATTCGCGGTAGATAATGCTACGAAAGATTACTATTTTTATATGTTTAGTTCTGGTAGTGATATCTTTACCGATAATACACTTATGACAAGGGCTAGAGAGCTTTATAATTATAATGTTCTTATTTATGTACCATCTAACTTACTTGTTCCTTTAAAAAATTGTGTTAATACTAATGGTAGTACTAAAGAAGCAAGATGTAAGAATACCTTACAAAAATTGGATGATTTTGCCGACTCTACTTTTAAAGATTATGTTAAAAATTTAAGCATTGACTTTTCTAAAGTTTCTCGTCCCGAAGTAAAAGGTATTTTAATATCTTTGATATATGAAAATAAAAATGGGGATGCGGCAATTGATAAAGGAACATATCAAAACTGTCTTCAACAAAAGATATTTGAGTATTATAAAGTCGTTAATGGAACCGATAAGCAAAAGAAAGATGCTATTCAAAAATATAATGATGCAAGTGGGATAAGCTTTGATATGCATTGTGAAAATGCTTATTATAATTCGTGGGTGTACTTATGATGAAGAATAATCGAGGCTTTATTGCTATTTCTGTTATATATACTTTTATGATTGTCTTTTTAATGCTTTTGATTTTAATATTAAGTAATTATTTTGATAATTGGACATCATTTACAATGTATAAAGATAATATTAAAGTAAAAGCAGCATTAAATTATAATTACGCTGATAATACTTTAAAATTGGCTGATGCGGTTAAAAACCAAGCTACATTAACAAGCTCTAGCTCTTCAGGTGTTAGAAAGGATAATTCTACCTATGGTTCTTATCGTTATTTTGGCTCGGCTCCTAATAACTACATTTGCTTTGGTAAATCTGATAGTAGTTGCAAAAATGATGCTAATTATCTTTTTCGCATTGTCGGAGTTTTTAAAGAATCTTCTATTTCGGGAACTGGGTCAGGATATGTTACGAAAATCGTACGTGATAAGGCTTTAACATCTAAAAAAGCATATGGTACTAAAACAGGCCACTGGTCAAACTCTAGTCTTAAAACTTATTTAAATGGCACTTATTTAAATACTGATAGCAAATTTGATGAAAATTATAAAAAGATGATTATTAATGCTAAGTGGTATGTGCCGCGTCTTGATAAAATTACGGCAACAGCTAAAGATACTTATGATAGTGAGATGAAATCTTCATACACTGTCCAAGCTAAAATAGGTCTTATATCGGCAAGTGACTGGGGGTATGCTGCTCAATATAATGATTATTGTAAAAATACCCATAATATGAATGAATATAATGATGGCTTTGATCATCAATGTTATCTACATAACTGGCTTAATTTAAATAATTTTAACCCTCTTATGTGGTTTATTGACGAATATAAAACAAGTGGTAACTCTTTAACACTTAATTCCACTTCAAATAAATATAATTTGGCATATGCGGATGTTACACATACCAAGTATGTTTATCCAGCGTTTTATTTAAATAGTAAAGTAGTAGTGATGGCAGGAACAGGTACTAAGGTTGATCCTTACATTGTTACGTTATTCGGGGATTAATATGAAAAGACTAAATAATAAAGGTTTAACATTAATAGAGCTTATTGTTAGTGTTTCACTTATCGCCGTTGTTATGCTCTTTTTGTATCGATTACTGGGTGATGTAACCTATGAAAATGATAATGAGTTTTTTGCTTCAAAAAACCAAGAGCAAAAAATAGAGCTTATTGATTATATTGAAACATTGATGCGTAAGGCAGATATTTCACAGGCTCCTAAAGTTACTAAAAATTCTAATAATACAACGATTCAATTTAAGCAATCAACTCTTAGCAAAACTTACACAATAGCTGTTTATAGTAATTATATCCAAATAAAAGACTCTTCTCAGGTTCTAAGAAGATGGGATATTGAATCGGGCGTTTATTCTTACTCAAAGACTGAGTGTAAAATGGCCACGACTATTGAAGGCCAAACTAATGTCTATCATCCATGGCTTTGTACTATTCCTGTTTATACAGTAAATGATGATAATAATGCAAATAACAATAATAGTTTAGATGATATTATGTTATCATTCCTAGCGCGAGGCTAATTATAATTAACAAAAATCTTGATAGATAGAAATATTTATAATTAATATTATAATCGCTTAAGACTGAGGCTATTTGCATATGAATGGATAGACCTTGGAACTGGAGAATTGCTAAAACTAGCAATTCTTTTATTTTAAGAGAAATATTTAGATTTATAAGACCATTTAAGCCTTGAGTAATTTCTATGATTCCTTTGGCAAGTACACTAAAAGGAGTGTTAGATTTAATTATAATATTACTAATAAGAAAGAAGAAAAAAATTGTTCCAAAGATATTAAGCATATTTTGACTAGCACTTTTCATACTTTGTGTAAAACTATTAGCAAAAGAAAGAGGTTTATAGGATATATTATATTTGTTATTTTTAAGCTTATTTTTCAAGATAAAATATAATATAACATTGGAAAGATATATTATAAAAAATAGTTTTAATGTAATTAATTTATTATTAAATATTAAATTAAAGTAATTATATAAGAATAAAGGGTTATTAAAGGAAGTAAAGGAAAGAATTATACTGGCATCTTTTTCATTAATAACTTTTTGATTTAAAAAGTTATTAAGTATAATGGCATTTAAGGGACTTCCTGACATGATACTTAGTATAAAGGTATATAAACTTGGAGTCTTAACTATGTGACTTAGGTAATAAGGAAAATTCATGTTAATAAGTAAATTATTTATGACCATCATAATAAAAAGAAAGGGAAATACCTTAGTAAGATAAATCAGACCAATATTAAGCGTTAAAGAAGAGAAAGAACCATAATTTTTAAAAAGCATAAAAATGAGAGCTAATGTAAGAATTAATAGTATTTGATTAATGATTTTTTTATTCATAAATATCTTCCTTTAGTGTTATAATTTAAAGAGGTGATAATATGCAAGAAACTCCTATGAAAGAATATGATAAAAAAGCTTTAAAAAGAAGTGCCATTATTAGTTTTTTAAAAACGCTTATCTTAGATGTTGTTTTCCTAGCTTTTTGTGCTTTTTGTGCCTTTTATGAATTTCCTTACTATATTTATTCAACAGGAGGATCTATTAATCTAAATGATAGAATAACTTCTTCAGATAGTTATAATTATACAGGCAGTTACTCAATGAATTATGTAACAGTTATGAAAGGTAAACTGCCAATGCTTTTAATATCTTTATTTCGAAGTGATTGGGATATTGTTAAAGAAGATAAAATAGTTGTGCCTAATACTTCGTATGAAGAAACTTTAAATATTGAAAAATTAGAACTTAAAAATTCCCTTAATCTTGCTAAAGAGGTTGCCTTTACAAACGCGGGAATTGAATATGAAATAGATAATAAAAAATGTAGTATTTACTATATTGATGAAAAGGCTAATACTACTTTAGAAGTTTTAGACGAAATTATATCTTATGATGATATTGAATTTACTGAGCTTGATGAGCTACAGGCTTATATTAATTCTTTTGCTACCGGACATAAATTTATCTTTAAAGTTAAAGATAAAGATGGTAATATAAAGAGCAGAACGGCCACGAGTATGATGTTAGATGATAAGAAAGTTATTGGCGTTAGCTTATTAACTAGTTTTGATATAAAATCCGATGTCGATGTTAATATTGAAACTAAAGATTCCGAAGCTGGCCCAAGTGGAGGACTAATGCTAACACTAGCCATATATGATAGTATTACTAAAGGGGACTTAGCTAAAGGTCGTACTATTATGGGTACAGGTACTATTGAAAGTGATGGTACAGTTGGCGAAATAGGTGGCGTTAAATATAAGATGTTAGGAGCTGCTAAAGATGATGCGGATATTTTCTTTGTACCCGAGGGCAACTATGAAGAGGCCAAAGAAGTATATAAGAAATATGAGTTATCTTTTGATTTAGTTAAAGTAAATACTTTTGCTGATGCTGTTAAGTATTTAGAGAGTTAATTATTAAAATGGGGGATTATGGAAGAAAAATTGGAATTTATAGATGAATATCTTGAAAGAATATTTAGAAAAGCGTATGAATTAGTTAGTGATAATAAAGATGATAAAACTGCCACGATGGATATAGCGTTTGCTCTTTATAATGTTCTTGAACTTAGAGATAAAAAGGCTCAAGAATGTATAGAAGCAATAAAGCCATATATGTCCTTTTTTATTCGTTATATTCATGCTAAAGTGTACTGCTCTTTATTAGCAGGAGAAATAATTGTGGATATGAAATTTGGCGTATCTTTTGATAAAAGAATAACCGAGCAAAAATTTAATGATATTTCTTTAGGATATTTTATTGAGTTATTATCTTTTTATATTGAAATATTAAGACTTAAGGAACATAAAGAGTTAAATGAAGGCTATTTTTCACTAGTTCGTACCATTTATCCTTTATATAAGTTTTCCGCATAAATGGGGTAAATAAAACTTTAAAAAACAAAAAATAAATGTTAAAATAGAACCTGATGATGGAGAAATATCAGGTGGTTAAATGAAAAGAAGCGAAGTTGATAAAAATAAATTAAGCCCAATGATGGTGCAATACATGGAGATTAAAGATCAGTATCAAGAAGAGCTTCTTTTTTATCGTATAGGGGATTTTTATGAGCTTTTCTTTGATGATGCATTATTAGCCTCGAAAGAACTAGAGCTTACTTTAACGGGCAAGGTAGCAGGGCTAGATGAAAGAGTGCCGATGTGTGGTGTTCCTTTTCACGCTGTTAAACCATATTTAGAAAAACTTATAAGTAAAGGTTATAAAGTAGCTATTTGTGAACAACTTGAAGATCCTAAAGATACTAAAGGAATGGTTAAAAGAGGCGTTATAGATGTTATAAGTAAGGGAACAGTTGCGGATCTTGAACTGCTTGATAAATATAGTGCTTCATATATTGGTAGTCTTTTGATATATCCGGATGTATATGTTTTAACGTTACTAGATATATCTACTGGTAAACTATTGGGTATCTTTTTAGATAAGGATGAAAAAAAGCTAATTGATGAGATTCTTCATTATGGAGTTAAAGAATTAGTTTTTAAAGATAATACAGAATTTGCTTTAATAAATAAATTAAAAGATCAATGTAATGTCCAAATAGATATTGTTTCAGGTGAAAAAAATGATATTAACCAAAGCTTATTTGCTAAGGATGTTGATGTAAGGGCCAAAATTGGTACTAAACACTTATTTTATTTCTTGGAAACTAAACAATTTAAAGATTTAACAGGTATTATGCCTATTGAAATAATCAATAAACAGGATTATCTACAAATGGATATCCATACGATTCGTAATCTTGAATTAACGGAAACTATTCGTAATAAAGAAAGAGAATATTCTTTAATATGGCTTATAGATAAATGTAAAACTGCTATGGGATCTAGACTTCTTAAAAGATGGGTTGTTAATCCTATTAAGGATTATGAAAAGCTTAATAAAAGATATGATATGATTGAAAAACTTAATGAAGAGTTTATTTTAAAGGATGAATTAAGAAATCTCTTAGATGAAGTATATGATATTGAAAGATTAACTGGTAAACTTACAAACGGATCATTTAATGCTAGGGATATGTTACAACTAAAAAAAAGTTTAAAACCATTACCAAATATTAAGGAAATAATCCAAAAATTAGGCTTTAAATATGAAATAGATACTTTTGATGACATTGTTGATCTTTTAGAAAAGGCTATTAGTGATGATCCTCCTGTTAGTGTTAAAGAAGGAGGTATCATTAAGCCTGGGTATGATGCTAATTTGGATGAGCTAAAGTCTATTCGTAGTGGTGGAAAAGAGTTTATTGCTTCTTTTGAAGATAAAGTTAAAAAGCAAACGGGTATTAAAAACTTAAAAATAGGTTTTAATAAAGTATTCGGTTATTATATTGAAATATCTAAGGGACAAGTAAATGAAGTAAAAGAAGAGTTTGGTTGGGAAAGAAGACAAACTTTAGTTAATTGTGAAAGATTTATTTCTCCCGAATTAAAAGAAAAAGAGTCTTTAATATTAAATGCGGAAGAAAGAATTATTGATCTTGAATATCAAATATTTATTAAAGTTAAGGATTTTATTAAAAAAGATATTTTGAAAATCAGAAATACTGCAAATGTTATTAGTGAAATAGATATTATGACGGCCTTTTCCTTAATTACTGATGAGTATAATTTAGTAAGACCAAAACTTAATAATGAACATAGGTTAAAAATTATTGCGGGTCGTCATCCCATTGTGCAAAAAGTATCTAATGATAAGTATGTGGAAAACGATTGTATAATGGATGAAGATACATCTACGCTTTTAATCACGGGACCAAATATGAGTGGTAAATCTACTTATATGAGACAAATAGCTATAACTATTATTATGGCGCAAATTGGCTCTTTTGTTCCGTGCAAAGAAGCTGATTTGCCAATTATTGATAAAATATTTACTCGGATTGGAGCTAGTGATGATTTAGTCGGAGGGCAAAGTACTTTTATGGTTGAGATGATGGAAGCCAATAATGCTATCATGGGAGCTAGTAAAGATAGTTTAATATTATTTGATGAACTAGGAAGAGGAACCGCTACCTATGATGGTATAAGTATTGCTCAAGCTATATTAGAGTATATTAATACCAATATTAAATGTAAAACGTTATTTTCTACTCATTATCATGAACTTACAAGTTTAGAGCAAAAATTTCCTTCGATAAAAAATGTTCATGTTTCAGCAACTCTAGATAATGGTAAATTAATATTTCAACACAAGGTAAAAAGTGGTTCAATTGATCGAAGCTATGGCATACATGTCGCGGCTTTAGCTAATATGCCTGAAGTATTAATTAAAAGAGCCGAAGAAATATTAAAAGGTTATGAAAGCACGCAAGATAAAAAGAAAATATCTCAAGTGCAACTTACAATGAGTTTTGATGAACCTAAGGATAAAGAAAACGACGATATATTAAAAGATATAGACCCTAATAATATGACTCCTATTGAAGCTTTAAATAGATTATATGAATTAAAAATGCAATATAATGAAAAAAATAAAGGAAATTAAAAATATTTAGGTAATATATATAATTAGAAAAGATAAATTGCTAAGAAAGGAAAACTATGATTTCTTGTCGAAATTTATCTTTTTATTATGGAAAAAAGCAAATATTAAATAATATTAATATTGAACTTGCTAAAGAAGGTGTATATGCTTTAGTAGGAGAAAACGGGGTAGGAAAAACGACTTTTTTAAAGTTATTACTAAATATTTTACAAAGTGATGGTATTGATAATGATTATCTTAAGAGCTGTAGTTTTGTATTAAATGATGATGCTTTATATGATAATTTAACTGTTTATGAAAACTTATATTATTTTGCCTTGCTTAAGAAAATAAATGTTAAAAATATAGAGGCTATTTTAAGTAAATGCCATATTTTAGATTATAAGTCTGTTAAAATAAAAAAGCTTTCTAAAGGTACTAAACAAAAGGTATTAATTGCTAAATGCCTTTTGCAAGATTGTTATCTATATATTTTTGATGAACCCTATAATGGGTTAGATCCTAAGGAATGTGATAATTTTAATAACTTAATTAAGGAGTTAAAAAAACAAGGCAAACTGGTGATTATATCTAGCCATATTCTTTCAGGTTTAAGTGATATTTATGATTATATTATTTTAATAGAAAATAAAGATGTTTATATGTATGATAAAAATAATATATCCTCATTAGCATCTTTATTTAGGAAGAACATATGAATTATTTTAAGGCGGTATTTTATCGAATTAGGAAAAAGAAAATATTTATTATTCACTTAGCCCTAATTATTTTATATACTATTTTTGGTAATTATGTTTATAAAGTAAATAATTATTTACCTAATGATTTATATAATCATTTTGGCGAAGAATATCTTTTAATATTTTTAGTTATTAGTTTTTCCTTTTTAATAGCCCTATATAGTGAAGATTTAAATCATCATCTATATTATGAATATAAAAAAGACTCTATGTTTATCACTTATTTAGTTACATGGCTTGGCTATTTAATTTTAATGATTATTATCTCTTTTATAAGTTCATATATTATATCTATATTATGGCATTTTAAGGTTAATCTATCTTTTGATATTATTATAAACATTATTAAGATAATGCCCTTATTAATTATTTATAATTTAATTTTATTACTTTGTTTGCTCACTACCAAAAAAGCTAGTCATAGTTTAATGCTAACTTTTTTCTTATATACATTTATAAGCTATAGTGAAAATGTTTTACTTAATAATAAAGTATTAAAATACTTGTTTATTTATAATTTAAATTTTAATCATTTATATCTTAAATGGTATTATGCTTTTCCTATGTTTATAGGTGTTTTTGTTATATTTTTAATAATTATTAGATACATACTACAAAAAATGTCTTAGCTTATTTTCTTTTTTCAATAACATAGTTATTGATTCTCTTAAGACGAAGATTATAGGATATAACTAAAAAAGCTATAGCTATTATGACAAGGCAGCTACTATAGATATAATTCCAATAACTGCTTTTATTAATAAATGTTTCGCTTGCAATAAAGATACTGCATAAGAATAATCCTAATGCCGATATATTTACCATGCGTAGTTTGCTTTTTAAAGCCTTTCCTTTAGGAGAGGCAAAATATTCTTTTTTTACCTTTTTTCTTTCTTCTTTAGAAAGGCGTAAATATTTAATTTTCATAATCTAAAACCTCGGTAATATTTTACCATATTACCATTTTATTTAATAGTTAATTATTTACATGAGTCTTATTTTTTGGTACTATTATCTATGATAGGGAGTGTCTAGTATGATAGCAATTATCATTATAATCGGGCTAGTTATATTTGCTATAATTTATAGTATCTTAACCTATAAAAAAATAGTTAAGGCCAAAATTGATATTAGAAAAGCTTGGCATGAATTAGATGCTTCATTAAAAGAAAGATTTAATTTATTACCGAGATATATTATTTTACTTCAGAGAATTGCTTTTGATCAAAAAGCGACTTTACAAAAAGCGGCTGATACGATAAGTTATTATAAAAGTGCTAAAAATAAAGCTGATAAAATTGCATCCGATGTTATTTTGAATAATGTTATTAATGATTTATTTACGATTTATCAAGAGAAAAATGTTGAATTACAAGATAGTGAAAAAATAAACTTTAAATTCCATGTTTTAACTGAGCAAATATCTTCTTTAAGACAAAATTATAATTTAAAAGTAAAGAAATATAATGATAAGGTTCTAAAAGGACCATCCAAGATAATTGCTTTATTAGGCCATTTTAAACCAGATATTTATTATGAAGTTAATATATCAAATAATAAAGAGGAGATTGATAGTTTATGATTAAAAAATGGTTATTATTATTTGCTATAATTATTTTTCCTAGAGTTGTTTATGCCGATTCTTATTATGCTGATATATATGTTAAAAGTAATTCGGATATTGAGGTTCATGAAGCAACGGTTAAAGATGGAGCATATAATTATTTACAAAGACAGCTTATTTATGGCTATGATGAGAGTATTTATAACGCTAGTAATATCTTTGTTACCAAGATCTGTGAATCGGATAAAGATGATCCTTTAACTAATATTGGCTCTTGCTTTACTAAAGTAAATAGCGCTAAAGAGGGCAGTAATTTAGTTTATGTTGAAAAAAATAAAACTAATGCTGTCGATTATACTTTATATAATACAAATGCTAATAAAAGTGCTTTTTATATGGAATATGTTTTAAAAAATGCTTTTGTAGACTTTAATGATATAAGTGAAGCTTTAATAACTTTATTTAGTCAAAGTAATGAAGAAAATTTTGCTAAAATTGAAATTAAAATCCATTACCCAGATAATGAAAATGGGTATTCTTCTTGGATGCATGGACCTATATGGCTTGAAAATAAAATGATAGATAACTATTTACTAATTACCGCAGAAAATTTTTCGGCCAAAGAGACTCTCGATTTGCGCATAATGGCTCCCAAGGGAAGTATCATAACTTCCAAAAGTAAAGATATAGATCGCAAAGAAGCTATTTTAGAACTGGAAAAAGGTTTAGAAGAAAAACGCATTGAAAAGCAAAATAAAGAAAATAGTAAGCATATATTTAAAATATTAACTGTAGTCGCAGGCACTTTACTAGCAACCTTTTATATGATAGGTCTAGGTGTGTTAGTATTTAAACATTATTTTGCTAGTGATAAAGAGGTTAGTTCTGATTTTAATGATGAGTATTTTACCGAATTCCCATCAAAGGATTCGCCCGCGGCTATTGAGTATTTGTTTAATAGAAATGTATCTCTTAATTCATTTAAAGCCACTATTTTATATATTATCTATAAAAAGGGTTTCTTAGTTAAAATGCTCGATGATGATTTTGAATTAATCATTAATAATCATGATTTAATAGAACCTCTTACCGATAGTGAAATTAGTTTAAGAGATTTTCTAGTTATTAATTATGGTGATGGAAGTAAGATTAGATTATATGATATTGATAAAGCTTTTAAGAAAAATAAAATCCTTAAGATTTTCTTCCGCTTCTTTAATAATTGGCGTTATGAAGAAATCCATTCGGGTATTAAAAAAAGATTTTATGAAACGGGGGCTTCATCAACCTTTACGGTTATGTATTGTTTAACACCATTTTTCTTGTCTTTATTAGGTGTATTTTATAAACCATTATATTTAATTATGTTATTATGTATTTTCTCATTTTCAGTTTTAGTTTATTTATCATTTTCAACCAGAAGGACGAAAGAGGGTAATGAACTATATTATAGATGGCGAGCCTTAAGATTATTCATGGAAGATATTGTTACTTATGAAGATAAATTACCTAGTAAAAAGGAATGGGGTAAATATCTTGCTTATGCATCTGTATTTGGCCAAGGGAAAATGGTAGCTAGTAATATTATTGAAAGAATGGGCGATGATTATGTTTACGTTTATGGCATTGATGCTAACGGTTACATTCTTTTAGTAGATATGCTTAATAATGTTTTTGAAGTAAAATAACAAATTATGATTTA
This sequence comes from uncultured Bacilli bacterium, assembly GCA_947598485.1. Classification (GTDB taxonomy): domain Bacteria; phylum Bacillota_I; class Bacilli_A; order RF39; family UBA660; genus UBA6448. The sequence goes on along the minus strand of CANQFJ010000004.1, from coordinate 5,680 downwards.
ATTATTCCGATAAATGTTATATAATCCTTATTCAAGGAGGCAAAAGATAAATTTCTGATTTTATATAATAAAGATTATGATAGAAACTGAGTTTGAAATTAAAATGCCAGGATTTATTGATTCTTCATTTCATGACATCATTTACCTAATAGATTTATTTAATGGTATAACAAAAAGTGGCAAGAAAAAGGTATATTTAAATTATCAAAACACGAGATTTTTTGCTTCGGAGTTATATGGTCTGTATCATTATTTAATTGATGAGGCTCGAAAAAAAGGTATTGAAGTATATGGTATAAATGCTAATAGCAAAGTTGATTATGTAATGAGTTTGAATGAAGAAAATAAATCGAAAGTTCCTAAATATCAGACTTTAATTCAATATAAAGACTTTAAAGAAGATTTGGATTTAGGAAATATTGATTGCTTTGATGACTATTTAGCAAAGGAATTTTTACCGAAAATAGTCAAAAATGCCAATGTTATAAGTGTAATAACTTCTTATCTAAGTGAGTTATTTGTTAATGCAAGAACACATGGTAATACGCATAATATTAGGTGTAGTGGGCAAATATATAAAAATGGAAGCAAGCTTAAATTCATAATAGTTGATTTTGGCGTAACAATTCCATATAATATAGCAAACCATCTAATAAAAGACAAATTTGATTATTATCATGAAAATGATGGCGCGGCTATAAAGTGGGCTACTATTGAAGGAAACACAACAAAGGAGAAATTAGGGGGACTAGGATTAAACGATATTAGTGAATTTATTAAAAAATATAATGGCAAAATTGAAATATTTTCAAGATTTGGCTATTATGAAATAAATCCTAAAAATACGAGAATGTATAAATTAAAAAATAAGTTTAATGGTACTTTGATTTTAGTAGAATTAGATTTAGAGAAAATTGGCGAAATGCAGTTATTTGCTAAAGCCACTAGAAAATTTGAAATTTAGAAAGGAAAAAAAGATGTCTAAAGAAAATTTTAAAGTTTTAGTTAAAGATTTATTAAAGAAAGATTATGCACATACTCCAGAGGATGCAAATATGCTAACAAAATATGTTATTGAAAATCACGAAAATAAAAATGTAATAATAGATTTTAAGGGTATTAATACTGCCAACACTGCTTTTTGTAATATTTTATATGAAAATTTAAAGATTGAAAATAGAGATTGGTCTGTCACATTAGTAAATTGCAATGATTTGATTTTAGAAACGTTTAATCGCGTTAAAGAAAATTACAACAATAAGGAACTAAGCAGTGATTTGTAATAAAATAATAGATAATAGTCATTTATTTGAAAAGAATAATTCATATATTGTTGATACTAATGTTTTACTTGCATTATTTGGCAATAAGGTTTTTATTAATCAAGCAAGTAATAATCCAAAATTAAGCGATGCAATTAAATATTACAATAAGGCAGTAAGTGTTAAGGCTGAAGTATATGTACCCTCTATAGTTATTTCAGAGTTTGTAAATAGGTTTTTTCGTCAAAGGTTTAAGGAACTAAAGCAAAAAGATCCGAATCAATATCAAGATTATAAAAAAGACTATAGAATGAGTCAAGATTATAAAACTGATAGTGAATATATTAAACAAGTTATTAAACAAGATATATTACATAATATTAAATTAATAAATGATGAATTTGATAAAGTTGATATTGATACTATATTCAATTTTGGCAATGCTGATTTCAATGATAATTTAATTATCCATATTGCAAATCAAAATGGTATGTATCTTATAAGTGGGGACAATGATACTAAAACAATACCTTTTTAATAAGCCTATAATTTATATAAATAGTTTTGGCACTGACTGATATCAGTGCTTTTACTTTTTTAAAAAAGTATAATTGCATTATATTAAATTGTATGTTACAATTAAACATGTCATGGGCTGTTAGCTCAGCTGGTAGAGCAACTGACTCTTAATCAGTGGGTCTAGGGTTCGATTCCCTAACAGCCCACCATTGACAATTTAGTTCGAATATTTTCGAACTTTAGATACCCCTTAAGTTTTTTGATATTATTTCAAAAGACCTAAGGGGTTAATTTTTGGCAATAATTAATAATATTATTCTTTTATTTATATTATTTATCATTTATAATAAATAGTAAGAAATATGTGGTGATATAATATTATGAATAAAAAAGATTATCGTAAAATCATAAAAAAGGAAAGACATATTACATATCAAAATGCTTGGCATTTAGGCTGTGTAACATTATCTTTTGTTACAATAATACTTGTTACTACTTTATTAGTATTTATTAATGAACTTCCTATTAAACCATTTGTCATAATCTATTTTTTAGCTCTTGTCTTTATTGCTATTCCCACGATTATTATTGATCAGTTAAATGATAAGCAAATGAGTGAAGGCATGAGCTACTATGAAAAAAATCATAAAACCAATAAAGGCATAGATTATGTTGGCTATCTTAAAGTACTTGAGTTTATTTCTATAGCTTTATTAATTATATCTTTAACTACTATATATTTTCGCTTTTTAAGATATGATTATAAAGAAATCCTTTTAGGAGATATAACTACTATTAGAGTTAATAAAAGAAGAATAAATGATTCTATAGATATATATGTACCTGCTAAATTTAAAGAAGTCGATAAAGATATAAAATATGCTCCGGAAGATATATCATATAGTATTGTTTATTCTGATAAAAATGATGTTTATCTGGGAATATATTTTACGGATACAAATATGAAAGAGTCAGAAATATATAACTATGTTGGATCTATGGAATATTATTATGAACAAACAGAAGATGATGATATTACTCAAGATTTAAATACAATGAGTTTTACTCATGATGATACATATTACTATATAGCTTTTTATACTTATCAAGATAAATTAGTTCAAATAACATATAGTTGTGATAAAGAAGATGTTTCTAAATGGGAACAAGGCTTTATAGCGATAAATGATAATATTAACTTTGCATAAGTTAATATTTTTTGAAATATAATTGGTATTAAATTTCCAATTTTATTCATCCTATAAAAGGAGGAAAAAAATGGAAATTAAAATACCGTGTTAAATGTAGTCTTTATTTAGTAAAAGTTTGGTAGTAAAGTTATCTTTTAAGTAGTCAAGTTACTAGCATTATAGCATATTATTATTAGTAGTAAATATTTTAAATATTTACCCAATGTAAAATAATGTAAAATTGCAAAATTTTTTATTGACTACTAAAGCGAAGATAACTACAATAGGTAGGTATGAAAGGAGATTGGTTCAAAATGAACAAAAATTTAAAGAAATTAGGGTTACTTATAGTTGCTGCAATTGCAATGGCTATGGGTGTAAATAGTGCAAGTGCACTTAAAATTGGAAATACAGAAGTTACATCTACTAGTACTATTACTGATAATACTGTAGTAGGTACTGGAAATTCCGTTCAAGTAACTGCAACTGCATATGATACATATGTTATTGATGTAAATGGAGCATTTAAAGATGAAATTAGAGTTCAACAAAATGATATTGTTACTCTTAATTTAAATGGTAATACTGTTCCTGCTAATTTATTTGTTTCTGGTAAATTAACTATTACTGGTGATAATACAAATAGTTCATTAAATGGCACATTAACTCTTTATAATGGAGGACATGTAGCATTTACTGGTGGTAATCATTCAGATTTAACAGTAAAAAGTCCAGCTATTGTTAGGGTTTCTGTAGAAGGAATTGGTACGATAGTTCCAAAAGCTTTACAAGGTCATATGAGTTGGAATGATAAATTATATCGTATTATTGATTCTGAAAATGGAAATCTAGAGGTTGCTGAAGCATATGCAGATTTAAATGATTTAAATAAAGTTTTACAAGGTGGTAGATCAGGACATGAAGCTGGATTAGTTTCATCTGGAAGAGGAACTGGTAGTCAAATATTAAATGCTGAAACTAAATTTACTAAGGCAACATTCGGTCCATGGCTAGCTGCTTATACTGTTGCTAAAGCATTAGTTGATGAAGATGCTACTAACAAGATTTTGGTTTCAAGACAAGCAGAAGTTGATGCTGCAAAAGATGCATATGTTGCTGCTACTAATGGTTTACTTGAAATAGCTAATTATACTAAATTAGATAATAAGATTAAAAGTGTTCAACAAGATCTTGCAGATGATGCTGAACTAGGTATTATTTATACAGATGCTTCTTTAAAGGTACTATATGATGCTATTGAAACTGCATTAGCAAATCATGATTTACCTAAATCTGAACAAGCAACTGTAAAAGCTATGAGAATAGCAATTAGAGATGCTTACAATAATTTAGTTTATAAAGCAGATTATTCTAAAATTAATGAATTAGAAAGTATTATTTCTTCATTAAATCCTGAAAACTATACTGCTGAATCTTGGGCAAATCTTGCATTTATCCAAGGATCTATTCCTAGAGATTTAGATGAAGATCAACAAGAAGCACTTGATGCTTTCTATGCACAACTTAAGACTTCTTTCCTTGCATTAGTAAGAACTTCAAATAGTTCAACAGTTCCTTCAGAACCATCTAATCCTGGTTCAACTGAACCTTCAAATCCTGGATCAACTGAACCATCAAACCCTGGTTCAACTGAAGGCGAAAATAATAACCCTGGTTCAACAGTTAACCCTAATACTGATGGAACCACTAGTGATGTAAACACTGGTGATAACGTAGCAGTTTATGCTGTTATGAACATTGCTTCATTAATCGCATTAGCTGGTTGCGGACTTGTTCTAAGAAAACAAAACTAATCAGTTGACTAGTTGGATAACTAGGACAGAAAGACTCTTACAGAAAATGTGAGAGTTTTTTTGTTGAACTATATTTTTATAATGTATTTGTGTTAAAATAATGATATAAGATTTTAATTTTTGGAAGGGAAGTTGTAGTATGAAAAAAATAATTGAAGAAACAAAATCTGAGGAAGAAAGGTTATTAACGTTTAGCACTCAATATAAAAATTGTAAAAAAGCCATAAGAAGTGAGTTTTATATCGAGGCACTTTGCATAGAATATGCTATGTTTGAAAATCAGTTAAAAGAATTTTTATATTTATCTGGTTGTATTGATGATGAAGGTGTTGTTTATAAAAAGTATAGAAAAATATTGAAATATATTTGGCATCTTGATACCAATAAGAAATTTAATATTGATAAAATTAGTAATAAAATTGATTATATAAAAAAAATATTAAACTATTATAAAAATTTTGATAAAAATATTCATGAGGTTATTGACCGTTTATTTGAATCTAAAAAAGAAATTTATAAAAAGCAAAGTGAAACCTATTGTTTAGAGTTAAAAGAAAAAATTATAAATGACGTTGATATTAATAATTTTATAAATTTATTAAATAAACTTGATGAGTGGAGAAATTTAAGAAATGAAGTGGTGCATGGACTTTTGAATAAAAATTTAAAAGATTTGACAGACAAATTAAAACAATGGGGAGAACTCGGAATACAACTTGTAGATGATTTAAAGAAAATCATTGATAAATATAAAACTGGAGTTGATTTAAGAAAAAAATTAAAACTTATACGTTGATAAGCATGTAATAGATAGCAATTATTTAGATAAAAAAATAGAGAATAATACAATAAATTAAGAGATTTTCGATATAATACGACAAATAAGTAATTAATA
>CANQFJ010000003.1 GCA_947598485.1 uncultured Bacilli bacterium | reverse complement strand
TTAATTATGAATAAAACTATTAACCTAAAATCATTTTTATATAATATTGTGTATAAAAAGCAATAAAACTTTATAATTACTTTAAAAAATGTTATTATATAATTAGATAATTTTAATTATAGAATAGGGTGCTATGATGAAAAAAGGAAAAATAGTATTTGGAATATTTGTTATTTTAATAGTAGGCATTATAGGCTTTGGTATTTATTATGTTTATAATAATGTTAATGTTGAAACCTATATTTTTGCTAATGATGGCTATGTAATTCAAATGGAATCTGGTAAATCTAAAGCCGATGTTTTTCCATTTGCTGTGGGTAGTGACTATAACTATAAAAAATATAACGATAAAATAACCTTTGTTTCTAATTCTAAAGAAAAAAGAGTAGATAATTCTTCGGTTATTCACTACAATGATGGAGGCCTTACCGTATTAAAAAATACTGTTGCTTTAAACCTAGACTCAGTAGATAATAGCATTATATTCTATTATAATATCTTTAAAAATACTAAGATAGAATATGAAAATGAAAAATATGTAATTAAAAGTATATCTAACAATAATATTGAATTTAACAATATGCTAATGAGAATCAATGATAATAAATTCTTAATCGCAGGTAAAAATGTTAGAATTGTTTTTGCTAATGAAGAAATAGTTAACTTAGGAGATTTTGCTTATTTTGAATATGATGATGGTATTGTAAAAATATATGATAACGACAGTTATTATCAAGCCCTTGCTTCTGATGCTACCTTAGTCGTTGGAGAATGTGCTATAGAACTTGATAAAAAGATTATCTCTAAACAAAATGTCGAATATATAACATTATCTAATCTTGTAATAGATATGGATAGTAATATTGATGTAATTGTTCCTGAAAGTGAAGATTTAGAAGTTAAAGAACCTGATATTACAAATGAAGAGATAACTGGTGGCGAAGAAGATATTAATAATGGTTCGGTTAATCCTGATAGCATAAATGGTGGTGCGCCTGGTGATATTGGGGAAGAAGTCGTAGATAATACCACTGTTAAACAAGAACCAATATTTAATGTTACTAATTTAGATTTATCATCACTAAATATTGATGCTAAAATCGAAATAAATGACCCTGATTTCTTATTATCGGGCCCTGTTGAATTAAGTATAGTGGAAAACGCTACTGCTAGAACGGTATATGATAGTGAAGAAAGCGAATCAGAAACTATGCTTTATGTTTCATATGCTGATTTAAAACCTGATACAGAGTATACATTATATGCTAAAGCGGATTATGAAATTGATGATATAGATTATGAAAAAACATTTGTTGCTAAAATATTTAGAACTGAAGCTTTAGGGGTAACTTTAGAAAAAAGTTATGCTACCCAAGATTCAATTACCGTTAGCTTAACAAAAGAATCTTATTCTGGTGTTAGTTCTGCAACTCTTACAATATATGACGCAGATGGCAAAGAAAAAGATACTGAGTACGTTAAATTCAGTGATACAGGCACCCAAGAAATTACTTTTGATGAACTTGATAGCAATGCAGAATACACTATAAAAATGTATGATATACAATATAAAGCCGTTACCGTTGAAGATGGCTTTACACAATCTATAAACGTATCTACTTTAAAAAAAGCCCCTGATGTTTCTGGTTTAGGTTATTCTGTTAGTAAGTCTACATCATCATTTAATCTTAGAGTAAATAGTGTTAAAGATCCTGATTATGGCATTGTAAAATATAGATATGAAGTATATGATGCAAGAGAGTTTGAGGATGAAACACCTATTCTTACACTTGAATCAGATAATTTAAATGATGTATCAGTCCTTGTAGATGATGTTAAACTTAACAGAGGTGTTGCATATACTTATCGTTTAATTGTTGAATTTTTTGATAACGAAAAGACTATTGAGTATGCCTACAATCTAGGATCTACTATGCAACTTGATGGTGTAGCATTTCCGACTTTGAGATTTGATGAAACAAAAGTTACATGGGAACAAATTCAAGGAACGATAATAATAAATGATACTGCAAGTGCTATTGTAAGTGATAAATACAAAATAATTTATAAAAACTCTATAGATGTATATAAGGCCTTAGAATTAACTGCAGAAACAACGTCAGATTCAATCCCTATTTTAGTTAATGGTCTAAGAGCTAATGAAACTTATACATTTGATGTTTATGCTGATATAAACTTACAAGATGGAAATGATACTGCCAGTGAAACGTATATTGGCAGTGTTCAAGTTCAAACAAAAGAGCCTAACCCTTTAAAGGCTAACTTTGAAAGCAATATATCTTTAGTTGACCCTTTTTCTATTGAGTTTAAGCTTAGTGACCCTACAGACATGGACTCAAGTTTTGAAGCAAGTACTTTATCAGAATTAACGTTAACACTATATGAAGGATCTACAACAAACTCAAACCAAGTAGTGTCAAAAAGAACTTTGGATACAAACGTTGATCCCTACGTAAGTACTGTAAAATCAACTTTTTATGATAAAACGGTAACTATTAATCCAAGTTTCTTTGAACGAAATAACTCACAATTTGAAGGCAGATCATATACCTTGGTAGTATCTAATGCCCTTGACTATACTTCATATAAAAACCCTATTGAAATACAAGATAACACTTTTACTTTTACTACTAATGGCTATGTTCCTAGCATTCCAGAAGAAACAGAAAACGCTTTTGAAATCAATAAAATTACCAATAAAGAAGCAAAAAACTTTGGGCTTGAACCCAAAGACGAGTTAGATCCAAATACTATTGTTGGATTGCAATTATTAGCAAAATATGATAATTCTTCTTTAAAAGCCAAACACGTTATTTATCATGTATGGGTTTTAAATCCAGAAACAAAAGAATTTGAAGAAATAAAAAGTGCAAGTAAAACAGAATCATTTAAAGAAAATGGTATGTTAGAACCTGTTATTTATTCATTTGGTGAAGGAACGGCACATGGAACATTTGATAGTGATGAGCTTCGAAGAGGAAACACGTATTATTTTACTTATGAGATAAATTTAGATATGGACGGCGATGACAAGGTTGATCATGTGTATCCTACAGATGTTGATAAAGAAGCTGTTATAAAAAGCGCTAATCAAGAAATTAATAAACAAGAGCCTAAATTTAAGCTTTATCCATCTTCTTCGAATGGTAATACTTTTACATGGAAATATCAAGTCACTGATATTGATAATGCACTATATAATAAAAACCTATATGGTTATTCAAATGATGTAAATAAAGCTTCATCTTCACCGACAATAAACGTAGATCAAGAATCCTTTCAAAGTGTAACATTTACGTCGTTAACTACTAATAAAGACTTAACCATAAAAAATCATATACAATTGTTAAAAGGCAATGAACCACAATATAAAACTCTGACTAGCCAATATTTTTATGGCTCTAATACACTCCCAGAAATATTTTATACTGTAACCCCATCCGATAATAAGCTAGTTATTCAACTTCAAGATATGCCTGAAGATTTATCGGATAGAGTTATTAAAGCTGAAGTAATTATAAAACCTAATATAAATTCGGATTCCCCAAAAGAAACAAGTATTTTTACTAATTTGGATAATAACTTTATAACTGTGGATTACATAGATATAAAAGAATATTTGTCTGTTTCAATAACTGTTGATGTAAAATTGTATTATGATTCGGGCATAATAGGTTATGATGTTGACTCAACATATGTAGCATTGCAAAATGCTTCTTCTGGCAGGAGTGGCAATTATTATAAAGCAATTGGAGAAAAATTATCCCAAAATTCTATCCCAGCAGACAGCTTATTTAAAAAAACAACATTTAATGATAATAATCCAAGCTTGACTTTAAATGGTATCGATGAAACAACATTTGAAATTCCTATTTCAATAGAAAGCACAGGTGTAAATAATAAAAATACTAATAATAACATAATACTAAAGAAAATAGAAAGTATGTCATTGAAATGCGATGAGAAAGTTATTAGCTTTGATTTGATTATACCAGGCATTTCCATACTTGATGAAGTTGGAAAACCAAATATAATTCCTTATCTTTCTAGCGTTAAGTTGACTGCCCAAATAATAAATCTTGAATCAGTAGAAATTCAGGATAATAAAATACATTTAGAATTGTACACAGTTGATGAAAATGGACGTGACTTAGAGAAATTAGGAGAAGAAATAGAAAAAGATGTTTCTGATTTTAAAAAAGGACCAATTGAAATTCCTAATTTAATGCCAGGAGGACACTATGCGGTTAAATTTTATGCAAATGTGCGTAGCCAAAATCAAAATAATAAGGAATATAAAAAAAATTACTTATATGATGTGAATACGAAAAAAACGGGGGAAACATATTATTTTGATACTTTATCTAAAGTAGGAATAAGTGCTTTTAAAGCAGTTTTTAGTGCTAAGTCATATAAAGAGAAAAAGCTTAATATATCATTTAATCTAGATACTATAATAGGCTTTGATTCTATTGAGTATAAATTATATAAATGCGAAAATGATGATTCATGTAGCCCTGTTGACATAGAAATAGAATCATCAAAAAATTTTAGTAGACAAATGAGTTTTGACATTGAGGCTACTCCAAATGAAAAAAATGAGATAACATACGGAAAAAAGTACAAGCTTGAAATAACACCAAAGGGACAATATAGCGTAGGTGAAGAAAAAGAGGAGTATGATTTTGGTACAACATCATTTATATTTACTATTCCCAATTATAAAGAGCCATTTGTTGGCATTTCCTCAGGTAAAACAGAAGAATCTATTTACTTTAGAGTTACCGTAAGTGATTTAAGCTTTTTAGTTCCTGAATCTACATATACGGCTGAGCTGTTTGAAGGAGAAAAATCAATAAAAAAAGAAGAAAAGATTAATATTTCAGAAATTAATAAAATGTTTGAGTACAAAATTGATGAAAATAGTTTACAAGAAGGTAAAAACTATAAGTTTGTTGTAACGATAAATGTCGATTATGAAAATAATACTAAAATTCAAGAAAAAAAATACGAAAGAACTACAAAGATAGGTAATGACGCTACATTAGGTAATATAAGTGCTACTCAAGTTGAACGCAATAAACTTAGAATTATATTTAATAACTCTTATAAAATTACTGAAATAAATAAAATGGATTATACTATTTTCTCTATTAGTAGCGGCTTTTATAAAACGGCCAATGATATTGAATTTCAAGCTATATATGATCCCGAAAATTACTTTTATTATTATGAAATAACCTTTGACGATGAAGAAGTAGATAAATTTAATGTTAAGGATACGTATTTAATTACTTTAAACTTCTATCCTGAAGGTGAGGATTTAATCCAATACGAGATAAGCTTCTACAACGGAGGAACTTATGCGGAAACTTAATTTTAAAAACAGGATATTTATAATACTATTTTGCATTATTATTGTAGGCATAATAGGTTTATTAATATTTGCTGCCAGAAAATCATCTGATAAAGTAGAAAGCTTATATACTGTAACAAGTAATACAGTTTTGTTTGGAACAGAAAATAATTTATTAGATACTAAACTTGGTGGTGCAATTGAAAAAAGTTGGAGTGGTGATTATTACTACAATACTCCTGATCAAAAAACATATTTATTAGGTAAAAAAACTATTATATTTGAAAAGCTATCTGAAGATGTTACTATTCTTGGAGGAAACTATCAAATTTTATCTGATGGAAGTGTAGTAGAAAATGGGGACATTATGTCTGTTTCAAGTTCTAAAGCCTCTAATTTCTATAAAATTGCTGACCGTGAATATTTAATCGTGGCTAATGAAATATATACCCAAGACAAATCAATTTATGTTAATAAATATTTAATTGTTTATTTAGATGTTCAAGGTAATGCTTCTATACTAAATGATGCTGTTAATATTAAAACCATAAATCCTATTACTTTAATGTTTGGTGATTATTCATTTGATGTAGCTAATGAGAAATTAGTGTATAAAGAAAAGACGATAGATTTAAAACAAGTGGAGGGTAGTACTAATCAATATACGCCTTCAACTTATGAGAAAAAACCTGAATTAAATGATGAAGAATTTATTGATAAGTATAATAAGCTAGTTAATAATTTTGATCAATATGTTGATAACCATGCACTTAATACTGGAGGAAATAATCAAGCCTCAATAACTAATAATAATATAGTAATAAATGGTGGTAGTTCTTCTGACTCTGGTAGTACAACGGAAAATAATACCCCAATTTATAAAAAAGTTAGCTTAAGAGGAACTATATCTTATCCTACATATATTGATGTTACATACATGGTAACTGATCCTAATAATTCGTATCAGTCTGTATATCTATTAGTTGTAGGTGATGTTGATGGCACTCCGACTACTCAAAAGATATTACTAGATAAATATGCTACAACATACCGAATAACAGGTCTTACCCCAAGCAGTGAATATACTATTAGTCTAGGATATGTTGAAGTATATATTAATTCTAAGAAAGAAAAAGAATTAATAGATAATATTGAAGATGTTATTAATGTACGTACTGCTAAAATTGATGCTAGAATAGATATTGAAAAAATTTCTAATGGTTACGTTTACTATAATTTCAAAATGTCTAATGCTTATGCTTTTGAATCAGCCTTTATATCACTATATATTGATGGCCAAAAGGAAACTATGACGGAAGTGGACTGTCAAAAAGCTTTATCTAGTTCAGGCTTTTCTGACCGGTTTAAAATCGATGAAGGAACTGTTTATGAACTAGTAATTGAATATGCTAAATATAATGGTAATGATGTAAATGTTAATATAAATAGAAAGTTTTCTTATTGACAGAAGAGCAATCTTCTGTCTTTTTTATAAAAATAGGTATTTCCAAAACTTGTCGAATTTCTATAGTTTTGGAAAAAATTTTCCAAAGCTTGATTTTATGCTACTCATAATATATACTTATAAAAAGAGGAGAAAACCTATGATAGAAAGACCAGAATATCTTGAACAATTAAAAAAGTTTAAAGATAAAGATTTAATCAAAGTTGTCACGGGAATAAGAAGATGTGGTAAATCTACATTATTTGAATTATTTATAAATTATTTAAAAGAAACGGGAATAAAAGATGATCAAATAATAAAGATTAATCTTGAAGATGCTGATTATAATTTTGAAAGTTATAAAGAATTATATGATTATGTAAATAAACAATTGGATTCTAAAAAACAATTTTATGTATTTTTAGATGAAGTACAAAATGTTCCTATGTTTCAAAAAGCTGTAGATAGTTTATATATAAAGAAAAATGTTGATGTATATATAACAGGCTCAAATGCCTATTTATTATCGGGAGAACTTGCAACATTACTATCAGGAAGATATGTAGAAATAAAATTATTACCACTATCATTTAAAGAATATTTAAGTGCATTTGATAATTTAAATAAAAGCCGTTATGAATATTTTTTAGATTATATGAAATATGGTGGTATGCCAGGAAATATATCCATACTTAAAGATGGTCCCAATGCTTTAGATACCTATTTAGAGGGAATATTTAATACTATAGTTTATAAAGATATAATTACCCGAAATAATATTAAAGATAAGATGGTTTTAGAAAGTGTGCTTAAATTTATTTTTGATAGTATAGGTAGTCCAATATCTACTAAAAAGATAAGTGATACCCTTACAAGTAAGGGTATGACTACATGCAATCATACTGTGGAAAACTATATATCAGCATTTATAGAAAGCTTTTTAGTATATAAAGTTGAAAGATTTGATGTTAAAGGTAAGAACTTACTTGCTAGAGATTATAAATACTACGTAGTAGACCAAGGTTTAAGAAGTTATTTATTAGGTAAAAAAGCTGATAGTGATATGGGACATATATTAGAAAACATAGTTTATCTTGAATTATTAAGAAGAGGATATAAAGTATATGTTGGAAAAGTAGATGACTTAGAAGTAGACTTTGTTGCAGAGAATAGACAAGGTTTGAAATATTTTCAAGTTGCATTAACAGTTAGAGATGATAAAGTATTAGAAAGAGAACTAAGGTCATTGCAAAAAACAAATGACTATTATCCTAAATATTTGATAACTTATGATATGGATATGGAAGCTGATTACAATGGTATAACAAAGGTTAATATAGTTGACTGGCTATTAGATAAAGAATAAGCATACATTTTGATATAAAAATATGCATAAAATATGGATAATTTTATTAAATTATGATACATTATTAGCACATAAATAATTAATTTATGGCAATAAAAAAGCTAGTGATTCCCACTATAAGAGGAACTTAAAAAAGAAGCGATTCCGGCTTTGACAGGAACTTAAAAAAGTGGCGATTCCGGCCATAACAGTGAACTAAAAAAAGGAAACTAGAGAGCATACTCTAGTTTTATTATGATTTTTAATAAAAATCATTCATTTCGCAAAAAAGAAAAAAAGTGAATTTTGCGAAATGAATGATATAATATTAATGAGAGGTGATATACAATATGAAAATAATTAAGAGAAAGTATTTAGATGATATTATAGCTGTAATGGGAACACCAGATATAAAAGTTATCACAGGTGTTAGACGTAGTGGGAAATCACAATTACTTAATATGTTTATGGATTATGTTAAAACAAATGATAATAATTCTAATATTATTTATATTGATTATAATCTTGATAAATTTGATGATTTAAAACAATATAAAAAGCTAATTGAATATGTATCTGAAAAATATGATTCTAATAAGAATAATTTTATTATGATTGATGAAGTTCAAATGTGCAATGATTTTGAAAAAGCAATAAATAATTTTCATGCTGAAAGTAAATATGATATTTATATAACTGGTTCTAATGCATTTCTTTTATCAAGTGATTTGGCTACATTATTTACCGGAAGAACATATAGCATTGAAATATATCCTTTCTCATATAAAGAATTTCTTGAATATTATGATTTAGAAAATAATGACGAAAATTTTGATAGATACGTTTTAGAAGGTGGCTTTTCGGGTTCATATTTATATAATGAATTAGATAAAAAATATAAATATATATCCGATGTTTATAAAACAATGATTGTAAGAGATATAGTTCAAAGAAATAAAATACAAAATATTCCTTTATTAGATAGTGTTAGTGATTTTTTAATAGATAATATTGCTAGACTTACTTCATATAGAAGTGTTACTGATACATTAAATACGTTTAGAGTAGATACTAATGATAAAACCGTTGGATCTTATATAAAATATCTATGTGAATCTTTTGCCTTTTATAAAATTAGAAGATATGATATTCAAGGTAAAAAATATTTATCAGCCCAAGATAAGTATTATTTATCCGATCATGCTGTAAAATATGCTATTCAAGGTACCAAAAACATGAATTATGGTAGTATCTATGAAAATATCGTGGCAATGGAATTAATAAGAAGAGGATATGAAGTATATGTTGGGGTTTTGTATGAAAAAGAAATTGATTTTGTTGCAATGAAACGTAATGAAAAAGTATATATTCAAGTTGCTGATGACATAGGAAATAGTTTTGAAAGTGATATATTTAAGCGTGAAGTAAGTCCTTTGTTAAAAATAAATGATGCTTATCCTAAAATACTAATAGCAAGAACTAAACATGACAACTATCAATATGAAGGAATTCAAATTATAGATATATCAAAATGGATATCTGAATAAATCATAATAATATAATATTATACCGATACCGGTATAATATTAATTGACATATACTACCGACATCGGTATGATATATATAGAGGTGTAACTATGGAATATATGACTACAAAAGAAGCTGTACAAAAATGGAATATTAGTGAAAGAAGAATAAGGCAATTATTACAAGATGATAG
Source organism: uncultured Bacilli bacterium (assembly GCA_947598485.1). Lineage (GTDB taxonomy): Bacteria > Bacillota_I > Bacilli_A > RF39 > UBA660 > UBA6448. Next base: position 66,744 of record CANQFJ010000003.1, on the reverse strand, counting down.
AATCGAAGGTGCTATTAAAGCCAGTAATAATTGGCTTATTCCTGTTAATGCTAATAAGCCCGCGGATAAAAGAAGTATAAAATTAGATAACTCTGAAATTAAATTTGATTTACCTGATAATTATTTTGATAAAGTTGATGAATTAAATAAAAAGCTAAATTCTAAAAGACCTATACCAAAAGAAACATTAAAATCTTTGAAAGATTCTATTAATTTGGAATGGACTTATAATAGTAATGGTATAGAAGGAAATACATTAACATTAAGAGAAACACAAATTGTTTTAGAAGGTATTACTGTTGGTGGTAAATCTATAAAAGAACATTTAGAGGCTATTAATCATGAAAGGGCTATATTATTCTTAGATGATCTTATTAAAGATAAAAAGCCCATTACGGAATGGAATATAAAAAATATTCATCAGTTAATATTGAAAGAAATTGACAATGATAATGCTGGCAAATATAGAAATGAGAATGTAACGATAAAGGGTGCTACACATATCCCACCAGATTATTTAATTGTTCCAGAACTTATGGAAAAATTAATTATTAACTACGAGTATTGGAAAAAATACCATCCAATAATAAGAGCAGCTTTATTACATGGAGAATTAGTTAAAATCCATCCTTTTGTTGACGGCAACGGAAGAACTTCAAGATTAGTTATGAACTTATCATTAATGAATAGTGGGTATCTTCCGGTAATTATAAAAAAAGAAAAAAGATTGGAGTACTATAATGCCTTAGATAAGGCCCATACTACGGGAAATTATACTGATTTTATAAAACTTGTTAATGAATTAGAAATTGAAATGTTAAATAAATATTTAGAACTATTGTAGATATCCATCAGCAGTTGCTGATGGATATTTTTATATAAGATGAATGATTTTTAAAAAAAGGTATGATATAATAAAAAATATATAATATGTGAGGGTAAGCTTATGGATAATAAAGAAAATAAAAAAACAACTAAAAAAAGAAAACTTTTTCAAAAAGATAAAACTAAAAAATTTAAAAATAATAAACTAATTAACTTCTTTCCCATTATAATAATAGTTATTATTGCTATTGTATTATTTTTTCTTTATTATATTTTTAATACATATAATGAAGCCTTATTAATTGAAAATGATGGCTTCTTTGCTCAAAGTTCTGCTGTAGTTAATACCTTATCAAGTGGCAAAAAAGAAGATGTTAATTCCAAGGTTGGAACTGTTAGCGTTAAAGAAAATGATTATATATATTCAACTCCTTTAAATTATTATGTTGATAATAATAAAAAGAATAAAGTTGATATTTATTATCCTCTTTTTACTAATGATGGATTATCTATCATTAACTATAATGATGAAATTAATTTGATTAATAAAGATTTTGGCAGAATTATAGGTTATAAAGAATTGGTTTTTTCATATGGTAGAGCATATGAAATGCAAAACTATACCCAAATTGATAATGAAAAGTATTTATTAATTAATTATCCTACAGGAGTATATATAAATCTTTATGATTTAAGAATTAATACAGTTGCTAATGAATATATTATTCCTGTTAATAGCTTTATCTTCTTTGATGATGAGGATATTTATTACTATGAAAGAACTGAAGGAGATTTTGTTAAAAAAATTATTGAAGATGTAGATGAATTATCAACTTTAACTTTTTACTATTTTGGTAGTGAAGAAGAATACCAATATAGTTATAAAGACTTTTTAGTTGGCTTAGGAGAATATACTGAGGAAGTATATATACCTGATAAACCAATAATTGATGTTGAAGATCAAGAAGAAGTTGAAGATCCTAAACCAAAACCTCCAGTAGATAAAGATGGGGAAGCTGAATGGGTAAAACCCGTTGTAACTACTACAAAGTTTATTGCTAGTGTATATACTGCCAGCAGTGAATTATCAATATATGACCCAACAGGGGCCATTGTTGAAGCTCCAACTTTTGAAATATATGTTAATAATAAAACTTATTCTCGAAGAACTTTTTATAACAGTGGACCATTAACTATCACGGGCTTAACTCCTGATACGGAATTTGAAATAGTAGGAAAATATACTTATGTTGATAGAGATATGACTACTAGAAAAATAGTATATTTTTATAATGATACAATAGAAACTTTAGATCTTGGTGAGCTAGAACCTATTGATATTAGCTTTGAAAATGGGGAAACATACGCTAATAAAGTTGAATTAAAAAACTTAAAAATTGTAAGTGATTTAATGTCTGAAACTTTAATAGGTACAAGAACTGTATCCATAACTATTGGTGACGATAATTATAACTTAAGTAAAGATGATGTTACTAAACTTTTAAGTGGTGAAATAATAGAGAAAATTTCCAGTGGTGGAGGAGTAGAGTCTAATTCTACAGTTAATTTTACGATTAACTTCCTTGATAAGGCAGGGAATAAATTACCTATAAAAAATAATACAGGAACAGCGAGAACTTGTAAAAAAGCTCCAAGTATTATTGTTAATGTAGCTCAAAATATGGTTGATTATGTAGAGCTAGGTTTAAAGTTAAGAAATGATGATGAAGTAAAATTAAATAACTATCATTATATTATTGTTAATTCGGCAGGAGAAACTGTTAAAAGTGGAAATTTAACAGATGAAACAGACTCTTTAAAAATAGAAGACTTAGACCCTAACCAAATATTTAACATGTATGTTTATGCGAACATAGATTTAGAGGATGGTAAAGGTACCCAAACTAACTATGAACTAGGTAATGTTAAATTTACTACCCTTCCAATTTCCAGTTTAGGTTACGTTAACTTTGATATAAGTCAAGATGTAGTAACTTATGATGCATCTACTATTTCTCTTAAAATTAATACTAAGAAAACAGATCAAAGATTAATAAATATTTTAACAAATGTAACTGTAGAGCTTTATAAAGATGAAACAGAAGAGTTAATTGAACAAGTTAAATTATCTGATGAACAACTTAGTACAATCAAAAGTGAAGAAGCTATAACTTTATCTTTTGCTAATCTTGAATCAAATGCTAAATATAATGTTGAAGTTCAAACAGAATTTAAACAAGGTTCTACTGTTATAGAACTAGATACAGTTCATGATTTTAGTGATTTTGAAACTAAAAAATTACCTGCTAAAGTAATGATTCAAAATGAGTTTACTACAAGTACATTAATCGACTTTGATTGTAAGATTACCGATACTGACCATGCTATATTATCAAATTATGCACGAATTGAACTACGAAATGGTAGCAATAAATTAATAGATAGTAGAACTATAGAGGTTAATACTAAAGACTTTATTAGGGTAACCTATACTGATTTATTTGCTAATGATAAATATACTGTTTATATCTATGCTGATGAATATAATGAAACAAATAATAACTTAAATTTCCAATCTAAGTATGAATTATATAAAAAAGAAATTACGACAACTGAAGGTATAAGTGGAAAACTAGAACTTAACTCATCTCTTAGAGTGGCTACAGGTAAGAATTTAGTAGACCTTAATTCAGAGCTTAAATGGGTACAAACTGGACTTTATTATATTGTACCTAGAACGATAGATGACGAAGGTAACATGCATATTTATGCCAAAAATGGTTCTGCTGGATATATGTATGATTTATCAGATTATTATGGCAAGTTTATTACGGCAACTTTTGAAATACAAGCAATTACCCCTTTACCTGAAAATTATGATATCTATTTTGTAAACTATGTAACAGGTACGACAAATCAATCATATGGAATAAAACTTGAAGATATACCAACTGAAGAATCAAAAAAATTTACTGTAACATTTAAGGTTGGTTATTATAAAGATAATGGTATATATCGGGCTCATACTAGTATATACCATGGCAAGCATAATACCGAGTTCGCAGGCTTTTATATAAGTGGTGGGGATGCTAAACTATCTGAATATGTAGTTAAAAATTTGGAAATGCATATTTCAGGCGAAGAAACTGTAGTTGATTTAAGTGATCATTCTATAGAGAAAGGCTATTATAATACTAATGGTACTGAAAATGATGCAGCATCATACCAAACTAAAAGGGCTAGAGTTGATGGCGCTTTACCAATCGAGGGAGGTCATAAATATACCTTTGACTTTGGTAATGGAACTGATGAATATGAAGGAGTTATTTATTTTGTTAAAGATGGTAATGCAGCAACGACAACACCGGCTTCATACTCATTTATACCAGGTGTTACAATAGAAATTCCTAAAGATGTCGAGGCTTATGTTTACTTTAGATACCATAAAGATAATGATGAAATTGATATAAATAGTATTAATTTAAAAATTACGAGAGTTGATATTGATGATAAAAAAGTAACTGATAAATATTCATATGATTTAGTTACTAAAGTCAAAACAACCGTTATAGACCAAAGAAATGAAATTGGTAATGATACTTATTACATTAAAATTTATGATGAAGCTGGTAAACTAGTAAAAACTAATGAATACAAAGAATTAGTCGAAACTAACCAAGTAGAAGAGGTTATAAAAGAATTAGATCTTGATGAACACAAAAACTATACAATTGAGCTTGGAATTGATGTAAGAGATAGGTACTATGTTCTTGATTCATTTGAACTAAGTACAGAAGATGAAGTCCAAGGTTTATCTAATACTGATGATTGGGCTTTTATCCAACCACATGGTAAATATATAGCAAATAATGATATTGATTTAACTAATTATACGGATCAAATAATAGGATTTGGTAATAGATATTTCTATGGAAGTATTGATTTCCAAGGATATACGGTTACCGTTAATACGGCTCCGACTGCGGCTTTTTCTAAAATAGGAAGAGTAGAAAAAACAGCAGTTATAAAAAATTTAGTCTTAGATATTCATTTAGATAATGACTATAATAAAGCTAATACTAATGGCTTTATTTCCAATAACTATGGAACCCTAGAAAATATCATTATTAATGTTTATGATACCAGAAAAAATACTATAAATGATTCAAATATGGCTCTTTTTTGCTATACAAATCAAATATGGGGAAAGATAAATAATTTTGTTATTAATATTCATGATAATAAACTTAATTTATATCAAGGCTCTGCCATTTTAGTTAGAGATAACTATGGAAAAGTTAATAATGGCTATATCTATGGTGAAAATGGTGTTGCCTATAATGATGTTTCTGGCGCTACTAATAGGCAAATAGGTTTATTACAAAGATATGGTGGTGTAAAATCAGAAGTTAACCACGTTTATTCTTTAGCAGGATTAGAGTTTCCAAAAAATAACACTTATGATTTATCAGGTATTCTTACATGGGAAACATATGGTAGCGTAAAAAATACTTATGTAACAGCAGATACCAATACAAATCATCTTGATGTTGGACCTTTAGTAGGTTATCCTAGAACAACTTCATCTTTATCAAATTTATATTACTATAGTGAATATATTTATACGGCAGATAAACAAGAGAAGATAAAAGCAGCTCAATTAAATGAGCCAGACTTTCAAAAGAGTGTTTTGGGAGATCAATTTAATGTCGATGACATGCTTACTCTTGGATATTATCCTCAGGTAATATTTACAAGTAAGAAAATGCCTAAACAAGATTATCTTGAGTTACCTTCCTATACTAATGATGAGTTAGTAGATATTACAAATTTCGAAATATTAAGTCAAACTAATAATGAAGCAACTGTTCAAGTAATGGTAAACAATGTTAATGGTGAAGAAATAACAGATATTTCTATTGCCAATTTAACAACAGAAATACTTGAACAACATTTCTCTGGTGGTAAAAGTACTGTAAAAATAAAGGTATCTAATCCCCAAGTTTTCGTTTCAAGATATGAAGTAAGAAGTATTACTTCAAGTTTCAGTGGTTATAAGTCAACAAGAAACTATCAAAGTAATGAAAAGTTCTTATTCGTTGATTTTTATAAAGAGATACATAATATTGCTGATTGGGTGGGCATAAATAATGGCTTAAATCAAAACTATAAATTAATGGAAGATCTCGATTTTAATAATTATGGTAAAAATGATTTTTATATTAGTCCATTCACAGGGACTTTCGATGGTAATGGTCATACTATAAAAAATCTTAAGATTAATGAAAATAAAAACGGTCTATTTAGTAGTATGAATGGTACCTTAGAAAATGTATACTTTGTAAATATAGAAAGAATACCTACTACTAAAAGTGATGCAAACTTTGGCGCTATTATAGGCTACTCTAATGCTAATGCCCGTATTACTAATGTTCATATTAAGGGTTTACGTTTTGAAGTACCTGATAATAAAACAGGAACCATATATGCGGGTGGCCTATTAGGTTATTCACAAAATGCTAAAATAACTGATTCAAGTATTACAGACGTTGAAATAAAATCTAATGCCCAAGTAACCACACTATATGTTGGTGCTTTGGTAGGTTATTCAACCGGTTCTACTATTACCAACTCATATGCGCAAAATGTTAATATAAATATAGCTGGTGCGAATTATGCTAATGGTGTAGGTGGCCTAGTTGGAGGTGAAAATTCAATATTCGGTACTATAACTAATTGTTATACAACCGGATCCGTAACTTCTACTGAATTATATACCGGAGGTATAGTCGGTTATACTACTGGTTATGTTACAAACTCATATTCAAGTGTTGATTTAAATAGTTCTCTATATTATGTAGGAGGTATCGCAGGCCAAGAAGTAACAGCTTCTTATCTCGAAGGTAATTTATATGTTGGAAATATCTATACTAAGTCTAATGATAATATTATCTCACGTATTGCTAATGAAATAGTGGTACCAGAAAATAATTACACTATTAATAGTACTCTTATAAATGGTGTACGATCAGATGTTTCAACTGGTGAAACCATTTTAGATACACAGGCTTTATACGATCCAGCAACATATACGGATGTTATTTATTTTGGTGATTCCTACGATTATTCAAGAGTTAATGAGGGATTGCTTCCAAAACTATATCATTATGGCACAGAAGAATTACTACCTAATCAATTAGACAATGAAGTAGGAAAAAATAATTTTGAAGTAGATGACGTATATATTGATAAACATGTGCAAGATGCTACGGTAGCTTTGGTTATTGATAATCCTAATAACTATAAAATTACTAATGTTACTGTTGATGACGCAAAAGTAAAGGTTGATAAAGTTACAACGTCAGAAAATCAAACAAATCTTACTTTAACAGTTACGCCTGAAAAGTACTATGATTACTATAAACTAAGTAAGATAACTTATACTACGGAAGATGGTTCTACTGAGCAAAGTGAACTTGCTAGTATAAGACTTGGTATGACCTTCTATAAAGAATTAAATAGTTTTGAAGATTGGCAAAAGGTAAGTACTGTTGATGCCGAAAACTATATTCTTAAAAATGATATTGATTTTACTGATAAAGAAGATATTCAGACAGGTGTTGTCTTTAATCGTTTGGAAACCGAGTCTGATAGTGTCAGCCATACTCTTAAGGGTATTAATTTAAAAATTACTAAGAATCAAAATGATGTTAATATTATTAAAAGAATAGATACTAAATTAAGTCATATAAACTTTGAAAATATTTCTATTACAGATACGCCAACGGCTAACAACTCATATGATGGTATAATTTTAAATAACTATGCTGAGTTAGCAAATGTTTCCTTTAAAGATATCACTATTGACATGAAAACAGATAATTATGTTGGTATAATAGCTCGAAATAACGGTAATAATACGCATGATATTAAACTTGAAAATGTTACTGTTTCAGGCACTTCTTACGTAAGTGGCTTTATTGCTTATACCAAAAATTCAGTTAATAGATTTTATAATAATATTACAGCAACAAAGATGACTGTTACAGGAACTAAAAGTTATACGGGAGGAATAATTGGTAGAGCCGATTTATCCATTGGTTCACAAGAAAAAGAAATTAGAGGTATAACCATATCTGATTCGACTGTTACTGGTTCTGAATATGTAGGTGGTATTGTAGCCTATGGCGTTGCTAATGACTCAACAGTTGATAAAGTAACTGTAAAGGGTAAAAATAATGTAGGTGGTGCAGTTGGATACCAAGGTAGTAGTTATATGTTTGGCCTAACTGTTGAAAATTCGAACATTGAAGGCTCAGATACTAGAATTGGTGGCGTTGTAGGAGCATCCTTCTACATATATGATAGTTATGTATTTGATTCTCATGTAACAGGAACTGGAATTGCAACTACTAGTGTCGGCGGAATTGCTGGAGCTGAAATAGGAGCAAATTATGTTATTCTTGGAAGATGTGGTGTAAAAAATACTGATATAACATCAGGTGGAACATCTACCGGTGGTTTGGCCGGTTCATCTACTTCTATAGCTCAAAATAGTTATGTATATAAAGCAACAATCTCAGGACTATCTAAAACCGGGGGCGTTGTAGGTTCAGTAACTTCAGGGTCTGTATATGATACAAGAGTTTCTGAAAGCTTAGTTAAATCTTCAACTGATTATGCAGGAGGAATTGTTGGATCTATTGATAACACCTTAACTGAAGGTGCTGTTAGAGAAGTAACTGTTGAAGATACTGATGTTGTAGCAAACTCTCATGTAGGTGGCTTCTTTGGCGAGGTAAAGAGAGAGTTTATAAATCCGCAAAATGATTATGGTTTATACTTTGCCGGAAGAGTTAAAGCTGAAAACGGTAAAGACTATGGTATTGCCTCAGGCGATGCGAGAAACTTTCAAGTTCTTAACTTGGCAAGAGTAGGTTTTTATGAAAAAGATTTACTTCAAGATGAAAAGATTGATACTATGGGTGTTGATGAAGAAAAACAAGGCGATAATCTTATTACAAAATTAACTAAAGGATATATTGGTACTGATGGAAAACCAACAACAAATTATTCTTATCCAAATTCTGAATATTCTAATAATATTAACCTTCAAAAAGGTAAATCATATAAACTTGATATAGAGGTTACTGGTAATAAAGCTGACTGGTTTAGAATTTATCTATATGATACAAATGGTAAATATATTAGTGAATTCATGAGTGGTTCAGCAAATCCGTATTTTACGTATTATCATAGAACTGCTAATGTTAGAACTGTAACTTTCACCGTTGTCAAAAACTGTTATATAATTGTCGACTTTATCGAAAAGGGCGATGTAACTAGTTATGAACTAACAGAAATTACTTATGATAAAGATAAAATCCCAAAGACAGAATTATTAAGCTTTGAAGAGGTAAGGGATCCTAACTTATGGTCTAGATATATTAATGAAGAAAAAACGGATCTTTATTATTCATCTTACTTTGCTTTAAATACTAATTATTGGGATCCATCTCCTGTAAATGATGATGTTAATGTTGAAGAGATAGAAATTGATGATTTATCTAATGGTAATCATAATGCTACCGCTAAAGTTACGGCTATTGATGAGGATGGTTTACTATTTGATGGTGGTACTGATAACATCGTTACTATTGATAAAAACTTTGATTTACCAAATAGCTTTACTATTTCCATGAATGTAACATCTTTCTCAACTCGATCTTATCAATATATATTCTCTGTGGGTAGCTTTGATAAAAAAACGGGATTTGGTATATTTATTCATACTAAGACTATCTATGTTCGTATAAATGGCACTAACTATAGTACTAATCATACCATTCCTCTTTATGCTGAAGCTAATATTACAGTAACATATGATAATAAACATTTAATAGTCTACATAGATGGGGAGCAAGTTTATGAAAATAAGAGTACAGTAGTTTTAAGTAATACTAATATTACCGATAACTATGTTGGTCATGATGTTAAATATAATGGCTCTACGAATAAATTCATGGGTCATATAAGAGATTTATGCATATATAATAAAGTTTTAAGTAAAGATGAAGTAGAAAGTAGTTACAAATCTGCAACAGGCGTTCTTGATGGAAGTGAACTAGTTTTACATTATGATTTTGCGGCTGAAGATATTATGCAAAAAGGTCATTATCCAATCTTAAAATGGGATGTTAGTGGTGTTACTTATGAATTTCAAGACCAAGAAGAAGTACCACTTCCTGATGGTGAAGATTATGAAGTAAAAGATTATAAAGCAAATAGTGTGTCTACATTTGGATTATCTTCAATCTATAATAGTACTTTAGATAGTAATTATCATGTTTATCCATCCGGAGTAAACTCTCTTAATATTGAATTTGATAGTCTACCTGAAAGAACAAAAATATCATATAAATATGGTGATTATGTTCAAGAAGCTATAGAAATAACAGATCGGGTATATTCTATTTACTATGATTATTCAGATGATATTGAAATAACTATTTCTAATGCTTTCTCAAGTAATACCCAAACCTTTAAGAAAGAAGATATTAGAAAGAATTTAGCTATTGTAAATGATGATTATTACTTCTTAAAAGATACAACTCTATATAAAAATGGTACAGAGTTAGAACATGATATAACAAATTTATATAATACATTAGCGCTTAATAAAAATGGTGATATATATAATTTGAAAACGGGAGAATATCAAACTCCATATAAGAAACAAGGTATATTACCTGCGAAAATGTCATTATATGAAAGTAAAATTAATGATTATAGCATTAAGAGTTATTATAATTATTCTATTGTTTCAGGTACTGGTCAAGATCCTGTTGTAAGAGATGGTAGAATTATATTAAGAAATGATAAAGTATATGTTATTAATCGTAATGATAATATTGTTAATAATGATTTAATTATTAATACTTATAATAATCATGAATATCAAATAGCCTTAGAGGATACTAATGAAATATATTCATATAAAACGGCGATAAAATATCCATCAGGCTTTATAAATGCTAATATTGTTGATATAGCTTATGATTATGAAAGTGATGATCCTATTATGTTAGTTCTTTATGATAATGGTTCAATAGTAGGCTTTAATTATTATAATGGTCATAAAGTATATGAATATGGATCTAAACCAAAAATATCACTACTAAAATATATTGGCTTAGGACTATCCCAAAATACAGATTATATTAAAATAAGTGAAGCATCATATGAAGATAGTATGAAATTACAAGATAAACTTGATAACTTAACTGTTACAGATATTTTAGATAAATTAAATGCTGATAATATTACATCAAGTGAAAATCCTCCGGAAGATGTAGAACCAGTGGAAAATGAAGATCGTGATATGACAAATGTTACAACTTATTCTAACAATATATCCGAAAAATATTATGTAAGTTATGATAGCTCTAAAGATGAGTATGAAGTATATAATCTTGATGATATTCTTAATACCGAAAATGAAACAGTAGTAAATCAAAAAATTAAGATTAAATCTGATTCATACTTGTATAGTTATTTCTATACGGATACTAATAATGAATTCTTTAGTAAGAATAAAGTACTTGTATATTTAGCTATAATAGCCTTAATATTTGTTAATTTATTAGTTCTTGTAATTAAGCTTAAAAATAAAGGATTAAATAGAAAAGATGGTGATGACAATAATGAAACAACATAGTAAGAAAATAATACTAATAATTGTCATAATAGCGATAATTGCTATCGCAGTATTAGTATTATTAAAAATTAATAGAGATGCTAACAGAAGTTATGATTTAGAACAAGTTAAAGAAGATTTCTTGAAAGATTATGTTGATTTAAATCTTGAAGAAATGGATCAATTTGATATAAATTATTACTTTGGCATTGATGTTGAAACAATTAGTGATTATCTATTCTTAAGTGATAACTATTATTTATCCCAAGAGGAAGAATTACAACAACCAAAAAATCTCGTTGGAATAGTTAAAACTGACCAAGTAGATGATTATTATAATGTCCTTGAAAGCTATATTGAATCAAGTAAAAATAGTACTACGGAAAAAGAGCTACTAGATTTATATGATAAAGCTATAGTTAAAAAAGATAAACATTATGTGTATATAATACTTAGTAATGATGCTAAAGAGATAGAAGATAAATTATTAACGTATTATAAGTAGCAAGAAAGCAGTTTCAAACGAAACTGTTTTTTGCTGCTTAGATGTTTTACAATATTTGCCAAAGTATATTTTCCTTATAAAAGTAGCATACTAAGAACATCAATATAAAAATATTGGTGTAGCAAAATTAATAGTAGTTTTGCAAAATATTTTGTAGAAAGGAGAAAAGACATGAAGAACTTGAAAGCAGTATTATATTTATTGGTAATAACAGTAGTTTCTTTAATTATGACATTAAATGTAAGTGCTGATGAAACTGTCAAAATAAGAGTTATTGATGAACCAACTCAAGTGGATTTTAGTTATCAAGTAAAAGCAGGACAAACTTTAAATGAAATTAAAGAACAAAGTTATGCAAGTAAACTAAAATCAGTAATCGATGATCCTGATGATAAATATTTTACATTTATTAATGTGGCTACTGGTAAAGCTGTCGATTTTAATGAAAAAATATTTTCTGATTTAACAATTAAAGCTATTAGTAAAACAGATAAAGTAACTATTAAAATAGCCAATACTGGTAATACATTTAAAAATTTAGATGCTGGCATTACGATAAATACATTAAAAGATTTATCTTATGGTAGTCAAGTAAAAAACTTGATAGAAGCTAAGAATAAAGAATTTGCTAAATTTATAGATGTTGCTACTGGTGAAGAAATTGGCCTTGATGAACCAATTTATGTTGATCTTACTATAAAGGCTGTTTACTATATTACCGTTAATATTGATAAAGTAGATCATAAAGTATTAGATACCTCCAAACTAGAAGATCTATATCAATATGCTGCTAAAAAGGAAGGCTATGAATTCACAGGCTTTGTTGATGTTGAAGGAAATCCTGCTACAGATGCTGATGTTGTAGATAAAGCAATATTAACATCAACTTATAAACAAATAGAAGCCGAAGAGGTTCCTGATACTTATGATAGCCTTTTAGTATATGTAAGTTTATCTGCTATAAGCTTATTTGCAATGGCATATATATGTAACCAAATTAAAAAGTTTAGTTAATTAAGACCCGTATAAAAAACGGGTTTTTCTATGCCTAAAAATATGTCTATTTTTAGGCATATTATCCCATATTTTATATGAATATACCCTTTAAAAGGGCTTGACATACCTAAGGGGTTATACTACAATTATAATAGGAAAGGAAAAGGAAAAGGATGAAAAAATTTGACAAAATAATTGGAACAGCATTGTGTGGATTTTCGATGTTAGCTTTATGCACACCTGCTAGTGCATTAACTAACTATAAGACAAAAGATTGGAAGACAACTATGCCTAAGTCAGAATGTGTAACCACTGATTCTGGATGCACTGGATATGCAGCTGGAACTGCTAAAGCAGTAGGTGACACAAACGAAACTGAAATAGCAGGAAATAAATACCAAGGAAACAAAGAAACATCTGCTAACAAATGGGTAGCCATGAACGTAGGACCTTATGTTGAAGGCGGAACTGACACTGCAGCTACAGGTATACATGAAGAATTACAAATAGAATTAGATAAAGAAAAAATATTACATCAACAATTTTTTGAAATTTCTTTCTCATTAAAAGATAATACCGGAAAATATGTAAATGAGATTAATGTTATAACAGAAAATGTTAACAACGAATTCTTAATAGGCATCCAAGGTGTAGACATAAGCGGTGGAAACTGGAACAATAATCCTTTAGCTAAAATAAGTGCAGAGGGAGTATATACATATTCTTGGACGATTGAAGATGGTAATGTAACATTTACAGTTAAAACTGCAGATGGCAAAACTGTTGGTTCAAGAACATTGGATATTGATAGTACTTTCAAAGGACCAGAGGTACAAGAAATTTCTAAAGTAGGTGCTGATAAAGTATCTGTAAGATGGATATGGTTCTGTAATGTTCAAACTAAAGAAGCTGTAAGCGTATTTAGTAAACCTGAAGTTGTAGCTAAACCTGAAGTAAGTGGTAATGCTGTAGCAGCTGATGAAGCAACATCTGACGTATTAGCTGATACATTAAAAAATACTGAAGATAAAGAATTACAAGAATTATTAGCAAATCATGATGCAACTGTTGCTCTAGAAGCTAAAGAAGTTGCAGCAACAGATAAGGAAAAGAAAGAATTTACTGATGCTTTACCTAACGCAACAATTTCTAAATACTTAGATATAAACGTTGTAGTAAAAGCTGGTACAAAAACACTTAACTTACATGAATTAACTGATGAAATAACTCTTACAGTTAAAGTACCTGAAAATTTACCTGAAGTAAAAAAAGGTTATACAAGAGTATATTACATTTTAAGAGAACATAATGGAGAGGTTGAAGTTCTTGATACATTATTATCTGATGATGGAAAAGAATTAAGCTTTGCTACTGATAAATTTTCTACTTATGCACTAGCATATGAAGACCAAGCAAATGCTGGAAATGAACCTGAAAATCCTAATACTGGTGATAAAATTGTTAGTTATGTAATTGCTGCTGGAATCTCTGGTGTTGCACTTGCTGGCATAGCATTATTTAGTGCTAAGAAAAAACAAGATTAATACATAAAATAGTTATAAATAGGTGAGAGAAGTCTCATCTATTTTTATGCAATAAATTATTTTTATGGTAAAATATTTGTATTTATATATATGTGAAGTTTATTTTAAAATAAAATATAAATATTATGGAGATGATTATAAATGGACTATGACATTTTAATAAACAAAGAGCATAAATTAGATAGATCTTTTGTTCCAAATGATCTAATAATTACTGATAATAATGATGATAATTTTCATAATTATAAAGATCCTAGTCTAAAGCCAATGATAAGTAGTGCAGTATGGCCATATTTTCAATTAATGCAAGAAGCTGCTTTAAAAGAAGGTTTTCATATTATTATTGATAGTGGATATAGGTCTTATGATTATCAACAAGTTATATGGGATAAAAATGTTTTAGAAAAAGGACTAGAGCATACTTCTAAATATGTTATGATGCCTGGTGCAAGTGAACATCAAAGTGGTATTGCTTTTGACATAGCTTATTTTAGAAATGGGGCATACACTGATGATGTTACTAGTGATGATCCTGAATATGCATGGCTTATCAGAAATGCCCATTTATATGGTTTTATTTTAAGATATCCTCAAGGTAAAGAAGGTATCACGGGTATTAATTTTGAACCATGGCATTTTAGATTTGTAGGCGTAGAACTTGCATCATATCTATTTGCAAATGATATGACATTGGAGGAATATCATTTAGTTAAAAGTCAAAAAGATAGTTCTATCAAATTAGCTTAATAAAAAAGCTTGATTAATAATTAATATTAACCAAGCTTTTACTTATTCATTAGCTTTTTTTAAAGCTTCTTCATAGTATTTTTGATTTCCTTTTAATCTTTCGTCGTTAGGATTTAGTTCCATTGCTTTTTGATTATACAATACAGCCTGTTTGTATTTACCTAGATTATAGGCATTAATTGCATATAAATCATATGGATAGCTATCCCAAGCAAATTCTTCATTAAGATATGATTCACTTTTATCTTTTATTTTAAAGGCCTTATCTAGTTCTTCAAGGACCTTCTCAGGCATTTTTAATTCATTATATAAACCTGCGAGCTCAATATAGCTTTCACGCAAATAGGGAGCTTCTTCTTCAGCTTTCTTAAACCACATTTCTGCTTCTTCATCAAAGCCAAGACGATGATAGCATCTTGCCATATATCTCATTGAGGCACATCTTTCATCTTTCCATGTTGCCCTAGGTAATTTTAAATGCTTATGTAACATTTTAATAGCATCTTCATTACGATTATAATACATATACTCTCTACCTAAATAGTGAACATTACGATCATCATCGGGATCTTCTTCAACGCTAAGTTCTAATAATGGTAAATATGATCCTCGGCTTTTGCTATAGTCAGGATGATGATTAAGAACTATACCTTCGATTAGTTGGAAACATTCATTACCTTCGGGATAAAGGACTTCATGTACGGGATGATTCCAATGATATCCCTTGGTATGGATTTTATCTAAATAAAACGTAGTTGCAGGAGTAACTCCATCTTCTTTAAAAGACCAATTATATAGATATTTAACCCGAGTGGTATTTTCTTTTATATTGTCTTCAATGAGTTTTCGCCAGCCTTTGTCGAAAACTTCATCTAAGTCAGTACAAACATATAAATCAGTATCACTTGGCACTAAATTTAGAGATTCATTTCGAGCTTTATCAAAACGCCAAGGTTTAATAACCTTTGTTACTACATGAACACCTAAATCTTTTAGTTTTTGCACAGTATCATCAGTAGAACCGGTATCTAATACATATATTTCATCGGCTTCCTTCATGCTTTCATACCATCTTTTTACATGTTTGCTTTCATTTTTAGTAATTGCATATACACATATTTTCATTGAACACCTCTTTTTATATTTTTATGTTTTTTTGCCAATATATAGACTATTTAAATATTTAAATAATTAAAACGAGAATAGATTATTATGGAGGTAATATGAACAATAACATACAAAGAGCTAGAGCTTACATAAATAAGTACAATCCAGATGGAACATCTTGCTGTTGCTGTTATGGTCCAACCGGCCCAACCGGTCCAACAGGTCCTGCGGGTGGTCCAACCGGTCCTACTGGGGCAACGGGTGCTACAGGCCCAACTGGTCCAACAGGAGCTACAGGTCCTATCGGTTTAATAGGTGCGACAGGAGCCACAGGTCCAACTGGTCCTACTGGTGCTACAGGTCCTACAGGCCCAACAGGAGCAACTGGAGCCACAGGTCCAACAGGAGCAACGGGTCCTACTGGCGTAACAGGTCCAATAGGCCCTACAGGAGCAACCGGTCCAACGGGAGCAACTGGAGCTACAGGTCCTACAGGAGCAACTCCTACTTTTGCAATTGGTACAGTTACAACTGGTGCTCCAGGTACAGATGCATCTGTTACCATTCGTGAAGTTTAAGGAAAGGAGTTAAAATGAACAACGAAATTAACTATGTTCTTGATTTTATTATACCACAAGGACCTACTGGTCCAACAGGGGAAACAGGACCTACAGGTATAACTGGTACTACAGGTCCTACAGGAGCCACTGGAGCTACAGGCCCTACTGGTGCTACTGGCCCAACAGGAGCAACTGGAGCTACAGGTCCTACTGGTGCTACAGGCCCAACAGGAGCAACGGGTCCTGAAGGTGCCACAGGTCCAACAGGCCCTACGGGAGCTACTGCTAAGGGGATAAAGTGGCACTTATTAACGTGGAGGCTTAATTTTATAATAAATATTTATTGTTCCATTTTCACTTAAAGATATTTTATCAATTAATTTAACTATTAATAATTTATTAGGTTTACTAATAGTTAAAAAATCATTTACTATTTTATTAACGTTTTGATCTTCACTTTGTACTTTTAATATTTTTTCTAAATCATAATAATATCTTTTTAACTGATTTTGTTCATATTCAAGATCTTTTTGTTTACTTTTAATGATTCTTTGAAATTGCTCAATAGAAATAATCCCTTTTAATTTATCTTCATAAATATCATCAAGCTCTTTATTTAATATTTCAATTTCCTTATGGCATTTGTCAACTTTTTTTCTTAAATTATTTTCCTGTTCAAATGCATAATCTTGTTTTTTGAGTATATTTAGCATATTAGTTTTATCAACATATTTTAAACAATTATTTTTAATACTTTTTAATACTAGACTTTCTATTTCATCATAGGCAAATCGATGGGCAGTACATCCACTTTTTTTATTACCATGCTTACGATAAAAGCTACAGATTGTATAGTTCTTACTACGGTTTTTATAATGCTGAATCCCAATTAAATGCTTACATTCATGACATTTAATTATGCCCTTTAATAAATAATCATATGATTTAATAGTTTTATTTTTATTAGACTTAAATATTAACTGTACATTATTAAACGTTTCTTGATCAATTATAGCTTCATGGGTGTTTTTGGTAATGCTCCATTGTTCTTTAGGCAAATATATTATTTTCTTAGATTTATGATTTAGCCTAGTGGTTTTGCCTTGTACCATATTTCCTGTATATATCTCGTTTTTTAAAATATTTTTAATTGTTTGTGAAGACCAAGTTTCGGTTATGATTTTTCTTTTACTTTTTTTCATTAATGAGGGAATAGGAACTTTATCATCAGTAAGAATTTTGGCAATTTTATCTAGGCTATTATTTTCTAATGCTAATTTAAAGATTCTTTCAACAATTTCTTTACCTTTAGGTTCTATAACAAGATGATATTTATTACGCTCATCTATTTGATAGCCTAAAGGTGGTTCACCACCGGTCCATTTTCCCGTATCACGATAATTTTTAAATGTTCTTTTGATTTTTTTAGATGTTTGTCTTGCAAAGTTTTCATTACTCCAGTTTATAATGGGAGCAATTTCATTACTAACGGAATCAACATATGTATCAATATTTTCCATTATTGAAACATAACGAACATTATGCTCAGGAAACCATTTTTCTATATAATCGTCAGTTTGAATATGATCTCTTCCAAGCCTAGATAAATCTTTGGTAATAACCATATTGGCTTTTTTCTGTTCAATTAAACTTACTAATTTTTGAAAATCTTCTCTATCAAAAGTAGTTCCAGATATTCCATCATCTTTTAAAATAGCTACCTCAATAAAGTGACAATCTTGATATAATTTTTTCTCTTCTTCAATATAGTTCTTACACATTATAATTTGATTTTTAATGCTTCTACTTTGATCTTCCTTACTCTTTCCTTGTTCTTCTTTGGATAGCCTTGCATAAATAATATAATTAATAGTCGTAATTTTTCTAAAAAAATTATCATACATCTTTTATCTTTTCTCCCGTAAAAGATTGATTTTCTAAAAAGTAAGATTCTATTATGATATCTTCAATAGCTTTATTGATATCTATGCCGTTATTATCGTAATAAACGTTTACTTTCATTATTCATCACAATTTTATTTTATTCAAATATAATTAAGTATAATACTCATTAAAATTGACAAACTATTATTGTAAAAATTTGCCAAATTAGGCATAAATATGGGGGAAAACTTGACATTTGACATATAATATAGTATGACATAAGTGTAAATTTATATTGAAAGGAAATGTTTTATGAAAAAGTTACCAGTTAAATTACTAAGTGGATTTTTAGCTACTGGTGTTGCTACATCAGGTATGTATGCTCTAGGCGTTGATGTTAGTAAAACGCTAGAAAGTGACAAAAAAGCAAATTACATTGAAAAAGATGTAGTTAATGTTGAACAAGCTAAAGTACTAAATGAGGCTGAAGCTGAAGTTAAAGTTGCTCAAGCAAAAGTAGAAACTGCTAACAAAGCTGTTACAGCTGCTAAAAAAGAAGTTGCAACTGCTGAGGCTAAAGTAGAAACTGCTAATAAGGCTGAGGAAAAAGCTGAAGCTAAAGTTGAAAGCACTAAAAAGGAAGTTGAAAAAGCTTCATCAAATCAAAAAGCTGCTGAAACTGAAGTCAAAAAGGCTAATGATTTAGTTGAAACTGCTAAAAAGGCTAAAGCTGCTGCTGAAGCCGAAGTAACAGCTGCTAGAACTGCTCAAGCTAAACAAGCTGCAAAAGCAAAAGTAGAGGCTGCTAAGGCTGAAGAAAAGAAAGCTGCTGAAGCTCAAAAAGCCGCTGCTGCTCAAAAAGCCGCTGCTGATCAAGCTGCCAAAAAAGCTCAAGAAGAAGCTCAAAAAGCTGAAGAAGCTAGAAAAAAGGCTGAAGCTGAAAGAATAGCTGCTGAGGCTAAAGCAAAGGCTGCAAAAGCTTTACAAGAAGAACAAGCAAGATTAGCTGAGGAAGCAAGAGTTGCTGCAGAAGCTGCTGCTCAAAAAGCTGCAGAAGCTGAAAGAATGAGATTAGCTCAAGAAGCTGCAAAACAAGCTGAAGAAGCCCAAAGAAAAGCTGAGGAAGAGGCTCAAAGAAAGGCCGCTGAAGAAGCTGAAAAAATAAAACAAGCTGAGGAAGCTGCTAAACAAGTTCAAAATACTGCTAAACAAGCAAATAGCTCAAATACGACTGAAAAGTCTAAACAATCTACTAATTCTTCATCAAGTAATGCGAATACATCTAAGCAATCTAGTAATTCTTCATCTAGCAGTTCAAATACAACTAAACAATCTAACAATACTTCAACAAAGAGTGAAGGTGGAGCTTCTAATCAAAGAGAACTTACAGAGGATGATTGGAAAGTTATTAATGATGCATTAAAGAGAGAAGCAGAAAGACTAGCTAAAGATCAAGAAGGTAAAGAAGAAGTTCCAGAAAAACATCCTGTAGAATTCCATTTCTATAGTACATTACCAGATTTAAAAGTACGTCGTACTGGTGGCAATACAGACTATTGGAATGAAGGCGTTTGTGGAAAAGATGGATCTGGTTGTATTTGGTTTACTGAATTCTCATGCGATACAAATGCATGTGAAGGATTTGCTGAACCAGGCACAGGTCTAATGAAAGGAACAGTTACTCTTGGTAGAAGAGGGGATATAACAGAGTATGTAATGCAACCTCCTAAAGCTAAACCTGGATACAGATTTATGGGTTGGGAAATGGTATCTGTTAATGGAACTCCTGTTACTGATAAAGATGGTAAAGAAACAGGTATACTTTTAGCTAAATATAGAGCTGTTTACGAAAAAATTTAATAAAAATTAGTGGTTTAAACACCACTTTTTATTTTGCTTTTTTTCTATGTGCCACTTTTAACCATTGGCAACAGGTCCTACAGGAGCAACGGGCCCAACGGGAGCCACTGGTCCTACTGGTGAAACTGGAGCCACTGGAGCTACAGGTCCAGCACCAACACTTGCAATTGGAACAGTAGATACTACTGATCCTGATACACCAGCAACAGCAACTATAACAGGTTCTGATGGAAACTATACGCTTAATTTTACTATCCCTCAAGGAGCTACAGGTCCTACTGGTGAAACGGGAGCTGCTGGTGCAGATGGTGAAACACCTACATTAGCAATTGGTTCAGTTACAACGGGTGCTCCAGGTAGTGATGCTACAGCAACTATAACAGGTACTGCACCAAATTATGTATTAAACTTAACTATTCCTCAAGGTCCAACAGGTCCAGCAGCAGGAGCGTAAATTATAAGGGTTGTCTTAGGGCAACCTTTTTATATGTAAATCTTAATAATTAATTTTAATTATCATATTATTTAGTAGTAAATAAGGATATTTTGGATAGATACTTGACAAACTATAATTTTATGATACAATAATTTGGCGTAAAAAAATCATTATAAATGTTTAATATAGAAGTAGTACGAAATTAAGTATAAATGATTTTGTGCTTTTTTTATGAAAGCACCATTATAGATAGAAAATGTTATGAAAGGATAAAAAAGGTTATGGTAAATACTCAGCCTCTGTATGTGAATGGTTATGTTAATTTTTCTGAATCTGTTGCTTTTGAAAAAAAGCAATATGAAGATTATAAAGAGCGTAGATTAACCGATATTAGTGATAAAGAATTAACTCGTATACAAATTCTTGAACTTTTAGAATCTTTAGGCTTTCCAATGGATGAAGTAGGTACTTTTTATTATAAAGATTTGATTTGTAGAGTTATTGAGTTATTAAATGAAGGACTTTCTAGGGAAGATATATCTCTATCCTTAGAAGCCCCATTTTCCCAAATATATTTTGATGTTGCTCGAAATGAACTGGATATAGGTATCAAATACTTTAAAGAAATTATCGATTCAGCCTTTTGTAAAATAGATATAGATAATGCCGATGCTGAATTACTTGCTATTATAGTCGAAAAAATGAATGAAGCTAAATCTAATAATCAATTACCTCTTGTACTTGCAGTTTACTTTCAATCTTTAAAAGATGTAAGTCAAAGATTGTTGACAGATAAGAAGTAAGAAAATTGCTTTTTAATTTATTATTTCCTATAATTAATATAGGTGATAGTAATGATTGTATTTTATGATTTTGATGGAACGTTAACGCCTTATTCCATTCCTCAATATGAAATAATATCTAAATGTAATATTGATTATGAATCATTTTATAATAGAGTAGTAGAAATTACCCAAAAAATGCATATTAGTGTATATGAGGCCTATTATGATGTTTTTAAAAAAGTTCTTATGGAAAATGGTTTTAAGCTTAATAGTAATATTATTTCTCTAGGAGCAGAAGATGTTATATATAGTAAGGGCGTAATGGAATTTATTCCTGCTTTAAAAATAATGGGTATAAAACAGTATGTAATTACATCAGGATATAAAGATTATGTTCTAAAAACTTCTGTTGCAAAATATCTTGATGGTGTTGAAGGAACAGAGTTTAAAGATGATGATCAAGATGGTAATTTAGATAAAATATTAACGGATGAAGAGAAAGTAGATTGTATAAAAAATATATGTGCTAAAGAACATATTCCTTATGAAGATGTTATCTATATAGGAGATGGCTTAACTGATAAAGATGCATTTACTTTTGTTCATGAAAATGGAGGTAAAGCTATCTTTGTAGGAGATAAAAATGCTGAATTCGAAGCTCTTAACTCTTACCATGTTATAGATGAGGTTTTTGAAAGAGACTTTAGTTTAGATGCTCCTTTATTTGCATATATTGAATCATATTATAAAAAGGAAGTTTAAAGTATAAATATTAGAAATTATAACAACCTATTATTAGGTGAATATAAATGGAACAAGAAAATATTAATGCTTTAGATGAAATTCATAAAGGCGCTACAATGGGAATTGATGCCGTGAATATGATCTTAGACAAAGTAGAAGATAAGAAATTAAAAAGTATTTTGGAACAAGAGTTACATGAATACAAAGATATAGCTCAAAAAGTAGATGCTATTTATCCTAACTATAATGAAGGACAGCCTCATAGCACAGGAGTAATGAATAAAGTTATGACTTGGTCAGGTATAGAAATGAAAACAATGGATGATACAAGTAATTCTAAAATCGCGGAAATATTACTTCAAGGCGTTAATATGGGAATTATCGAAGGAAGAAAAATTTTAAATAAAAAGAAAATAAATAAAGAAGTAGAATCAATAGTTAGTGATTATGTAACAATGCAAGAGAAGAATGTTGAAACTTTAAAAAGTTATTTATAATTAAAGGTGCTATTTTATAAATAAGCATCTTTTTTATAGCATATTATTTAAATAAAAAGGCTATTAACATTTTATTATTTATGTTATAATACCTGTGCAAGGAGTGAAAAGAATGAAAGTATTAAAGAAAAATTTACCTGAAGGGGTTAAGAAAAAATACGCAAGATATAAAGGCGTTAAAGTTAAGTTGATTCCTATTAAAAAGGGTAAAAAAACTAAATAAATAAACAGTCTTAAAGATAGATTTCGGGTAGTCATCTATCTTTTTTTGATATATAATGATTTTGATAGGTAAGGTGATTACATGATAGAAGTTAGTAACGTTAAAAAAAGATTTATCAAAAATGTTGGTAAGAAAGCCCAAGAAATTTATGCCGTTGATGATATAAGCTTTGAAGTTCCTGATGG
Source organism: uncultured Bacilli bacterium (assembly GCA_947598485.1). Classification (GTDB taxonomy): domain Bacteria; phylum Bacillota_I; class Bacilli_A; order RF39; family UBA660; genus UBA6448. Next base: position 43,150 of record CANQFJ010000003.1, on the reverse strand, counting down.
AACTATCTATGGTGTACTTGGCCAAAATGGCGCGGGCAAAACAACTCTTCTTAGAATGATGTCAGGAATTATGTCTCCAACAAAAGGTACTATTAAAGTTGATAATAGATCATATGATAAACATAGTGAAATAATAAAAAAAGATATATCTTATTTATCAGGTAATACGAAGTTATATGAAAATATAACTCCTTTAGAGTTACTCCATATTTTTGGTAGTATTTATGAAATAGATAAAGGTAAATTAGATCAAAGAGTAAAAGAAATAATAAAACTTTTAGATATGGAGAGTTTTAAGGATAATAAAATTGGTAATTTATCAACAGGTCAAGTTCAAAGAACTAATATAGCTAGATGTTTTATAAATGATCCTAAATATTATATTTTAGATGAAGCAACCTCAGGACTTGATGTTGTAAGTAGTCAAATAATAATTGATTTTATTAAACAAGAAAAGCAAAGGGGTAAGACCATTATTTATTCAACTCATTATATGGAAGAAGCAGAGAATATTTGTGATAAAGTATTATTTATAAATCATGGTAAAGTAATATGTGAAAGTACTCCTGAAAAGATAAAGGAAGAAACTAATACTACTAATTTAAGAGATGCTTTTTTTGCGGTAGTCGGAGGTAAAAATGAGGATTAAGGTTGTTCTTTCATTACTAAAAAAAGAATTTTTAAATATCATAAGAGATCGTAAGTCTTTTATTACGATGATTCTTCTACCTCTTTTAATGTTCCCTATTTTGATAGGCCTTATGGGATTAATGATTTCGATGTTCACTAAAGTAGATGATACAATCTCTTTTGGTGTTAATTATGAAGTTTCTGAGGATTTTAAAGATTTTGTTGAAAACTATTCAGATGTTTATAAATTCGAAATTGTTTATGAAGATGAAGATAAGTTAAAAGAAATGTTTGATGATGAAGATTTAGGCATATACGTAATTAATGAAGATAATGAATACTTTATTCATTATGATGAAAATAATACATCATCAATTGCCAATAGTGCTTTGGTAGAAAAAATTTATCAAGATTATAAACAAGAATATGTTGCTAAAACGTTGGAGCAACAAGGCGTTAATTATCAAGATATCCTTGATTCATTTAAAATTACTTTTGTTCAAGAAAGTATTACGGAAATGGGAAGTTTAGTACCCTCAATGATATCAATGGTTCTTACGATGATGATATCAAGTGTCTGCTTTTCAGTAGCTATTGAAATTACTACATCAGAAAAAGAAAAAGGAACTTTAGAAACTTTATTAAGCTTACCTATTAAAAAATCTGAGCTTATAACTAGCAAATACTTAACAGTCTTTATTTTATCTTCTCTTTCCGGATTCTTAACTTATATTTCCTTATTTGGAACTTTATATTTTGCTAAAGATACTTTAGCAATGCTTGGCGTTGTTAGCCTTGAAATCAGTGGCAAAGTTTTAGCTATTTATTTTATTTCCATTATTTTATTAGCTCTTTTATTTAGTGGCTTACTATTAAGTGTTACTATTTTCTCTAAAAATCTTAAAGAAGCTCAAAATTCATTATATCCTTTAGAGCTCTTAGTTGCATTTATATCTATGCTTCCTATGTTTGGCATTACGGGTTCATTAAAAAGTTCTCTTATACCATTTGTTAATATATCACTTCTTTTTAATAATGCCTTATCTACAAATGTTGATTCTTTATTTGTACTACTTACTTTCATTTCAACTTTAGCTTACTCTATAATATTAATATTTATTGTTTCTAAAATATATAATCAAGAAGATGTATTATTTAGTACCAATTCACTTAAGTATTTAAGCTTTAGAAAAGGAAAGGTATCAAGAGATTGTTTATCACCTTTAGGATCATTAGTTCTAGGCATAGTTATTTATCTTCTTGCAACCTATTTTACTTTATTATTTGCCACATCCTCTATGTACTTCTTACTTGCTATTATGCCTATAACAATATTATTTATATCTATCGCTGTATGTTTAATTAGCCAAATTGATATTAAAAAGAGTATTAAATTTAATGGTTTTTCTATCAAGAAATTTATCGTTTTAACATTATTATTTATTGCTATTTATTTTATCTCTAGTACGATAATTAATGTTATTGCTAACTTCTTCCCGTCAACTATAGAACAATATTCTCAGGTATCAGAACTTTTAAATGTCAATAATATTTGGCTAGGACTTCTTTTAATTGCTGTATTGCCAGCGATTGCTGAGGAATTCTTCTTTAGAGGCATTGTTTTAAATTCCTTTAAAAAGAAATATGGCATAGCAGTAGGTATAATTGCTAGTGCCTTAATATTTGGCATTTATCATATGAATTGGATTCAAGGAATTAATGCCTTCATCGTAGGTATTGCTCTTGGTTATATCTATGTTAAAAGCGGATCTATACTCACCACCATGATTCTTCATTTTATTAATAATGCCTATGGTGTTCTATGCGAATTTTATCCATCCCTTAATTTTAATCCAAGTGGGGTAACATTTTATATCGTTATTGCTATAAGCATAATTACTCTTATTGTTACATTCCATATTTGTGAAACTAAATTTGATAAGAAAAACTAGCTATGATATAGCTTTTTTCTTGTAATAAAGTTTTATATCGTATATAATAAATCTAGGTAGGAAGGGCTATTTTATGAAGAAAAGGACAAAATATATTCTTACTTTTATTGCTTTATTTTTAATATTAACTCCTTGTGTTTGTGCAGCAACATTAACAAAAGAATATGTTGCTTGTCATGATGCTAATGTATTAAAGGGTTTTAGAGTGCTAGGATATGTTGTTATGGCTTTAAAAATATTAGCCCCGATTATTTTAATTATTACAGGTATGTATAGCTTTTTTAAAGCTACACTTGATGAGGATGACAAAGCTACTAAAGATGCCGTAAGATTACTTATCTCTAAGTTATTTGTAGCGGTAGGAATATTTTTTATTCCAACCATTGTTAATGCTACTTTAAAGTTAGTTAGTAATTATGATAAAACAAATGGCAAATATTCAGAATGTATGAAATGTATTACATCGATAAAAACATGTAATAATTCGATTAATAGATATAAATAATAAATGTTTGTGATTATCCACAAAAAATAGTATAATTATAGTTATACTAGAGAGGTTTAGGTATGAAAAAAGGTCTAGTTATTTTCGTTTTGGTTTTATCCTTTTTTGGGTTTGTCTCTCTTGTAAGGGCTGATGTAGTTCATGGTAGTGAAATAATTGCTTTAGCAGGAAGTAATGCTGATAAGTGTGATGCTTTATTTGGCGACCCATCTAAGGCGGGAGATTTTGCCTATTATTTGCAAATTGCTCTAGACATAATAAAATATGCAGGTATTGTTTTATGTATTGTCTTATCAGTAGTTGATTGGTTTAAAGCATTACTTGGTGAAGATAAAGAACTTTATAAACCCCTTGCAAAAAAAATGGCTGCACGATTATTCTATGCTGTGGCACTATGGTTTTTACCAATAATTGTTGAAAATTTGTTGGCATTAATTGATGTATACGGAACATGTGGCATAGGATAGGAGCTTAATATGATTCTAGCAGGAGTGGGCGATATGTTTGATTTTATTCCCGAATTTTTTTGGAAAATTATTATTTCCTTAGTTGGCGCTATTTTTCAATTGGTAAATTATACTTACCAAGTCTTTTTGTTTTTAGCAGAAACTAATATTTTTGATCAAAGTATATATCATAGTTTAACTGATAAAATATATGTAATCCTTGGGGTTGTAATGCTTTTTGTTATTGCCTATAACTTTTTAACTTTAGTAATAGATCCGGATAAAAATGAGAAGGGAGCAACAGTTGAAAAAATTCTTAAGAACATAGTTACTTCTTTCATCATGATTATTATTTGCCCATCAGTATTTAATTTTGCTTTTAGAGTTCAAAATTCAATTCTTACAACTAATGGTGGTGTTATAGATAATTTCTTCAGTGGTAGTTTTCAAGATTCTGATGGTGAAGATACTATTAAGGCTGGAGGCAGAAGAATGGCCGTAAATACGTTTAAAGCCTTTTTTGTGCCTACGAATGAAAACTATAACTTAGGAAGTAGAAGTAGTAATCGTAGCTATAAACTTCCTGGAGGTACAACAATTAATTGTAGTAGTAGTTGTACTCTTGAACAAGCGGAAAAAGCGGCTTTAGAGCTAGGCTCTTTTGGTCCATTTAATGCCTTTGCGATGAATATCGTAAAAGATGAAGTTGAATTTAACTGGCTTATTGCTTTAATTGCCGGAGGATACCTTGTTTATGTAATTGTATCGTTCTGTTTTGACTTGGCAGTACGGGCTTGTAAACTAGCTTTCTATCAAATAATTGCTCCGATTGCCATCTCTTGCCGAATTTTACCTAATCAAGAAGATATATTTAAGAAGTGGCTTAAAGCTGTATCTAAAACTTTCTTCGCTGTTTTCACAAGAATAATTATTATGGATTTAGGAGTTTTTCTAATTTCCGTATTTATTGAAAGTGATTTCTTCTCTGGCTGTGATGATTGTTCATTTGGTGTTAAATTAATTGGCTATGCTTTTATTATCTTAGGTATTGTAACATTTATTAAACAAGCTCCAAAGCTTATTGATGACATCTTTGGTCTTGGTGAAGATGTAAGTCTAGGTATTAAAGATAAACTTAAAAATGCTAGCGTATTTACTGCCGGTGCCGCGATTGGATCAAGTGCTACGGCTATGGTTAGAAATGCTGGCCATGCTATAAGTAATTTTAAAAATGCTGAAGGTGGCAAAGAAAAAGCTTATGCTTTAGGACGTGGTGTTCTTAGTACTTTTGCCGGAGCAGGTTCTGGTCTTTATCATGGATATAGGCAAGGAGCTAATGCTGCAAGCTTTAGCGAAATGAACGCTGCGGCTGGTAAAGGAGCTACTGCTACTACGGATGCTAGAGATAAAAGAGAAGCAAGAAGAGATAGATATAAAGCAGCAGAGCATAATGTACTTACTGGCCATCTTTCTGATGCTTGGGCAGATGTTAAAGATTGGGCAACTGGTGGAGCTGAAGGCTATGAAGGAACTATTAAAGTTGCAGATCAATTTAAGAAAGCACAAGATGATATGCATGCTGAAGCTGAAAAAGTTATGAATAAGTATAAGACAAATGTTGGCCTTGTTGCTAGTATGCGTGATGAACATGGTAAAAATATGTTCAAAGGTGATAATAAAGATGATTTGTTAAATATGTTGGAGCATGATTATGCGGGAATGTCTTTAGCTGCTATCGAAGCCGATATTAATCGTCTAAAAGGCGTAACTGATTTTGCTTCAATGGTAGACAAGTCTAGATTTACAAATTCAGCCGGAGTTACGGATATGGATGCATATAATGCTGAAGTTGATAGAGTTGCTAGAGAACATGCTACTAGAGTAGCTAACCTAGATAGTATGTATAATCAATTATGGAAACAATCAAGGCTTAAAATGGAAGATGCTGCAATGAAAAACATAACAATAAGTGGCATTGGAGAAAAAGATCTAGAATCAACAAGAGCAAAAAGCGAAGAGTTTAGAGAACTATATAGGAGTCATGGTGCTCATGTTGAGGATCCTATTACTAAAGAAAAACATACTGGCGAAGTACATAATGCACATGAAATTGATGATGTTGCAGGAGCATATCAAAACATTGGTGCAAGAGCGCGTTCTGAATCTGCTCGGGTTAGACAACAAGCTGAAGCTAGAAAAGGCGATAACAAATAACCATTAATAAAAAGGAGGGTAATCTGTGAATAATAATTATTTGGTACCTGCAAATAGTAAAAAATCGCGATTAATATTAGGTTTTTTTACGGTACCGGACTTAATCGTGTGTGGTATTGGCGGAGGTCTAACAATACTATTACTAGTAATTGTTAGAGATCCAGCGACATGGCAATTAGTTTTAATTAGTTTACCTCTTTTGACTGCTGCAACTTTAGTATTTCCTATAGCTAATTATCATAACGTAAGACAGTTATTAACAAATATATTTAATTTTGCCTTTGGTAGAAGAAAATATTATTGGAGAGGTTGGTGTGTGAAAGAATATTATGGCTCAAACGACAAACAATGATCAAAATAGTGGATCAAGATATGCAGAAGATTGGCTACCAATTAGAGATATAGCCAACGGTATGATATATACTGATGATAAGTATTATGTAACGGGAGTTAAGATAACTCCTAAAAATATTTTTATTTTAGATCAAGGCTCACAAAATAATATATTATATGAACTTGCTAATTTTTATAATACAATTGATTATGAATTTTGGCTTTTGATTGCGGATAGACCTGTTGATATTGATGTCTATCTTGCAACCCTACAAGTTCAATATAACCAAACGCAAAATGCTGCGATGCGTAAATTAATAATGCAAGATATCAATAAAGCTAATATGTTTATGTCTAGACAATATAGCGTTGTTGATACAGAGTATTATATTTTATTTAAAGAAAAAAGAATGGAACTTGTTCAAAAGAAAATTCATAATTTGATAAGTGGTTTAGCTAATGCTGGATTACAATCTACACAAACCAGTAATAGTGATTTAAGAATGATATTAGATAATTACTTAAATGATGGACAAAATACTAATTTTGGGGCGGTGATGTAACATGGCAAAAGATCAAATAAAAAGTGAAGTAGCTCCAAAAGGAATGTATTTTAAACCTACGGAGTTTATGCTTGGTGGAACATATTATACAATTATGACTATTGTATCTTATCCAAGGAACATATTCCCAGGCTATTTAGCAGGTATTACTAATATGGAAGGAGTAAGACTGGCTATTAAGCATATACCTATTTCTTTTGAAATACTTAAAAAAATGCTTAATAAAGAAATCGCAGATTTAAAATCAAGATATCAATCGGAAAAAGATCAAACAACTCAAGAGAAAATAAGACAAGATTATGAATCATTAGAACAATTTATATCTTTCTTAGCTTCAACTCAAGCAAGAATTTTTGATTTTCAAATGCATTTAATGATTTCTGGTGACAATAAAGAAGAACTAGAAATAAGAAAAATGCAAGTACGTAATTACCTTGATGCTTTAGGAATGCGTGGCGTTTCTTTAATGTTTGAACAAGAGAAAGCTCTTAAAAGTATTATCCCTATATTCCCTGCCCAAGATATTGAAGATAGAGTAGGTATCCCACTTCCATCTGTTACTTTAGCAGGTATGTATCCATTTGTTTTTGACAGTATTAAAGATACAGGAAATGGTACCCTTCTTGGTATTGATGCTTCAGGAGGAGTTGTACTATTTAATCAATTCTTATATCAAGAAAAGAAGGAAAATAATCGTAATAATGCCAATATGATTATTCTTGGTACTTCTGGTTCAGGTAAATCTACGGCTGCCAAATTAATGCTTAGAACTCACCTTAGAAATGGGTTAAAGTGTGTATGTATTGACCCTGAGGGTGAGCTTGAAGATTTAGTAAACTATGTTCATGGCGATTTTTTAAGCCTAGGTAAGGGTGGAGAATTCGGTATGATTAATCCCCTTGAAATTGTTAGTGATACTGATGATGAAGAAATTGCTCAAGGCCTTGGATATACTGTATTAACTAGAACTTTACAACAAGTCAAGGCTTTTATGAAATACTATAATCCTTCGATTGAAGAAGATGTTCTTACTTTATTTAGTGAAGTATTACAAGATACCTATAAAAGATTTAAAATAGATTTTAATACGGATTTTACTAAATTAACTAGTGCTGATTTCCCAACTTTTGATGATGTTTATGCTACTATTAAGGGTCGTTTATTATCTATGACTAATGCAACTCATGAAAGAGATATTATGGAAAGACTTGAACTTAAAATAAGGCCTTTAGTAAAAGAATTAAGATATTATTTCACGGGACATACAACATTACAAATCGATAGCGATTTTATTGTCTTTAATATTAGAGAACTTATGAACAGTGATGAAAATATTAAAAATGCTCTATTCTTTAATATTTTAAAATATGCTTGGGGCTTATGCTTGGATAAAAATATTAATACGGTTATGATGGTTGATGAAGCTCACGTTCTTTTATCTAATCATAATGAACTTGGAGCAGAATTCTTAGCCCAAATCCAAAGAAGATCTCGTAAGTACAATACAGGTACTATAATAATTACCCAACAACCTACAGACTTTGCTGCACCAAATTTAATAATGCATGGTAAAGCTATATTTGATAATGCTTCTTATTATCTAGTAATGGGCTTAAGAAAACAAGCTGTTGAAGATTTAGCTAAATTAGTAGACTTAAATGATAATGAAAAAGAAGCTATTAAGTATTATAATCAAGGAGATGCTTTATTTATTTGCGGATCTCGTCGAATGAATATGAGAGTCATAGCAACGCAAGAGGAATTAGATTCTCTTGGAAGTGGTGGAGGATTATAATCTAACTTTTAATTAGTAAGGTGGTGATGTGTTTTGGATTCTAATAATGGGCAAAATTTAAATGTTAATAATACTGAAGCAAAAGAAATAAAACCAAATACTGCTCAAAATAGTGCTGTAAAACAAGAAACTGGGTTAACAAAAGCTCAAGAACCTGTTTCCAAACCTTCATCATCTAAAACTATATTAGATAATAATGCGCCTTACAGAGCAAATGGAAGTAATCTTGGCGAATATGATCCTTTAATGGAAGAAGTTCAAGAGCCGGCTGACCCTCCGAGTTGGGAGGCTCTAACTAAACAAAAATATGCCGAAGATCATGAAAGAGCCAAAAGAACTAATGAAAAAATTGCTAAAACAGCCGTCAAAGGAGCGGCTGCTTATTTTGGTGGACCAGTAGGAGAAAAAGTTGCCGATGTGGCAAACAATTCTGGTGTCCTTGATTCTGCCTACGATAAAATCGCTGATGCCTCTGCTAAAATGTTAGATTCTAACCCTTTGGCAAGGCAAGCGCAAAAAATCCTTAATAAAGCTGATGATTCTGGCCTTGTTGATAAAGCAGATAGTGCTATTGGCATGATTGGCGGTAAGGGAGCCTCAGGTGCTAGTGCAGCTGGTGCTGGAGCAAATGCTGCGAAAACAGCTTCATCACCACAAACATCTTTGCCATCTGAAACTCCAAATCAGGCTGCCAAAAATGCTTCATCACCTGGCCAAAAAGCTCCAGAAGCGGGAAATGGTGGTAATAAACCATCTGGGTCTGAAACTCCAGCACCTAGTAATGCCGGTAATAATAGGGCAAATAATGAGTTAAATAAACAAGAAGAAAAAAAGCAAAAAGAAAAAGAGAAAAAGAAAAAGGGTCAACTAACTAATCTAATAAAAACCCATCCTACTCTTGTAGTTGTTTTATTGGTCGCGGGAGCATTAGCTTTACTATTTATTTTACTAATGGCCTTGCTTTTAGGAGAAGGTGGAGTAATTGAAGAACAACAATCTCAGTTATCGTCTATCGATACTCGTTATGATTTTACTAAAACAACTATTACATTAACTAACTCATATAATGATGCTCAAAATCGAATTGAGCTTCAACAATTATCTTTTGAAGATTTAATCAAGGGAGCAGCATATGCTGAATTATATAGCTCAATATCAGGTTTAACCAAAGAACAAATGGTAGAAGCATTTTCTGCTAATATGATAGTTTTTCGAGGCCTTGCTTTAAAGATTGGCGGTTATGATAGCTCTACTAAAGAAATAGAAATTCAAAGTGGTGATAAAGGAGTCCCATATTGTGATATTACCTATGGTTGTGATAGGATTAATAGTAATGGCTTAAGTACGTATGTTGTTAGTACTTATAGTGGGGCTTTTAAAGGTAATAAAACGGGATCTATACCCGCGGCAAGTGCAGATGTTTTACAAGCTCTTAACGAGGCATATAGTAAGACTAAATATCTAGTTTTAGTTCCTAGCTCTTTTAATCAAATACTTACTAATTATAACTTTAGTAATCCTCCATATAATCAAACTATTAGACAAAATATGATTACTAAAGCTAAAGATAGTAAAAATTATGAAACTATCATAAAAGAAATATCTGATTATAACAATTATAAGATATATAACTTGGAAAATTACGCTATGTCTTATACCTATTCTGGTAACCCTACTTATTGGTGGCCAATAGGGGGCAGTAAAGATAATGCTGGCTTATACAGTGGAACTACTTCTTGGACTAGTATTTCATCATCGTATGGTTCTAGAATTCATCCCATAACAGGGCAAATGTCTTTTCACTCTGGTATTGATATTCCTGCTTCGGAAGGAACACCAATTATTGCTACTCGATCTGGAACAGTTAAAATAGCAACTTATAATAGTAGTTATGGCAATTATGTTGAAATAGATCATGGTGATGGAAGCTCATCAAGATATGCCCATATGCTTAATAATAGTATTGCTGTAAGTGTTGGTCAGTCAGTAGTTCAAGGCCAAATGATAGGTAAAGTTGGTACTACAGGATCTTCAACTGGAAATCATCTTCATTTTGAAATAAGAGTTTCTAATCAAACGGTCAATCCTACCGACTATGTAAATGCTCAAAATCAAAGACCTAAACAAATAACTACTGTAGTTGGTGTAAATGGTTCAAGTAATGCCCAATCAGTATGTTTAACTTTAAAAAATACAGGTTTTTCTAATAATGCTGTTTCGGCATTAATGTCTAACATGTATTATGAAAGTAGATTTAGCCCAACGGCTTCAGGTGATCATGGCACTAGTTATGGCTTATTTCAATGGCATAATGGCAGATATACTAATCTACGTAATCATTGTGGAAGTCGAGTTAATGATATTGATTGCCAAGTAGATTTTCTAATATATGAACTTAAGACAAGTTATAAAGATGTTTATAGTAATCTATTATCCAATGCCTCTGCATATGACATGACTTCATACTTCTGTCTTAACTTTGAAAGACCTGCCAATCGCTTTCAAGGATGTCCAAATAGGGCAAGTACTCAAAGTGCAACATACTTTAATTACGCTAGTAACGGATGCAAATAAGGAGGAAAAATGAAAAACGATAAATTATATATATTTATTTTAATTGTTATTGCTATTGTTTTAGGAGCTTTAATTTTTGTATATTTTAATATATCTCGTGAAGAGGGCTTTGGCCTAGGTAGTGCTAATAACAATAGTGTAAGTAGTAGTAATAATACCCATTCTAATAGCAGTTCATCAAATACAAATGTAAATATTAGTGATATTACAAGTCTTCCTGTAAAATCTAATGAAAAACTTTCTTTAGAGGCCGTTACTGACTATACCGAGTTTTTTAACGTCAATAATATTTTGAATACTTTTTATACCTTAGTAGCAAATAAAAATAGCAAGAGTATTCTTAATGTTTTTGATCCCGATTATATAGCCAAAAATGATATTACTATTGATAATTTAACCCAATATGTTAATAGTAAATATGATGAGATTACTTTTTATGCCAAAACTATGTATCGTAAAGGCTCTAATGCTGTTAGATATTATTTTGTAAATGGGGAACTACAAAACTATGACTTTGCTGAGGAAATGCTTCATGAAGTAGAAAATATTAGTATTTTAGTTATTATAGATTTTAATAATGATTGCTTTAGTGTTTTACCTATAGCTAATGATGGAGATTTATTTACTTTTGCGCAAAACTATATGGTAAGTCCATCTAAGAGGTTAAAAAGAAATGAAAATAATGACTATAATGAACAAACCTATAATGATGAGATAATTAGCATTAATTACATAAGATATTTTCAAAATATGTTATATTTAAATACTCCAAAAGCATATGACATGTTATCAGATGATTCCAAAGCTAAATATCCTACTTTAGAAGATTTTTCTGATAATTTAGATAGTATCTATAACAATATAACTTCGCGAATTAAAAGTTATGGTACTAAAGGAGAGAATGGCCGACGAACCTATTCGGTAATTATGTATAATGATATTGAAATAATTTTTGAAGAGAAAACAATAATGAACTTTAAAGTTACTCTTGCATGAGCCATAATTTATGGCTTTTTTTGTGTTTTTTTGTAGTAGTAATGAAATAATTGTAGTATAATAAGAACAGTTAAAAAGGAGAGGCCATGGGTTTTAAAGTTACAAAGAAAGATTTAATTTTATTTTGTCTATATTGCCTATTACTACTATACTTTTGCGCTATAGCCGTTTTAAATTTTGCCTCTTTTTCTAATGATGGTACTTTTTATGGATTAAGCCCTTTTAGAGCCTTTACTTTTGAATACATTGGTTATACTTTTGGCTTATTTGTTGCCGTTTTAGTCCTTATCTTTTCTAGTGTATCATCATATATTTTTAATAAAGATAAAGGTTCATTTGGTATCCATGTTGGCGATAAAGGTAGTGATGGTTACTCAAAATGGGCAAATGATAAAGATATTAAAACCGATAAGAATATTGTTAGAGTAGTTCCTTCCGATAAAACTTTAGATGCCGCAGGTATTCCTCTTATTAACAAAGGTAATGAAATATGGGTAGATAATGGAGAATATCATAACCTCGTAATCGGAGCTACTGGTTCAGGTAAAACTGAGTGTATTGTTAAACCGCTTGTTAACTTGCTTTCTAAAAAAGGCGAGAGTATGGTTATTACGGACCCTAAGGGTGAGATATATGAATATTGTGGCGAGTATTTAAAAAGCCAAGGATATAATATTATTGTTCTTAATTTTAGGGAACCTGAAAAGGGTAATGCTTGGAATCCCTTAAGTCTTCCTTATCAATACTATAAATCTGGTAATGTTGATAAAGGTATTGAGCTTCTTGATGACGTTGCTCTTAATATTTTATACAACAAAGATGGTGGTAAGGATAGTGAGTTCTGGGAAAAGAGTGCGGCCGACTATTTCTCTGGTCTTGCTTTAGGCTTATTCATGGATGCCAAGGAAGAAGAAGTTAACTTAAATAGTATTAACATTATGTCAACAGTTGGTGATGAAAGAAGAGGAACAACTCCTTATATTAAAGAGTACTTTAAATTAAAAGGGGAAAGCTCATCACCTTATATTTATGCTTCAAATACAATTAATGCACCAAATGATACTAAAGGTGGTATTTTATCTACTTTTAGACAAAAAATAAGACTATTTTCTACCAGAGAGACACTAAGTGAAATGCTTTCTCATTCTGATTTTGATATGCGGGATATTGGTAAGAAGAAAACCGCTGTATTTATGATTATTCATGATGAAAAGAAGACATATCATGGCTTAATGACAATCTTTGTTAAACAATGTTATGAAACTTTAATTGATTGTGCCCAAAAAAATGGTGGTAAACTTGAATATCGTACAAACTTTATTCTTGATGAGTTCCCTAACATGCCTCCCCTTAAGGATGTTGACTCAATGGTTACTGCTGCCCGTAGTAGGGATATAAGATTTACTTTTATCATTCAAAACTTTGCTCAATTAAATGATGTTTATGGTGAAGAGGTTGCTCAAGTTATTAAAGGTAACTGTGGTAATTTAATATACTTAATTTCAACAGAACTTAAAGCTTTGGAAGAAATTAGTAAAATGTGTGGAGAAGTTAAGTCTAAGAAAGACGATAAAACCGCCTCAACTCCACTTATTACGGTATCTGATCTACAAAAATTAAAATTATTCCAAGCCATTATCATTAGATGGCGTAAAAATCCATTTAAGACCCAACTTACTCCTGATTTTAAAATTGACTGGGGAGTAAAATATGGTAAAGCTACTTTGCCAAGTAGAGAGACTAAACCTATTCAAATTTTTGATATTAAAGCTTTTGTTAATGATAAAATGAAGGATGAAGCATTAAACAATCCTGGTATGAAAGGCCCAGGAGCTAATCCTTTCTTACAACCAGGGTATAATCCTTTTTTACAAAATAATCCTCCCAGAAATCCCTTTGCTCAAGATATAGCAAAACCAGCACCAGTGAATCCTTTTATAAGTGGTAATAGTAATGCAACTCCATTTACTCCAACAACTAGTTCTACGCCAAATCCATTTTTAAACTCTAACCCTAGTCCTACTGCTAATCCTTTTGCAAATAGTGATCCTAGTTTGAACCCATATGCTAATTTAACAAACAAAGATATTGACGATATGGTAAAAAATATTGAAAAGAAATTGGCTCAACTTGATGCTGAAGAAGCTTTAGAAAAAGAAAAGGCTAAACAAGCTGAAGCAAAGACTCCTGAGCCAAAGGGAACTTCAGATTTTAAACCTGTTAGAGAAGATAAGAATGATGATTTAGAATTGGCAAGTCCTGTGAATGAAGAAAAGGATAATAAGGAAGATTCTCTTGATTTGACTCAAGAAATAAAAATGGATGATATATCTAAACCAAAGATTAATGTTGATAAAGATAGCATTATAGTAAATGATAATTTAGTAACTGATGATGAATTTTATGATGATTTCTTTGATGATGAATAGAATATAGGGTATTGTTACTCTATATTTTTTTATGCTAAAATATATTGCAAGTGGTTATTATGAAAGATGAAAAAGATAAACAAATAGGTCTATATATTAGAAACCTTCGTGAAAAAGCCAACATGAGCCAAGAAGAGCTAGCCAGTAAAATTAATGTTTCTAGACATGCTATTTCGAAATGGGAGCTTGGCTCTCATATAAGTAGTAAGGAAGATATTGATAATTTAGGAAGGGTATTTAATGTTAGTCCTGAAGTTATATTATACGCAGGAAATAAAAGATATTTTATAAAGAATAAAATAAAATTGTTCTTTAAAAATACATATAAAAAAATATTTATCTTTTTATTTATATTATTATTAATATATGCAGCTTTTATGACTTATTATTTTATCCATAATTATAAATCTACCAAGTATTATAATATTTATTTACGTGATGAGAATGAATTCTTTACTATTGAAGATGGATATATGCTACTTACTAATGATAATTTATATTTTTATATAAAACCTATATTTAAAATTGATGAAAGTAAAATAGAGTATCTTAAATTATATTATTTTAATACTAAAGATGAAAAAGAATATATAGTCGAAACAAAAATGAAAGATAAACTTAAATTTGAAGATTATTATGGATATAATGAATACTTTGATTTTGATAATATTGATTATATTATAAGAAATTTATATATGGAAGTAACTTTTGTTGATGAATCGTCAATAAGTGGAAATTTAGTTTTTGATAAACGTTATGAAAATAACAAGTTATTTAGCAAGAAATTAACCTCTGAAAAAGAAGGCAAGCCTAAAAAGGAAGAGGAAGTAAAAGATTCTGAACTGCGACAAAAAATAAAAAATGTTTCTAATAAGATAATGGAACTTGAAAATAACAATTCAATAACTATTGATTATAAAGGTAAAAAATACAGTATATATGATAATGGAGAAATATTTGATATCATTTACAATGATAATAATAAATCGATAGATTTGAGTTATATGATTTTTAATATTGAAAATTTTTCTAAGACGCAATCTACAATATCTAAGCACGATAAAGAAATTTATTATTACAATTTAACAGATAATATTTGTATGGATGGTTATGATTGTGAAGACTACGAAAAAGATTTTAAATTATTTAACGAAATATTAGACTATATTTTAAGCTTATAGCTTTATGCGAAGAACTGCGAGAAATTTTTCTCGTTTTTTTTCGCGTTACTTTATGATACTTATGTGATACTTTTTATTTGAAAGGAGTAAGAAAATGAAAAAAATATTATTGGTTATATTATTTATTTTTTTAGCATTTGAAACCGATATTGCTAGCGCTGAAGAAAGAGAAATATATTATAAAAATGATAATGGAGTTGAATTCACAAAAGAAGAATATAATTTTATCAGTGATTTTTACTTTGACGGCTATCAAGATTATATGAATCTAGATGACTATAAAGAATTTATTGATTCCAATATAATGAATGGTAAAATTCAGATTGTCGATAGTAGTAAAAACTTTATAATGCCAATAACAGATGCTAATTATCAAGGAAATAAAAAGAATATTAAATTATCATCTTCTTGTGGTGCTAATGAATGCATTATGTCAATAACCTTAGATTGGTTTATTGATCCAAATACAAGAAGTTACGATTTGATAGGTTCTCTTATTTTAGGAGGAACTTTATTAGAAAGAAATAATTCTGTACTTTCATATGAAAACAATCATTCCATGCCTGTAAGTTACAAGCGACAGTCTAATGCATTTTCGTCTACTTATAAATTACCATCATCAGGAGGAAACATTAAAGTTGTTGAAAAGTTTATTGTTGCTAATGAAGGAAAAGTAATAGCAAGTTATCAACATGCAACAAAAAACATAAGTTTAGAAGAAAGTAACATGTTTAATTTTTCTACTAATGGATATGGTGCTGTATTTGGCTTTTATAATGGCGTTGGGGCTTATTACGATAATATGCCAGGCGTTTATTTAATATTGGGGTAATCATTTGTTTGATTATAGATATTATGGAGGTTATTATATGGGTTAATAGTTGGATTTTTGTTTAAAATTTAAATAATTGTTGTAGGTTAAAACAACAATCCATCATGGAAAATGTCAAAACTAAAAAAGTAAAGAAAGAGGTAAAGAATGAGAAGTAAAAAATTTTTAAAAACTATTGTAACTATTATAGCATCTATTACATTATTTGTACCATTTGTTAGTGCTGACGAGGCCTATTATACAAATATGAATGGAGCGACATTAAATAAAGAACAGTATGATAGATTGGTAAAAGAGTTTGGTTATAATACAGTAGCGACAATGACTCCTTATCAGATTGATGAAATTAAAAATGTAAAAGACTTTCATACACAAGAAGAAATAAAGTATATTAAAACAATTAGTTATTACAATAAAGCTGGAGAATTAATTCAATCATCAAATTTAGAAGTAACAAAAGAAGAATTTGAAAAATTAGACAATAATTTATATTTACCTAATGCAGGGTCAGTTTCAGCAGAAATTAATGGGAGAATTCTTACTATTAAAGTTAGGTCGAATGGTGGTGAAACAAGGATTGTTACACTCAATAATAAGTGGAAATCTATCCCTTCTGTTAAGTCGTTTGATGTATTAGCAATTAGACCTGGAGGAAGCAATTTTTATACAAAGTTTATAGATGGACAATATAGTGGATATCAAGCATATGACAATCAATTAATAGCATATAATAGTACCACAGGAAAAGATAATTTTAATTTTGACTTTGGCACTGATAATGAACTTGATGGAGATGAAGGGATTGGTCTATCTCAAAATATTGTAAATTCTACTCAAACTAGTTTAGAAAATGAAATGACAATCTATTTTGCTCGAAATGTAAAAGGATTTCTAGTTTATGGAACTTATCAACATGCAGTTAAGGATGTAACATTAACTCAATCTAAAAAGTATGACATTCATTATAGTGGATTTGGCAGTGTTGTACGCTTTGATAGTAGCATTAAAAGTAGTTATGATGCGTCTTCTGGAGTTCAAATTACTTATACATATCCAGATGATGACCTTTTTCTATAAATGTAAATGTGAACATCAAACGATATACAATTTTGAAATTTAATATTATAATTAACTAAATAGGACGGTGAACTTATGTCAAAGCAAAAAACAAATTCTAAAAATAAGAAAAAATGTAATGGTATAATACCTGTTATGCTGTGTCTACTTCTTTTAGTATCAATAGCTTTCAGTGGATTTTATGCTTATAAATATTATAGCTATCCTGAAAGAGAAGTAGTACATTGTTATTTAAAAAATGATTCGGAAAATTTAGATGTATATTATACTGTGCAAGATGGAAAAGTCTTAAGAAAAGAGGAAGTAACAACTTATCCTTATTCCGAAGAATTGTATAACGAATTAAAGGCTAGTTATGATGATAGTACAGCAGGTAAATATTTAGGCTATATGCAAAAGCTAACGGATTATGATAATAAAATAGTTAAGATGGAACTTATTGATTATGAAAGACTTAGTGATGAAAGCCTAAAAGATTTATTTGCAGTAACTGATAAAGATAAATATTTAACTGCTGATGAAGATTTTTACACTAAGGGATATGAAAATCTTCCAGGATTTACTTGTGGAAATTGATAATGAGGTAAGAAATGAAAAATAATGTTAAATTAATAATTCCTCTTGTTTTAATAGTTTTATTTTTAATGATAGGTAGTATTTATGCCTATAAATTTTATTCTAAGCCTATGGGTGAAAGTATCCATTGTTATTATTATTTTGATGGGGCAAGAACTGATGATTACTATTATTTGGAAGATGGATATTTAAAAAGTGTATATCATGTTTTAAATCTTACATATCCTGTTGAAGAAGATAGCATGTATAGAATTACTGAAAAAATGAATAATGATTATAAGTGGCAATTGTATAATATGGCTCAAAATGGCGAAAAAGCTACTGAAACATCATATTTTCAGTATGATATGATAAAAAATGTTGATCCAATGGATTTAAATCCTTCGATTAAACGTGATGAAGGTAAGAAACTCACTAAAGAGGATTTTAAAGTTGCTTATGATTATATAGGTGATGGTAAAAAGGATGGTAAAATGAAATATCATTGTGATTGGAATGCTTTTTAATAAGATATATTAATTATTTATAAACGATAAAACCTCATAAAATACTATGAGGTTTTATAATGAGAAAGATTAAGATAAGTGAATATAATTCTTCCATGGGAAAATTAATTGATGTTCAACATCCTTTAGATTATAAAGATAAACATGATCCAAGAAGTATAAATATTTATGCCGATAAATTAATGTATAATCCTGGTAAATATTTAAATTATCATGAAACATATTATATTATGTGTAACAAAGGTGTTTTAAGTAGTAAGGTTGTTCATAGGCTTACATATTTAGGCTATAAAGTAGTTCAAGTCGTATATTAAAATAGTTATTTTGTAGTATAATGGTAGTTGGAGTAAAGATGTTAGAACAATTACCTATATATATTCAAGATTTTGTTTTATCTATGGGTGCTTTAGCACCTATTTTGGCTTGTATATTAATTGTTATGGAATCTATATTACCTGTTTTACCCTTGTTTGTATTTATAACGATTAATTTTCTAGCATTTGGCCATGTTTTAGGTTTTTTGATTTCTTGGCTATTTACGTGCTTAGGTTGCTTTCTTTCTTATTTCTTAGTAAGAAAAGGCTTTTCCAATTGGACAATGAAAAAAGCTAAAAAGTATCCTACGTTAAATGATGTTATAAAATTTATAAATAAGGTGTCTCCTGCGACCTTGGCTGGAGTAATAGCGTGTCCTTTCATGCCTGCGTTTGCAATTAATATAGCTTCGGGTTTAGTTAAAATGGATTTTAAAAAGTTTGCTATTGCCATTTTGATTGGAAAGGTATGTATGGTCTATTTCTGGGGATACTTAGGAACAGGATTAATTGATAGCATGAAAGATCCGACCATTTTACTAAAGATATTAATTATGATTTTGGCAGCCTATTTAGCCACTTTATTAATTAGTAAAGTTATAAAGGATTAAAGATATGAAAAAGTTTATATTTATTATTAGTATACCTATATTGTTAGCTTTTATTATTATTTTAGGAATTAATTTTTATGTTGTTATTAAATATAATAAACGAATTTTAACTAATAAGGAAGCTTATGAGTCTAAGGGTGATTGTATATTGATATTAGGTGCAGGCATTAAAAATGATGGTCCAAGTGATATGCTTAGGGATCGCTTAATTGTTGGTAGCAAACTATATGAAAATAGTTCTATTAAAAAAATAATTGTAAGTGGAGATCATAGTAAAGATAATTATGATGAAGTAGCTGTCATGAAAAAATATTTAATTAATAAACTAAATGTGCCTTCAGAAAACATTTATAAAGATCATTACGGCGTTGCAACTTATGATTCGATATATCGAGCAAAAGAAGTTTATTCATGTAAGAAATTAATAATTGTAACGCAAAAATATCACTTATATCGTTCTTTATATTTAGCAGATAAAATAGGTATTGATGCTTATGGTGTATCATCATCTTTAGAGCCTTATAAAGGACAATTATGGCGTGAGCTAAGGGAAATACTTGCTCGTGATAAAGACTTTGTTAAAGGCATAATTTTGCCAAAACCGGAGTTTAAAATTGAAGTTTTACCAGCATCTGCTACAGGCGATGACACAAATGATAGATAAGCTATCAAGAAGACAATATCCAGTCTATGATAGCTTTTTTAATTTCCAAATATTCGTTTTCTTCAAATTGCATATTAGCAATACAAAAGCGTTTGTTACTTATATGGGAACAAAATATGCACTCATACAAATCAGAGCAATCTTGTATAAAAAATGAATTAGTAATTTTACTAGAACATACGACATTATAACTATTGGCACAGTTATTAGAATCATCGACTCTTATACAGTAATTACAAATTGTCGATCTTTGAGATGCTATAGTATAGTTACTTTCGTGGCAAGAATCACAAAAGATAATATTATTTGAATCACTACTGTTACCAGAACAATAAACATTTTGACACCGATAAATAGTATCACTTTTCGCAACATTTTCAGAATTATACACTCTTTCTGTTGTAATAAAGTTAATACTATCCCATATACTAATAATGTCATCCAAATTAGTTACTTTTTTATAAGGAAGCATCCAACCACTTGTAATATCACGCTTTTCCATATTGTTATTTGTAATATATTTGTCGCCATTTTGAGCTATAGCATATGTTATTTCTCCGGTTGTTGTATCTTTTACTTCTTTAGGAAGTTTAATATCAAATGCAAGCTTTTCTTTTACTTCATCGATATTCCATGGACATGGATTATTAAAAATCATTTTAAAAATTTTGTTAATGGTTTCATTTAAACTATTATCATTCATTTTTTATTTCCTTTCTGCTTGTAGAATTCCTTTTCAATATTTCTTTTAAACTAGTTTTTGAGTTAGTACTAAAGTTAATCCTTTTAGGATTTGGAATATTTAAAAATTGCTTTATTTTAACTTTTTCTTTTTTTAAAGCCGGTTTACTTGAAAAATACATAGTAGTACCCATGAATGCTGGAAGCAAATTGTCATCTTTTTCAATTCTTACTAAGCATGTTTGGTTGGCTAATTGAGTTAAAAGTTCAACTTTCTTTTCATTTGTATCTTCAATAGGAATCTTCATCTTTATATTTTGCACAAAAGTGGTAGCATCTTTTTGCGATAGTCTAAATAGATAATAGTTACTAACATTAGCGAAAATAGAATCCTTTAATTGTAATGATATTTGATCAAAGTATTGTCCTGCTAAGACAAGAGATAAATTATATTTTCTTGCTTCTGATAAAAATCTTGATAATATAGGATTTTCAATTATAGCCACTTCATCAATAACAAATATAATATGTTCTTTTATTTTTCTACTTTGGATTATATTAAGAATATTTTGCATAATTAAACCTGCGATAGTCTTAGTTATTTTATCTCCAAGTTTAGTTCTATCCAGCGAAAATAAAGTAATAAAATTATTTTGAATATTTTCACTTAACTTATCATGAATTTCAGTATTATTAAAAATTGGTAACATATCCATTTCATCTATAAAACTTATAATGGGAGATATACTTTCAGAATAAGACTTAGTTTTAAGCTCATTAAAATCATTTAAAAAGAAATTAGTAACACATATTGGTAGTGTATTTCCAACTTTATTTATCATTTCATTTCGATAGTTTATATCAAGAAGCAAATTTCTTAAGTTAGTAAAATTAAAGGCTTTATTTCCTAATAATAAATAAGTACTATATCTTAAGACTCTTTCTAGTTTGGCATTATATTGATCTATCATAAGGGACTTAAATAGGTCTAAATATATTTCGGTATTAGCTATAATATCCTCAGAAAAAGTAGCAAATAAATCTATTGAGGCATTATCAAAATTTATGACGTTACTAAATAAACCTATATCATCAGTTAAAGATGCATGAGGATCTATGATTACAAATTTATAATCTTTTTTAAGGGTATTATTTTGATATAAATTATTTATAAATAAGCTTATGAACTTTGATTTGCCCGAGCCACTTGCTCCAAATATTATGGAGTGCTTATCAAAGCTATAGTCAAATTCATTTAAGTAATAATCGTCATTTAAGTAAGGAAAGGTATTAATTTTTAAAAGAGCGTTATTACTATTATTAGTAAAAATATCTAAAGTTTTACTAATATCTAAATATTTAGGGATAGATTTATATTGAAAACGTTTATTTCCCTCGAAATCAATATCCAAAAGGGAAGAAATACTAGCTAAAAATATCCGATATTTAATTATTTCGTTACCGGATTTAACATAGAGGTAAATTTTTTTCTTTAAAATAGTATCATAGCTATTTACGATGTTAATCTCAATATGGCTTATATTACCTTTTTCTTTAATTTCAAAATGATTAATAAGATCAATTAAACTACTTTCTTTAGTCATAAAATAAGGTAATAAATAATCTTCTTTTGGTATATTAAATTCGTTAGTCTTTTCAAGTAAAAAAGAATTTAAATCATTAATTGTTGAAGGTAAATTATATTTTGTTTTAATAAAAAAGCGAATTTTATGTAAATCTTTAGTAATAATAAGCTTAGTATATGTAGGCATAGGAGAAATGTTTCCTACTTTATTTATAAAACTTAACCAATTATCTTTAGTAATATGCTTTTTGGCCAAATATATTTCATAAAATCTTTCCATAACCCCTCCATGACTATAAGTTTAGCATATTGCTCCATAAAAAAACTGACTTTTTCTTTACGAGTTTTGTCAGTTAATCAATAGCTACTAAAAAGTCCGTTACATCATCATGGTAATATTCTAGCTCAGGAATAGGCTTTAAGTTATAATTACATGAAGGAAGAAAACTATAGTAAAAATCCTGCGACGTTTTATGAATTTCCTCAGATTTTTGAGAAGGAATACGGAATAACAACCATCTTGATTTAGGAATAGTTACTTTTTCAAATTCTTTTATTTCTTGATCATATAATACGTAATAATACTTACAATTTTCGCGGGCATCATCATAGGAAATCATGCCATATTTGATATCTCCATATTCTTTTTTATATTTATTTGATATTTTTTGAAAGAAATCCGGGGCATCATTTTTAATTTTAGCATTGTTTGTTTTAATTTTAAGCCCATATAATTCTAGAGCATCAAGTTCTACTATCTCATATTCAGTTTCATTAACCATGATTTCCTTTTCCTCAAAAGTAATATGAGGATAATTTTTAAGTTTAGTTAAGTCAACCTTACTAGGTTTAATGCCATGAAAGTTTTTAAAAGCTCTTGAAAAAGAAGTGGCATTTTCATAACCATATTTAAGCGCTACATCAATAACTTTTAATTCAGGGTTGTTATATAAATCTAAAGCAGCTTTAGAAAGCTTTCTTTTACGAATATAATCGGTAATGGAAGTGCCAATCATTAAAGAAAATAATCTTTGCATAGTATAAGAGTTAACTCCCAAAAAAGATGCTAATATATCATAGTCAATTTTATTTTCTAAATGATTTTCTATATAATTAGTTATTTCGTTTAAGCCCTTATATATATTCATAAAATCTCCATAATTATTATAGCATGAAGTACTAAAAAATGATAAGATATTACTATAAAGTAGGTGTAGTTATGAAATATTATATTGAGGTTGGTTCTACTGTTACTAAGTGTGATAAATGGGATGGTAAAAACTTAACTAGAGTAAAAGAAACAACCATTCTTTTTAAGAAAAATTATCAAGTAAATAATTCTTTAAATTATGATGATGTTAATAAACTTATTGATTTTATTAACTGCTTAGACAAAGATATACCTAAGTTCATATATGGAACAAGCATTTTTAGAAAACTAAGTAAAGAAGATTATGATAAATTTTTTAATTATTTAAAAGAAAAGACGGGATTAGAATTTAATCTCATTTCCCAAGAAGATGAAGGCAAGTTAACTGCCCTTGGAGCATCTCATAATGCTGGGCAAAAAGTATGTGTCATGATAGGCGGTGGCGGATCTACCGAAATACTTGTGTGCGATAATGAAGTTATTGAAGCTGCTAATAGTAATATAGGGGTAATTGATGTTCTAAACAAGTTTCCTGATTTAGGAAATGATATTGCAACAACGGATTTAGATGTTGTTATCAAATTCATAAAAGAAAAAATCAACCTTCCTAAAAATAAAGCGGACATTTTAGTTTTAGCAGGGGGAGGACATGAGAAATTTGCTCGGCTATCGGGTATTAGTTATACTGATAATACTCTTTATAAAGATGTTTTTTCACCAATTATGATGGATACTGAAACCAGAAGAAAAGATACTATAAAGTATTTTAAAGAAATATCCTTAGATAATATTAAAGCGCAATCTGATGATCCTGATTGGTGGAATGCCACAAGAGCTATGTGTGCATTTGTCCTTCTTATCGCGGATGAAATTGGTGCAAAATATATTGTCCCAACCGATATAGCTATAGCTCATGGTATAATCGCGACAAATAAATAATTCTTTAGTAATAAAGTAAAAAATTCCCAAGTTTTAAAATTTGGGTTTTTTTGATTTAGTATATAAAAATACATAAACTTGCAAAAATAGTGCAACTTTTTTCGAAAATTATGATACAATTAGTTAGAATAAGCAGTGTTAACAGTAGCTTAAAGATTTGCAAGTATGGAGTGTTTTAGATTATGAAGTATTATCAAAAAGTTTTTCAATTTACTTATAAGGGAAAATCTTATAATATGTATTTAGATAACCATAACAAACACTTTTTTTTAAGAAACAATGTTGATGGTAGTTTATCTTACATTACTATAGAAGAATTAATTGATTTATCGCTTTGTTTTATTAATGTGCCCTTAGTTATGAATGCTAGAAAAGATTCCAAAAAAGGAATGGTACCTAAAGTT
Organism: uncultured Bacilli bacterium; assembly: GCA_947598485.1. GTDB lineage: Bacteria > Bacillota_I > Bacilli_A > RF39 > UBA660 > UBA6448. The sequence continues at coordinate 18,193 of CANQFJ010000003.1, read as the reverse complement.
ATTATCGGAGGTGTATCAGTAACTTTAAGTCTTACTTTACTAAGTACATTTATGTTTAGCACATTTAATGAAATGCGTAAAAGTGAAGAAAGAATTCGGGCTTTTGAAGAATCTAGAATTAATTCTACGCAAACTGTTGAAGAAGATTTAAAAGATTACCTTTCCTATGATGAGCCTACACCAGAAATTACTGAGAAACCTGATGAATCAAAGCCTGGATTAGACTTTATAAAAACCCCACCTGATGAATTAGTAGTAGATACTTATTTAGAAAGTGATTGGCTTAGCTATAAATTTATCTATGATATGGAGTACTTAGATAAAGTTTTTGATTATGACAATGTAAGTATTGATCAAGTTAAAAGTCGTATTCAAAAAAATAATCATATTTCAGAAAAATTTAAAAATCTTTTATATGAATACTGTGATAGTTTAATTAATAAATATCCAAATATAGAGCTTAGAGTTCTTTATGAAAATTTAAAAACTTTAGAGGTTGTTGAGTGTGATAAATTAGAATTAGTAAGACATTCTTTAAGCATGGATTCATATGGCTGTTATGTTAGAAGCGAAAATAAAATATATGTTTTAAAAGATTATGATTATGTTAAAGGAACCTGGCCTTATCAAGTTATCTTTCATGAATTTAATCACTGTCTAAGAACAGGAGATTGGATTATTAACGACACGAGAGTAAAGGTCCAAGTTGAGGGTCAAAACTTTAGTAATACCATAACAGCAGAAGCTTTAAACTCTTTATTTACCGTTAGTTTATTTGACTATGATGAACTTGATATTGCCTACCAATTACAAAGCAATTACCATAAGATTATGATAGAGTGTATGGATAACTATACTTTAGAAGATTATGTGAATCATAGTGTAAGCTATTATGCCAGTAAATTAGATGAGTTTAATCAAGATGATAATTATGCTACTACGATATTAGAGTTAATCCAAGCTCAGTATACAGATTATCACAATGACTCTATTAGTGTTAGTCAAGAGGAATACTATCCAATATATGATTATGTTGCCGATATGTATTTTCGTAAAAATATAAATTCTAATATGTCATATTCTGACGCTGTTAACGTAGCAGATCAATTAATAACTAAGATAATGTATGACGTACCGCAAGATTATAATATTGATATAAATCACTTTTATGAATACTTAGATTCTTATTGTGAAAAGCTTGGAATTGAAACTAGTAAAGCTAGAAGTTAAAGATTAACAAAGATTAGAAAGGGGAAAAGAAAGTTGAATTATGATAGTATATTTATTCAATGAAGATGTGTTACTAACGATAAACTTACCAATTAAAATAAGTGGTATGTATCCATTATATGTTCAAGATCGTTTAATTGCGAATATTTTATCTAGTGACAATAAATGGGTTATCCAACTTTCTAATGAGTTTATGTCGAATGACTTTTCAACATCTGAACCCGATATAATGCCCTATAAAGTGTGTACATTAATTTCTAACTTTGGAGGCGAAAATTATAAGTTTGTAGTAGTTCCTAAGTACGATACTGCATCATATACCTTTAATATTTTTAATGAAATTACGATTGGTAATAATCCTAATTGTGATATTTACTATTCTTATGATGATAAAGTCAAAAATGGTCAAGAAGTTATTAAGCTAACTCCTGTTAATAATCGAAGTTATTGGAATATTGAATCTAATTCTCGTAATGTATTTATTTCGGGGAAAAGAATAATAAATGGTGAAAAATTATTTTATGGAGATTATATATTTTTTTATGGCTTAAAGGTAATATTGGTCGGTTCAAGAATAATAGTTAATAACCCAAATAATGCGGTTAGGGTTAGAACGGGAAATATACAATCAAGAGAAATAGAGCCAGAGTATCAACCTTATACAAATACTACTCAAACATTAAAAGATGATACACCATTATTTTCTAAAGACGATTATTTTTTTAAAGCTCCACGGTTTAATTTTATAGTAAAAGGGTCTACGGTAAAAATTGATGAGCCTCCGGCTCCTGAACAAGAAAATGAAACGCCTTTTATTTTAACTATTGGTCCTCAGCTAACTATGATAAGTACATCTGTTATATCGATGATTAGCTTTTTAGGTACATATGTAACAGGTAATACAAGTTCATTTAGGTTTTTTATATCGATGACTACGATGGTTGTTACAATCCTCGGTGCTTTGCTATGGCCAAATGTTACAAGAATTTATTCTAAAAGAAGATTAAAATCTAAAGAAAAAAATCGCCAAAAAAAATATTTGGCCTATTTGCAAAAAAAGAAAAAAGACCTGGACTTAATAAAAGCTAATCAAAAAAGTACCATTTTAAATAATCATCCCTCTGCTAAAGAGTGTTTAAATATTATTGAAAGTAAAAGTAAAGAATTATGGCAAAGAAGTATTGATCATGAAGATTTTTTGTCAATTCGTTTAGGTATTGGTACAATACGTACTAAATTAACAATAGATATTCCTGAAGAAAAATTTTCCGTAGAAAAAGAAGATAATTTATTTACGGAGTTAAGAAAAGTAGTTGATGAATCTTTAACCATTGAAGAAGTTCCTATAACATATACGTTTACTGAGCAAAGCATCAATGCTATTGTAGGTGATCCTGAATTAATTAAGGAATTTATGGATTGCGTATTTTTACAAATGTTAACTTTTCATTCATATACGGATTTAAAAATAGTAGTCTTTACTAAAGAACCCTCTAAATGGGAATATTTGAAAATTGCTCCTCATTGTTGGAACAACCAAAAAAGTATTCGCTATTTTGCTACTACGGTGGAAGAATTATCAACAATTGCTAATGACCTAGAAAAAACTTTTGATGCTAGACTCTCGGATAGTGATGATGTTAAACTTGAAGATGATGGAATAGATGAAAGTTCAAGAAAGGACTTTCAAAATTTCCGACCATATTATTTATTTTTTATTGATGATATGACATCAGTTAGAAATGTATCATTAATCAATAAAATATTACATTATAAAAAAAATATGGGCTTTTCAATTATAATAACATCTAAAAGTATTTCTACTTTACCTAGTGAAACATCAGATTTTATATGTATTTCTAAAAACAACTCTGCTATCATGACTAGTAAAATCAATGATAATCAAAAAATATTCATTGCGGATTTTAATGTAAATGGTGAAATTGATGTGTATAAATGTGCCCAAAAATTAGCCAATATACCTGTCCTAGTCGAAAAAGAAAAATATGAATTACCTTCTTCACTTTCTTTTTTAGAGTTATATAACTTGGGTAGAGTCGAACAACTTAATTCCATTGAAAGATGGAGTAATAATAATCCTGTAATAAGTTTAGCCGTTCCAATAGGAATAGATCAAAGCGGCGAAATATTCAAGATGGATATTCATGAAAAAGCATATGGACCTCATGGACTTGTTGCTGGAACCACTGGTTCAGGAAAATCAGAGTGGATAGTAACATACATTCTTTCTTTAGCGGTTAACTTTAGCCCTGAAGAAGTTCAGTTTGTACTCATAGACTATAAAGGTGGAGGTTTAGCGAAAAGCTTTGAAAATGCGGAAATGCAAATTAAACTTCCTCATTTAGCAGGAACTATTACTAACCTTGATAAATCAGAAATTTTTAGATCCATAGCGGCTATAGACTCTGAACTTAAAAGAAGACAAAAAATGTTTAATGAGGCTAGAGAAAAATTAAAAGAAGGCTCAATGAATATTTATAAATATCAACAGTTTTATAGAAAAGGCCTATTAGATGAACCTTTGAGCCATTTATTAATAATTTGTGATGAATTTGCTGAACTTAAACAACAACAACCAGAATTTATGGAACAATTAATATCTACATCACGCATTGGTAGAAGTTTAGGAGTTCATTTAATACTAGCTACGCAAAAACCTAGTGGTGTCGTTACCGATCAAATATGGTCAAACTCTAAATTCAAGGTATGTTTAAAAGTTCAAGATAAAGGTGACTCCAATGAAATTTTAAAGAAACCTGATGCGGCTTTTTTAAAACAAACCGGAGCTTTTTACTTACAAGTAGGTAATGATGATTATTATAATTTAGGTCAATCCGCTTGGGCTGGCGCCAAATATTATCCCTCAGATGTATTAAAGCATAAAGTAGATGAGTCCATTCAGTATATTGATAACATTGGTAGAACAATTGGCTATTATGAAGAAAAAAAAGAAGAAAAAGGGGAAAGTCAAGGAGAAGAATTATTAAATATCGTTGCCTATATAACGGAAATAAGTAAACAATTTACTTTTAAAAACTCTCCTTTATGGCTCGAGAATATTAAGGATAGAATCTTTCTAAATGAATTATATAAAAAATACAATAGAAATATTAAAGAAATTCAAAGTTATACTTATGATGTACCTATTGGTGAATACGATGAACCTCGTAAACAAATGCAAGGCTTACTTACAATTGATTTAATGCAAGGAAATGTTGCTATAATAGGTCAAAATGGTTCGGGTATAGATAGTTTAATTTCGACAATTATTTGGTCGACAATTTGTGAACATACGCCATATGAAGTAGCCTTTTATATCATTGATTTTGGGGCAGAAACACTTAAGAAATTTGCTAAATTCCCTCATGTAGGAGAAGTCGTTTTCCAAGATGATATGGAAAAAGTAGCAGGTGTTTTAGACCTAATCATGGAAGAAATGGATAAAAGAAAAGAAATCTTATCCGATTATAATGGATCTTTTGCATATTATAATAAAGTTAATGAGAAGAAGCTTAATTTAATTGTAATGTGTATTAATAGTTTTGATATCTTTATTCAACAATTTGGTAGATTAGATGATGTTATAACTAATTTATTTAGGGATGCCCCAAAATATGGAATTATTTTCTTAATAAGTGTTAATGCTCCAAATGCTTTAAGACAAAGACAATTACAGTTCTTTAATCATGTTATTGTAATGCAATTAAATGATGATTCCCAATACCGAACGATCACTAATTGTCGAAAAGGACTAATGCCGAAAAAGAATGTGGGCCGAGGAATTTGTAAAACGGACGCTACCAATAGTGATTCTTACTGTGAATTTCAAACCGCGATGATTGATATAGAAGAAAGAGAGCTAGATACAATAAAAGATTATGCTAATAGATGTGTAGAATACTATAAGTATAAAGTTAAACAATTAGCTAAAATTCCTGATAATGTTACAAGTGATGATTTATTAAAGTTTGTTTCAACATTATCGGAGTTACCAATTGGAATTAACTTTTATGAAAAAGATCTTGCTAAGTACAATCTATTATCGCAAAAAATTCATTTAATCACTGGTAAAAGTATTCGTGATAATATAAATTTTATATATGGTTTATGTACAATTTTAACGAAGACTCCTAATGTTAAAGTCAGAGTTGTAGATATGATGGATATTTTCAAAAAGCCTATTTTGGATATTAAATTATTTAATGAAGATATTGATGTTGTTTTTGGTGCCCTAGAAAAGGATGTCATTAATAGAACAGATTCTGATGATTATGCAGTCAATATTATTTTAGGAGCAGGACAATATAAGCGAAAATTATCAAAAGGTGGCTTAGAGATATTTAATAACATACTGCAAAACTTACCAAACAGTAAAAAGAGCATTTATATTTTTATCGATGATTATGATAAGCTAAGAATTCTTAAACTAGAAAAGTGGTTTGACCAAGTTGATACTTCAACTGGACTATGGCTTGGCATTAATTTTGCTAACCAAAGTTTATTTACGCATAATGAAGTTAGTACAGAAGATAAAAAATATGATTATGAAGGCCTTGCTTTTAACATAGTAAGTGGTGAATATAAAGTCATCAAGACTGTTATGGACGGTGATGATTAATGGATTATAAGGTATTAATAAAATTATATGTACCCGAAATAGAGGAATCATATGAAATGTATATCCCTATAAATAAGTATGTTGGGGAAATATGTGAATTACTTTCTAAAATAGTCAATGATTTATCAAAAATATATCCTATCAAAAAAAATGCCTGTCTATGCAACAGGCGTTCGGGTTTAATATATGAAAAAAATAATTTAATTCGCGAAACGGATATTAGAAATGGAACGGAATTAATTTTATTTTAATAATAGTTATAGTTCCATCGGATTTTTAGGATACATTCTGCCATCACAATCGTTATTTATGCACTCAAAACTAGGTTGTTCCTTACTATTTGCTAACTCATATATATTTTTAAAATGTTTTATTATCTTAATCGGAAATTTACTTTCAGCTCCACATTTATTGCATTTATATTCAATGTATTTAGCTTTAAATGAGGAGCTGTTCTCATTTTCACATAACTTGGCAAAGTCTACATCTAATACTTTTGATATTCTCCATATGGCTCCTAAGGAAAAGGTTTGATGATATGATGATTCAATTCCACTAATAAAAGAAAGAGAGTAATTAATTTCATTTGCTAGTTTTTCTTGGGTCCAACCTTTTAGCTTCCGATACTTTTTAACATTTTTTCCAATAACTTCATATATATAATTTTCATCTTCTTCATTAAAAACCATGTTTTATTTCACCTCAACTCTTCTAAATATGGCAAAATATTCAAAAGGAATGCACATAAATATATTATCTTACAAAAATAATGTGTACTGATTGCACAATTTATGAGTAAAAATAGTAAAATATGCATCAAATTTGCAACTTTTTTGCGAAAATCGCAAAAAAGTATGCTACAATTAACTTGAACATAGAGAAGCTATGGTCTAGGATTATCAATATAACATGGAGGAATAATCAAAAAATGGATGTTGTAGCAGGAATTAATGAAGATGAATTAAGCCTATTAAGTTTAGAAATTTTAGATTATTCTGATAGAATAACGGAAATATTTGATAAGATTGATTCTTGTATGGATAGGCTCCCTAATTATTATCAAGGGACGCCTTGTGTAGCTCTTATGAATTATTACAAACAGTTAACAACATACTATTCAATTATTAGAGATAATATTGTAACCTATTCTGATGATTTAATCGCATTAATCAAGAAGATGCAAGAAAACGACAAATTTTTAACTACATTATTCCAAAATTATACTGATGATACTAAAAATAAGATGAAGTCTATTATAAATTAGGAGGTGTAATAATGGCTTTAAACATTGAAGGAGCAACTATAGGTTTTGATGCTAACAATGTTCAAACTGCTTTGAATAATTTGAACACAAAATGTATTGGTGATGCAATCAGAAAAATGAATGATAGCATGAGTGAACTTAGAGAATATGTAGATTCTGCTTGGGTTGGAGCTTCAGCTGAACAATTCAAAAATAACATGGAGGCTGACAAAAATAGAATTTCTCAAGCATTACAAGACACTTATGAAGTTTTAGAATCAGAAATGTATCAAATAGTTGATGAAATGGCTTCAGCAGATGATGAATTAGTGAAAGGTAGGGAATAATAATGCCATCTATAAAAAGTACAATTGGAAATTTTGTACATGATGTACAAGATAAGCTATCAAGCGTTTTAGCTAGCGCTAAGACACAAATTCAAAATATAGTTGGAACAGCAACAAGTAGATTATCAAATATTTGGTCTGGCGGATTCACTGGAATGAGTGAACAAGGTATGGCTGACTTAAAAGCCCAATTATCTAGTTATTGCCAAGATGTCCAAGATTTAATTGATAGTTTTGATCAAACAGGAGATATAACTTCTGCTTTAAGGGGTGAAGTACAAACTGCTGCTTATGATTTCATTGCGGCAATAAAATCTTTACTTCAAGCATATGTTTCTACTATGAGACAAGAAATAGATGAAGCTGATGAAGCTTATCGTAACTTTGCTTCTTCAGACAAAAGCATTTCTCAAGATGTAGAATCTTCTGCTTCAGACATTCGTTCTAACGCAAATAATATTAGATTAGATTAAAATTATGTAAAGGGGTATTATGTCATCAATTTCATATTATCAATATAATATAAACCGATATCGAACTTTAAAAACAAATATTAATTCAGTTATATCCTATTTGTCCATGGCAAAAAATAATGCCGAAAGTGTTGGTAATGATATTAAAAATAAGTATGAAATAAATGATAGTAATACTCCTATTTTTAATAGAGCTATTCAATTAAAAGATAATATATCATCTACATGTAATTATCTTAGTAACAAAGTGATTCCTGCTATCGATTCAGCTATTTATAGTTTAAATAGAGAAATAGCCCGAATAGAAGCCGAAGAGCGTGAAAAAGAACAAGAAGAGACAGGTGATTAAGGTATGGCTATTTCTTACATAAACACTATAGAAGTTGAAAATATATCTAAAGAAATTATGTCTTTGGCAAATGATTTAGAAACGGAAATTAATAATTTATACAGACGATTTTCAGAAGTTCCTACTATTACGAAAGAATGGGTAGGAAACCAATCCCAAATATACTTTAGAAAGGTTGGCTCTGAAAAAATACAGTATATAAACTTTGTAAATAATATAAAAGATATAAGTCATATGTTAAGCTTAAATGTATATGAGATTAACAATTGTATCAAAAAAAATCTTGATGAAGAATCAAAAAAAGGAAGTTAGAAATAAATGAGTAAATTAGAATACCCTAGTGAGGGAATATATGGATATTGTAAAGACCATTTAGATTCTTGCACAAGTGATCTATCTCGTGCCATTTCTAGCTGTAATTTTGATGTTCCATCAGGTTTTCAATATTATAATTATTTAAATGGTTTAGATAATGTTATTGGCGATTATTATAAAGAAATAAATAGTATTAGTTCTAAAATGCTTAAAACTCATAATAATTATGAAATGCTAGCTTCTGACCTAGAGGCTAGTATAAAAAAGAAGAATATAAGTAAAATTAAAGATCGCGATCGCGTAATTTTATAAAATATTATTTTTTTATTATCTTCTTGATAAAATTAAACTTATTTCGAAAATGCAAAGTGTTGCCGAAATAAGTTTTTATTTTAAGGAATAACTATTGTAAATAAATAATATTTTTACTAATAAATGTGTTATAATTGTAAGGTACTTAAGGAGAAAGTATTATGGAAGATAACCAAAATAACGAACAGATTAAAAAAAGTAAAAATATTTGGCTTTCTCTTTTATTTGTCTTAATTGCTATTCTATGTGTATGGACTATTACTTCTTTAAATAAGGACTTTTCTTTTAAAAGTTTTATTTCCTTCTTAAAAGGGGCAGAGTATGTGTGGATTATATTAGCTTTAATATGTCTTATTTTATATATTATCTTTGAAGGCCAAGCAATTAAAGTTATAGCTAAATCTTTTGGATTTAATGCTAAAATGAAAGATGGTTTTTTCTATTCTAGCGCGGATTTATATTTCTCGGCTATTACGCCTTCTGCAACAGGAGGACAACCAGCAAGTGCTTATTTTATGATTAAAGATGGAATGTCTTCTGCTGCTGTAACAGCAACTTTATTATTTAATTTACTAGCATATACTGTTGCTTTATTTTTAGTGGCTTTTATTACTTTTATTTTTAGTATCCCTATGTATTTAAAATTTAGCTTTATATCTAAAATATTTATTATTATAGGCTTTTTAGTAGAAATACTTTTAATTACTGTTTTTTCTTGCTTACTTTTTAAAGCCAAATTATTACATAATATTTGTAAGTTTTTCTTAAAAGTATTAACTAAGTTACACATAATTCATAATAAAGAAGAAAAGATGGCTCGATTATCCGAAATGATGGCTAAATATAGTGAATATGCCATGCTTCTTAAAACAAGAAAAAAAGTTATGCTTAAAGCTTTAGGATATAATATATTACAACGAATATGTTTATTTTTAGTTACTGTATTTGTCTTTTTAGGAGCCTATGGAATCCATAATGTTTCTTTAATAAGCGTTCTTAGTGTATGGGCAATCCAATGCATGGTGACAATTGGCGCTAATTTTATACCTATTCCTGGCGCTATGGGGATATCAGATTTTTTACTTCTTGATGGCTTTTCAAGAATATTAAGTAATGCGGAAGCTAGCAATCTAGAACTACTTACAAGATTTCTTTCTTTCTATAGTTGTGCTATAATATGTGGTATAGCAGTAATAATTAAATTTTATTTAATAAAAAAGAGGAGTAAAAAATGATAGGATTCTATGATTATACAGTAATTCTGACGTATCTATCGTTATTTTCAGCAGTATCGGGAATAATGGTATCGTTTGGTGGATCTGGCCATCCTTATATTGCAACATTTTTCTTATTAATTTGTGGCTTATGTGATGCTTTTGATGGCAAAGTAGCTAGAACTAAAAGAAATCGAAGTGATATGGAAAAAAACTATGGTATTCAAATAGATTCTTTATCTGATTTAGTGGCCTTTGGTGTTTTACCTGCGTGTATTGGAGCGGCCCTTATTAAAAATGCCGGCTATTTTGAACACGGAGCCATATATACTTTTTTACATTTTGTAAAAAACCCTTATTATACTAAAGCAATGTATTTAGTCTTATTTGCTGTTTTAATTTTATATGTCTTGGCGGCACTTATTAGACTTGCTTATTTTAATGTTACGGAAGAAGAAAGACAAAAAACGGAAAAAGGGGCTCGTAAAACATATACAGGACTTCCCGTTACAGCGGCTTCTCTTATATTCCCTGGCGTTTTGCTTCTTCATAAGGCATTTCCGGCGGATATAAGCTTAATTTATTTTATTGTCACTATTATTACAGGTATAGCTTTTTTATCTAATTTTAAGATTAAGAAAGCTGGATTAAAAGGCATTCTTATTATGGTAGGTATTGGTGTAATTGAGTTCTTACTCCTTATTTTAATTAAGAAATTTTAACGTTTGTAAAGGATAAAAATGATTCCAGATAAAGAATCTAAATTAGTTATATTTTTATATAACACTTTAATAGGTAGACTTTTACTAAAAATTTTAACAATGAGATTTATCTCTAAATCTTGTGGATTTTTACTTGATAGAAAAATATCTAAAGTTCTTATTAAAAACTTTGTTAAGAAAAATAATATTAATACAGAGGATTATTATTTAGATAATATTAATAGTTTTAATGATTTTTTTTGCCGTAAGATAAAAGAGGATAGAAGGGTTATTGAAAGTAATACTAAGGCTTTTATTTGTCCTTGTGATGGTAAACTTAGTGCTTATCATATAAACCAGGGGTTAGTACTTCCTGTGAAACAAAGTGAGTATTTAGTTAAAGATTTACTTAATGATGAAAAACTTGCTATGAAATATAATGAAGGAATATGTTTGGTATTTAGACTTGCTGTTGACAATTATCATCGATACATTTATTTAGATGATGGAAATAAAAAAGAAAATATCCACATCAAAGGGAAACTTCATACCGTAAGACCAATTGCTTTAAGAAATAATCCCGTATTTATCCAAAATACTCGAGAATATACGATTTTAAATACACAAAACTTTGGTGAAGTAACCCAGATAGAAGTTGGGGCTCTTTTGGTAGGTAAAATTAAAAATTATCATGAAGATTATAATTTTAAAAGGGGAGAAGAGAAAGGATTATTTTTATACGGAGGAAGTACTATTATCCTTCTTTTAGAAAAAGATAAAGTTAAAATCGATGATATATATTTCCAAAATACGAAAAACAACATAGAAACGGATGTCTTACTTGGCCAAAACATTGGTTATAAATTAGAAAAATAATTATTTATCTTTTGACCATTTTAATATTAATTGGAATCATCTAATAAAAAAACTCAGATAATTAAATCTGAGTCTTCTTTAAAATTCCCCATTTTGATAACTAGTAACTGCGGAGTTATCTTCCATAAGCTGGCTAATAGATTCATTTTTATTTAAGCAATCAATTATTTGCGCAATATATGTTGAACAATCTACACAGTTAAACCATGGCTTAATAAGTATTTCTTCTGGGACATAAGTTAAATTAGTGGAATATAAACCATCAAAAATTTTATTATCATAGGCTTCATCAAACTTTTCATAGCCTTCAGTAAATAGCGAAAAAGATGTAAAGAAATATATTTTATCAGCATTTCTTTTCTTCAATTCTTCCGCAACTTCTAACATTGAGCCACCACTGGCAAGCATATCATCTACGACAATAATGGTTTTACCAGTTACGTCACTTCCTAAGTATTTATGGTCAATAATAGGATTTTTACCATTGATTACTTTTGAAACATCTCTTTGCTTATAAAATACACCGATATCACAGCGTAAAATCTTTGCTAAAAACTTAGCTCTTTCCATAGCTCCTATATCAGGGCTGATGACTAAAATGTTGTTTAATTCAATTTGCTCCTTTTTTAAGAAAGTTTTCATCATGTTATTTGTTGGATAAAAGTTATCAAATGACATTAAAGGTATAGCATTTTGGATATTTGGGTCGTGAGCATCAAAAGTTACTATTTCATGAACTCCCATCTTTTCCAAAATTTGTAGTGATACTGCACAGTCTAAAGACTCTCTACTTTTTCGACGATGTTGTCTTGATTCATATAAAAGAGGCATTACAACGTTAATTTGTTTAGCGTGACCCATCATGGCAGATATTACTCTTATAATATCCATAAAATGATCATCAGGGCTTGTTTGATGAGTAGTACCATGCATCTCATAGGTAACACTGTAGTTATGAGGATCGGATAAAATGTATACATCTTTGCCTCTTATTGAGTCTTTGATAATACTTTTTCCTTCTCCGTCATTAAATTTTATATTTTCAACAGGAGTTCGAAAATCATAATCTACTTTTCTAATTTTCTGCAATTCATTATTAATTTTCTCTCCTAAAACAGCACAGTTGTCCATTACCAAAAGGCATAAATCATTTTTATTATTCATTAAATACTCCTTGACTAAATTTTAACATACTTTATTTATTAGTGTTATAATATTTTTAGAAAGTGGTGCTCTATGTTTGTAGACTTTAAAAAATATGTAAAGATTGGTTTAGCTAAATCTATTAATATTAAAGTTATAAAAAATGATAAAGATGTTATTTATGAAGGATCTATTGATGATGCTCCTCAAGATATTAAAGATATGTATTATTATAAAGTAGAGCTATTAAACAAAGTCACTACCTATTACGTTTATACAGATGATTATTTAGCCACTTTGGATATTGATAAATTAAATAAAAAAGATTAATTAGTAAATAAAAAGAGACTTTAAACTTATGTTAAGCCTCTTTCTTTATTTCATTTATAGGAAGATTTGTTCCTAAATCCGATTTATGATCTTGACATTGCCAATTGTTATTTTCTAATTTTTCCTTAATATTGGTGTAAGAATCATCACTATCTATATCATCATCAAGCTCAATATCTTTGGAATCTTTTAAATCAAGAATTAATGACTTAGTTACAATAGTTCCTTCTCGGTTAGCATATAAGTCAGCACTAATGCTATTATTGTCCCATTTTTTATTAAATTCCTTAATTTCCTTATCCGCGGCGATTTCTGTATTATAATCTTTGATAGTGTACATACTATACTGAATCAAAGTATTACTATCAAAATAATAATTTCTTTCTTCGCTATTATTTTCATTTACACAAGATAGAGTTCTTGTTACTTTGTAAGTCTTAGTTTCAGGCTTATTATCTTGCTTTTTATCAAGTACCTTACTATATAAGAAAACGGCGGTTAGACATCCTGCAATAAAAAATAGGGCTAACAAAGTATAAAATGTTACTTGTTTAATGCTGCTATTATCTTTAGGCTTGTTGCTTTTCTTTGCCTTTTTGGGTACCTCAACTGGCGAAGTATTTTCTAACTTTAAGTCTTGTACATCCTCTTTTAAAGGGTAACCACAGATTGGGCATTCTTTACTTTTATCAGGTATTTCATTTTGGCATTCGGGGCATGTTATTAGGCTTTTTGTACTTACTTTACCAGGAGCAGGACATCCGCAATTAGGGCAGTTATCCATCTTAGAGTCAAATTCTGAGCCACAATCTTCACATTTGATTGTAACGATTTTTCTAGGCCTTCCTCTTTTAACCGGTTCTTTTTTTACTTCTTCAGTTTCTAATAGTTGTCCACAGCTTGGACAATATTTCATAGTATCGTTTACTTCAGTTTGGCATTTTGGACATTTAAATTGAGCCACTTGTACATACTTCCTTCCGTGTCATTGTTTAGCAATATTCTACCAATATTTTAACTTTTTAGCAATTACTTTACATTTAATAAAATAATGGCTATACGTAGTTTTTGACTATTTTAAGGGGCTTTACTAAAATTGTGTACATTTTGTGAAACTTTTTGTCTACATTATGTTTACGAGCTGTTGACTTTCTGGACATTCTATTATAAAATAATTACGAAGATAGAAGGAGTTATGATATGAAAAAATCAATAGTTAAGACTGCTGCTGGTTTAGCAATCGTTTCTGGTTTAGCTATTACAGGAGCTGGTGTATTAGCAAATGCCAATAACAAAGATTCAAAAGAGTTAAATGATGAAAAAACATTAAGCTTTGCTGATAAGTCAAGTGTTAATGCCGTAACTGAAGCTAAAAAAGCCGTTAAAAGTGCAGAAGCTAAGGTTGAAACAGCAAATCAAGCTGTAACGGATGCTCAAAAACAAGTCAAGACTGCTGAGGCTAAAGTTGAAAGTGCTAATAAGGCTAATGAAGAAGCTAAATCTAAAGCTGAAGCAACCAAAAAGGAAGCAGAAAAAGCTGCTTCAAATCAAAAGGCTGCCGAAAAGGCTTTAAAAAATGCTGATAATGCTGCTTTAGAAGCTAATAAAGCTAAAGAAGCTGCTGAAGCTGAGCTAAGGGCCGCAAAAACAGATGCTGAAAGAAAAGCTGCTCAAGCTAAAGCCCAAGCTGCAGCTGCCAAAGCCGAGAAAGCTGCTCAAGCTCAAAAAGAAGCTGCTGCTCAAAAAGCCGCTGCCGAGGAAGCAGCAAAAAAAGCTCAAGAAGAGGCTCAAAAAGCCGAGGAAGCTAGAAAAAATGCTGAGGCTCAAAAATTAGCCGCTGAGCAAAAAGCGAAAGAAGCAAAGGCTTTAGAAGAACAAAAAACTAGAGAAGCCGAAGAGGCTAAAAAGGCTGCAGAAGAGGCCCAAAGAAAGGCCGAAGAAGCCGAAAGAATAAAACAAGCTGAGGCTGAAGCAAACAAGATTACTAAACAAGCTGCTAAGCAAGCAGTTTCAAGTAAAGCAAGCGCTAATTCATCAGTAGCCCAAAATCAACAAGCAGAAGAAACTGAAGGAAATAATGGAAGCTTTACACCAGATCAATGGCAAAAAATTCAAGAAGCTTTAGAAAAAGATGCAAAAACTAGAGCAGAAGAAGAAGCAAAGAAAGCTCAAGCTGAGGCAGAAGCAAAAGCTCAAAGAGAAGCTGAAGCTAAGGCTAAAGCTGAAGCCGAAGAAAGAGCTAGAAAAGAAAGAGAAGCTTGGGAAGCTGATATCCAAAAACAAAGTGAAGTAGTAAATGGACATGGTACATATGATAGATATTACGATTTTACCGGAACTCCAAGCGTTCCATCAATAAGTGAAGAAGAAAAACGTATTCAATCATTACATAGAGTTATTGCTAAAGTTGAATCAATTGTTTCTACTGAATCAACTATTACTGTTAATAAAAATATTAAGGAAAGTGATAGCGGTTACATATGGTGGGTTGAAACTAGTTGTGATTTATCTAGATGTGTTGGGTTTAATGCCCATTCTGGCTCTGGCAAAGTAAGCGTAAGACTTGATGGCACTAGAGCAGATAATCCTACTATGAAATTTACTGCTCCTGAGGCTAAAGCGGGTTATAAATTTGTCGGATGGAAAAAGTATGTAGTTAAGTATGATAACGATATGATATTCGAAGGTTATGAAGCCGTATATGATGTATATGTTGCTGACTAATTTAATGAATTAATAAAAGTTAAAACTTCTTAGAAATAAGAAGTTTTTAAATGTTGGGATGTTTGCTATTTACTATCTTTATTCTTTACATATAATAAAACAACTCTTTATTTAAGTATATTTTTTATGATATACTCTATTTCGAGGAATTTTAAGAAGTTAAACTTTTTAAAACTATTAGAAAGGGACGTTTATGTTTGCTATTGCGCAGTTTTTTGGCCTTTTAGGTGTGTTGTTTTGGAGTTTAAGTATTCAACAAAAAAGCCAAGCTAAAATTTTATTTATGCAATTATTAGCGAACTCTTTTTATGGAATTCAATATTTGCTCCTTTCGGCTTATAGTGGTGCAGCTTTGTATGCAGTAGCGTGTGTAAGAACCTTTATGTTTTATGAAAGAAGAAAAAATAATAAGAACATTCCTATATCTTGGTTATTTTTCTTTTTAGGACTTACTATAATTTCGGCAATTCTTACTTATGATGGATTAATTTCTTTATTTCCATCAGTAATAGTTATTTTTTATACCATCTTTATATATATGGAAGATCCTATCTGGATAAAAAGCTCTTTTTTATTTGTTCCTTTTATTGAAACAACTTATAATCTTCTTGTTCATGCTTATGTGGCTATACTTGGATCTTTACTTGAGTTTGTTTCGGGAGTTATTGCGGTTATAAAAGATAAGAGTTCTCTTAAAAATAGTTATTCTTTACCATTTAAAGAAGAATTTTATGTTGAATTCGGTGGCATAAATAAGAAAGATTCTCATTCATGGGATATACCTTCCCAAAGATATGCATATGATTTTGAAATAAGAGATAAACAAAATTTACCATTTCATGATGATTATTTAGTCCTTGATAATTATTATTCATATAAAAAGGATATTATTGCTCCTATGGACGGGGTCGTAGTTGAAATTTGTAATAAATATCCTGATACTAAAATTGCTAAAGATCGTAAGATTGTGTGTGATGTTGATGATGTACGAGGAAATCATATAATTATTATGCATGGTCATAATGAATATAGTATGATTGCTCATATCTTAAAAGACAGCTTTAAGGTTAAAGAAGGCGATTATGTTAAAAGAGGCCAAGAGTTAGCTAAAATAGGCAATAGCGGTAACACAAATGGGCCTCATATTCATTTTCAAGTTCAAAAGGGTGATGGACAGTTAGCTCCAGGCATACCTATTCATTTTCAAAATGTTGTTAAAACTGTTCATAACCATCCTTCTTATGCTAAATACTTAAAACATGGAATGCTTGTTAAAAACAAATAACAAAATATCAACAAATAAAAATTATCAGTAATAACCTGAATATTATTTGTATAACTCTGCTATTTAATAAAAATGGAGATGCGTATTATGAAGAAAGTTTATTTAAAAGCCTATGCTAAAATTAATTTGTTTTTAGAAGTATTAAATAAAAGAGATGATGGGTATCATGAAATAAAATCAGTATTTCAAAGAATAGATTTATATGATGAAATATATATTTTAAAAACTAATAATAATGATTTTATATTAGAAACGAATGTTAGCGAAATCAATAATGAAAATAATATTATCTTTAAAGCATATAAAAAAATACAAGAAAAATACCATATAGTTAAGGGCATTAAAGTTATATTGAAGAAAAACATCCCTATGCAAGCAGGTTTAGGCGGAGGTAGTAGTGACTGTGCTAGTTTTATTTTGGGCATAAATAAACTCTTTAATTTAAAAATGAATAATAGCGAAATTTGCGATTTAGCTAAAGGTTTAGGAGCGGATGTAGTTCCTTGTTTATATAATGGGGCAAACTTAGTAACAGGGATAGGTGATATAGTAGAACCCTTAAATAGTTTACTTAATTTTCATTTACTAATTATTCAGCCTGGCTTTGCTAATAGTACAAAAGAAATGTATAAATTAATAGATGAAAAGAAAATAAAAGAAAAAAATTATAATGATAAATTTATAAATGTAATAAACGCTTTAAAAGAAAAAGATATTTATAAGTTAGCTAACAATTTATATAATACTTTTGAAGAGGTTTGTTCTAATAAGGAAATCATTCAAGAAATAAAAAATGAATTATGTGAAAATGGGGCTTTAGGAAGTATAATGACGGGATCAGGTTCTTGTATATTGGGAATTTTTGATAGTAAAAAGCAGTTATTATCTGCTGCCCAAAAAATTGTAGGAAAGTATAAAACATATGTAGCAAAAACACGTAAATTTTTAGAGTAAATTCATTTTTTTCTAAAAGTTTCTCAAAAAGCAGACTTATTTCGGTAAAAATATATAA
>CANQFJ010000002.1 GCA_947598485.1 uncultured Bacilli bacterium | reverse complement strand
ATTTATATTAAAATTTTCATTTTAATATCTTTTTTGTTTAGTGTGATCATTTTTCCATAAAACTTTTCACACTATCTTGCTATCTAAAAGGATACCATGTAATTAAATAAAATTCAATTCGCAAAAAGAAAAAACCACTTAAAGTGGTTATAAGTCATTTACGTTTAGGCAATAAATTATCAAAGAAATCTTCGGTCTTTTTTAGTTTAATTTTTAAATATACGGTATCTATAATATCTGTAAGGGAATAAACTATCATCATAATACCAATATATAAAGCTAAATAATTTTCTCCAATAGGTTTAATAACCATTAGAATTCCCACAATAATTGTAATAACTGATATCATAAAAGGAATTAACCATTTTTCATTATTTTTATTAAGTACTATAGATAATCTTATTTTAGATAAGCCTCCGGTTACAAAGATAACTCCTAGTACAAAAGTTAAGATACTTTCTAAAACATTTCTATTTAAGAAAATAGCTAAGCCAGCCACTAAGGCTAGAACACCATTGGTAGCAAATGATGAAGATAAAATATAATTGGTTCTAAAACTATTAATAATATCAAATACTCCATAGATAATAAGAATAATTCCTAAAGTATTAGATAAAATATTTAATGACTTTTCAGGAATAATTAAAAACGCTATTCCAACAGCCAAACATATTATAGCGGTGATTACTGACACATTTAAGCTTTTTTGAATTTCTTTTAACATACAATACCTCTCTTATTAATTATATCACAATTCTTTTCTATCAATCTAATAATTTCATTATCGCTGGAAGCATTTGTTTCTTACGACTTATAAGGCCTGGAACAAATAAGCCTTCATGAATATCTTTTAACTCAAAAGCACTTTCTACTAAAGACTGACTATTATCATTATATAAGACATAACTACCTTGCTTAATAATATCAGTAATAAATATAAGTACTCCTTCATACAAAGTTTGACTCATTTCGTTTAGTTTATTGACTATCTCAGGAATAGATCCGGCAATTTCATCAAAGTCCATCGTTGTAATTTGACAAATACCATATTGCTTATTATTTATCATATATGATTTAAAATCTTGATTAATAAGTTCCGTAACACTTAAGTTTTTAACTGAACTTGCAGCTTTTAAAAATTCTATTCCATATTTATTAATGTCGACATTTGCTATCTTAGCCATTTTATTTGCTAAATCAATATCCGTTTGTGTAGTTGTTGGTGATGTAAATAACAATGTATCAGATATAACCGCCGATAGTAAGATACCAGCGATTGCCTTAGGACAATTTATTTTTTCTTTTTCAAAACAGTCGAAGATAATAGTAGCAGTACATCCAACAGGTCGACAGGTAAAATAAATTGGGGTATTAGTACCAATATTACCTATATTATGATGGTCAAATACTTCGATAATTTCAGCCTCTTCTAAACCTTCAACGGATTGCTCATAATTATTATGATCAACTAAAATAACTTTTTTTCTTTCAAATGATGAAGAATCAATAAGTTTTAATACGCCAAGACATTCATTAGCTTTATTAATAACAGGATAGTTATTATAATTTAATTTTTTACTTAAATTTAAGAAGTCTTGATAATAACTATTTATATCAATAGTTCTTGGATGTGGTGTTTTATTAATGGTTTTTATATAATTTGCTAAAGATAGCTTATTACATAATTCAAAACTTGTATAACTACTTGTTATAACATTAACTCTATTTTTTATAGCTTTATCCAATAATTGCTTAGGTAAAACTTTATTACCTGACATAATTATTAATTCTACCTTAGAATCAATAGCATACTCTAAAATCTTATAACGATCACCGACTACGACAATATCATCTTTTTTTAAAGTATTTTCTTTAATAAAAGTTTCACTACTAACAGGGCAAGTTTGAATTTGTCCTTTAAAATCATGATCATAGTTAGTAATTATCTTAGCATTTAAAGTTTTAATTAAATGTTTGATATTAGTATCAATTATATCTCTTTTATCGCCTATTAAATATTTGGCAAGTTCTTTTAAAGTAATATACCCTGTCAAAATATTTTGATCATTTACTAAGGGAACGGCAGTTAAGTCTCTTTCACGCATAAAATTAACAGTATCATTAATACTCGCATTTTCATTAACAAAAGCCTTTTTAGAGTATTTTACATCTTTAATTTGGACTTTAACATCATTTATATATGAGGGAGCAGGTACATTAAAATAATCTAGTGCCCATTTAGTTCCATGATTAATAGGGCCTATAACTTTAGGAATACAATGAATTCCTTGAGCTTCTTTTAGATAAGCTAAAGCAATTGCTGAGCAAACGGAATCTGTATCGGGATTTTTATGGCCAAATACATATATTGGTTTCATATCTTCACCTTCTTATAAATTTTATCATATTAAAAGAGATTTTTAAATCTCTATTTATGACGAGTATAAGTTAAGACTACATTATCAGACTTATGTTCAATTTCAACACCCGGAATAAAATGATAATCATAGCCACCTATAGACATTAAATTAGTATTAAGCCCTTCATTCATTTCTTTTTGCGTTAACATATCACTAGCCATTGATAACATATATGAAGGTAAATTCGATAAATTATCTACTAAGTTTTTCTTATTATAAGGTATATTTAACATTCTTTTTAAAGCCGCGGTTCTAAGCTCATAACCATAATTAACTTCTACTACACCACCCGGGTTAAGCATTGCATTAAGTTTATCTTTTATAAATGAATCTACTTTATCAAATGTATCAAGTCCTTCGATTGTCCTAAAGTATTGCAAGATGTTATCTAGGATAATAGCATCATATCCTCCTGTATAAAGACTTGGAATATCAGTTAAAGAAGCTGTTTGATAAGTAATTAGATTAGGATTATTTCTTAGTAATTCTTGAAGGATATAATATGATTTTTTATTATATAAAGATGCAAACTTTCTTAAAAAGCCAACACTTACATCAAATTCAAAACGATAAACACTGCTAGCAATTAAATCTACAGAAGAAAAGCTATGATATAAATAATCATACACTATCCTTGTATCCCAAGATAAATAGTTTCTAAGTCTTAAATACATTTCGGGAGATAATAAGTTTTTTAGAACTTCATAAGGCATTAAATCTTGTTGATACGGTAAAGTAAAATACTTAATAAAAGTATCATAATCAAAATTTATAATAGCAGCCTTAACTATTTCCGCATACATCTTTTGTAAGATATTAATATCAAAAAGATCAATTTTCTCAGCGCCATTTAAAGCCATTTCATAACCTATAGCTCCCATGCCACCCACTGCTAAAACACTTTTGGCATTACCTACAATTTTACAAACATCCTTAATATTACTAGTAGGAGCAATATATACAGAGCTGATACTTGAAAATGTTGGATGGGACATATGATACGGCGTGCAAGCAAGCTTATGAACTTCCCCAACTATTTGCGTTATTGGCATAAAAAAATAACCCCCATTCATATGGGAGCTATTATACTACTTTATTCCCTTTAATTCAAATAAAATGTCTCTAAGTTCCATAGCTCTTTCAAAATCAAAGGCTTTAGCAGCTTCATTCATTTGTTCTTCTAAAGAAGCTATAGCCTCTTCCTTTTCTTTTCTTGTCATTTGTTTTTTATTTTTCTTATCATCAGAGGCATTTATTGAAATAACTTCCGGAATGTCTTTAACTATTGTTTGCGGTATTATATTATGATCTTTATTAAATTTTTCTTGAATCTCTCTTCTTCTGGCCGTTTCTTTAATAGCTTCATCCATTGAATCACTAATAATATCGGCATACATAATAATGTGACCATCTTTATTACGCGCAGCTCTTCCGATAGTTTGAATTAAACTTCGGGTACTTCTTAAGAACCCTTGTTTATCGGCATCTAATATACAAATAAGACTTACTTCAGGGATATCTAATCCCTCTCTTAAAAGGTTAATACCTACTACTACATCATATACGCCTAAACGAAGATCTCTTATAATTTTAAGTCTTTCTAAAGTTTTAATCTCATTATGAAGATAAGCAACTTTAATATTAACACCTTTTAAATAATCAGTCAGTTCTTCACTCATTCTAACGGTCAAAGTAGTTATTAAGACTCTTTCATTTCTTTCTACTCTTTTGTTTATCTCAGAGATTATATCATCAATTTGACCTGCACTTTTTCTTATTTCAATCGTTGGATCTAATAAACCTGTTGGTCTAATGATTTGTTCAGTATATTTATTACCCGTTAGTTCAAGTTCATAATCCCCAGGCGTTGCCGATATATAAATAGCTTGATTTATTTTATCTCTAAACTCTTCAAATCTAAGAGGTCTATTATCAAGGGCACTAGGAAGTCTGAAGCCATAATCTACTAAAGTTTGTTTTCGCATTCTATCACCATTAAACATAGCCCTTACCTGAGGAAGAGTTACATGGGATTCATCTACTACTAAAAGATAGTCATCAGGAAAGAAATCCATTAAGGTTGTTGGTGTTTCCCCAGGGCCTCTTAAAGCTAAATGCCTAGAATAGTTCTCAATGCCTGAGCAAAATCCTGTCTCTTTAAGCATTTCCATATCATAATTAGTTCTTTCTTTTAGTCTTTGTTCTTCGACAAGCTTCCCTGCTTCATGTAATTCTTTTAACCTGTCATCAAGCTCAGCTTTAATATTTTCAAGAGCTTTAGCCATTTTAATAGGATCCGTTACAAATAGTGAAGCTGGCGAAATAATAACCGTTTCTCTTGCTTTTAATACTGTTCCTGTTAAAGGATCAAATAAACATATGGATGAAACAACATCATCATCAATTTCAATGCGTATTGCTTCGGCTTTTTCATTGATAGGTACAACATCTATATAACTTCCTCTTACTCTAAAGGTACCACGGTGAAAGTCTAAATCATTACGTTCATACGTTAAATCTACAAGCTTTAAAATAATATCATTGCGCGAATATTTATCACCAACATTTATAGCAAACATATTATTTTCATAATCTTCTTTTTCACCAATGTTATAAATACATGATACGGAAGATACAACAATAACATCATCAAAATTAATTAAAGCGGAAGTAGCTTTATGTCTTAGCTCATCTATCTCATCATTTATAGAAGAATCTTTTTCAATATAAGTATCTGAAGATGGAACATATGCTTCAGGTTGATAATAATCATAGTAGGATACAAAATATTCGACATGGTTATTTGGGAATAACTCTTTAAACTCGGCATAAAGTTGGCCTGCTAAAGTCTTGTTATGAGCTAAAACTAGAGTCGGTTTCCCCGTTCTTGCTATAACATTCGCTATAGTAAAAGTTTTACCAGTTCCTGTTGCACCAAGTAAAACTTGATCTTTCTTACCTTCATTTATACCTTTAACAAGTTCATCTATAGCATCAGGTTGATCACCCGAAGGTTTAAATTTAGATACTAACTCAAACATAATGCCCTCCTAACTAAACATAATTTCAACAATACATTTTAGCATTAATTACTAAACAAAACAAGGAAGCCAGTTTGATATGTTTCCTTGTTATTATTTTTATCTTTTTTTGCTATTTTATATTAAAGAACTTATATAAATACTCTTTTTTCTTATTGATTATTTTCTAATACTTTTTCTACCTCATTTATTAATTGCTCTTTATCTGGTATGTAATAAGTATAAGTTGAAGCAAAGATATTGTTGGATAAGCCCCCTAAAGCAAATTCTAAAGCAACTTGATCTTTTTCTGCACAGAGTATTATACCAATAGGTTTCCCATCGTCTTCTGAATTAATGACTTTTTCATAATAATTTAAGTACATATTCATTTGTCCTAAATTTTCTGCTTTTAATTTATTCATTTTTAAATCTATTAAGACATATGATTTTAAGAATTTATTATAAAATACCATGTCAACATAATAGTCTATATTATTAAGGGTTATTCTTTGTTGAGAACCAACAAACATAAAACCTTTACCAAGTTCAAGTAAAAAATCTTCTATATGTCTAATTAATTTATATTCTAAATCTTTTTCTAAAAGAGGTTTAGGCTCTTTTATTCCTAAGAATTCAAAAACATAAGGTTGTTTAATAATATCACTAGGTCTATTCAAAATTTGTCCTTTTTTAGATAATTCTAAAACTTTTTCTTTATTGGCATTTCCATCAGATAGCAAAAGTCTTTCATATAAAGATGTATCTAGTTGTCTTTGCAATTCTCTAACAGACCAATTGGAATTAATACACTCTTTTTCATAAAAATTTCTTTTATTCTTATCTTTTATGATAATTAATTCTATATAATGTGACCAGCTTAAATTTTCGTTTATCATATTATAATCCGGATAAATATTATAAAACCATCTCATATAAGTTAAATTAGTGTAAGAATAACCTTTTCCTAGCAATTTAGTTAACTCATTAGATAAGCCTTTTAAAACCTCTTTACCATATTCTAATCTATTATTATCTTCATTTTCGTGTTTTACAATAATCTTACCTATATTCCAATAAACATAAGTTATAGATTTATTTAATTCTTTCGCCAAAGCACTTTTTGCTTCAACTACAAATTTACTAATTTCCAAAGCCATGGTATTATTTTCCAACATTATAAAACTCCCTTCTTTAAATTCTTCAGACGCGTCTGAAGAATCTATCACAACTGATAAGATTATATCATGTTTATCTTTCAAAAACATTCATAATTAAACCAAAGAGATATTTCTTAATAAATCAAATGTCGACCACAAATTTACTTCATTCACTGGTTATGATTCATTGTGTTTCGTTTATTTTTTTATTTAAGAGTACTTAAAAACCCCAATAGAAAGGGGCCTTTATTGTTCGCTTATAAGTTTTAACGCTATTTCTATAAGAGTACTATTATGAAAATAATACATATGTAAATACAATTAACGTTATAAAAAGGGAAATACTATTTAAAATTATACCTGATAAATTAAATACGCTTTTACGTTGTTTTGAACTAATTGTTCCAAATACCAAACCTAATATTGATGGTGTTAAAGAAAATAAGGTAAATCCAATAGCATAGGCTACGGCCTCTACCATAGTATGGTCATATCCTAAACTACTTGTTAAATCCAAATTGCCGACAGCAAGTAGGGTTATCAAAGTCCACATTGTGGCTATAATACCTAGAATCATACTCGCAATCCCCATTCCTTGACCAGGAACTTTTATTTTACTGTTATTACTAACATTTTCCTTATGAATTAATACTCCACAGTTTAAACAAACATCAGCATTTTCTTCAACTGGATGTCCACAATTCATACAATATTTTGCCATATACTTCCTCCTTCATTTATATGCAAACTATTCAATACTAAATTCTGCAGCGGAATAATATGGAACGTCTTCTTTTTCGTATTCATAAAAATCCATAATAATTCGATATTCGCCATTTGGAAGCTCACCATACCAAATCTGCCACTCCAAATTAAAAGTATTACTCTCTCCTGGATCAACCGGCTTCAAATTTAACGTAACACCCATTGAACGTTCCATTTTGAGATTATACCATTTATCATCTTGTTTCTTTTCTATTTTAAAACCACCATATAAGTAATAAGTTATATCACCATTATTAGTAAGGGTTAAACTTAACCCATTTGGTGTAACGCTTTCTTCATCAATATTCAATGTAAAAATATCGCTAATTTCTGTAATCTCTGTTTCGCCATCAAGAGTACCAGGTACAAATTTTTCTTTTTTAGAACCACATCCTGTAATAGCCAAAGTTAAAAGTATTAATAGAATAACCTTTTTCATTCTTCCTCCTAGTTTAATTATAACAAATTATCAAGAAAAAAAAAGGTCAACCCTCTTTTCAAAATATTAATTTTATTGTAATCTTTTTCTAATGAAGTAAACACTACCAGTAAGACCAACTAATCCAACAATACTCATAATAACACTTGTTAAAAGATTATCTCCGGTATTTGGGTTTTCTTCTGGACTAGAACCTGAAGGTTCTATAGGAGCAATAACATAATTACCATTTTCATCAGCTTTTAATCCGGCATTTTCTACACCAGAAACGCTAATTTTTTCAACGTCTCCTTCTAATTCTATGATAGGTTGATCTTCAGTTGCTCCTTCCATACTGACATTAGAATCTTCAGCAAAAGTTAAGGAAGCATTACCCTCTTTTGGATCAACGTTAATTCCATACCAAGAGTTTTCGCCAATTGCTAAAGCTAGTTGTCCTTTTACTAATGCAGTAGAATTGTTAATTACAATAGGAGCTCCTCCTAAAGTATCAGTATTATCAACTGCTACATTTTCTAATACAACATCATCTGAATTATATAAATTGATTCCATGTTTATTGTTTTCAGTTGTTACCAAAGAACCATTTTTAATAGTTACATTCTTGGCATTATATACTTGTAGAAGATGAGCATCATTCTTATTAGCCCAACCACTTGTAAAGTCATCAGATGCTGTTAAAATATGGCCATTTAAATCAAGTGTAACGTTACTATTGGTAATATTCAACATTTTATCTACTGAAATGTCTTCAGCTAAAACAATTGTAGTATTTTCAGGCAGACTGTCTATAAAGACTTGTTCTGCTAGATTAATATCATCATCTACTATTATTTTAAAGTCGCTATTTTCTAGCTCAATATCAGAGTTTACATTGATTAATGGACGCCAAGCATAGCCTAAAGTTTCATCACTATAGCCAGCATAAGCATTGTCTGTAAAATTGATTGTTACATCTTTTGCTTTTAAGTTTCCACCTTTAGAATATGTTGCACTTATCCAAGAATAAAGTGTTACATTTTCAACAGTAGCATTACCAATACTATTACCTTCTGCTAAAGAATTGAATATAATAGATCCACTACCATTTTCATCAACTTTTTCTAGATTAATATTTTTTAAGGTAGCATTTTTTCCCATTACCTCAATGGCTTTATTTTGCTCTTTTTTACATTTAATGTTTATACCATCAATTGTAACGTTGTCTCCCCAAATAGATATAAAATCTTGTGAAGCCCAATTGCCATTTGGTGTTTCAACATCGCTAGTAATCGTAACATTACCTATACCTTTAATGGTAATATTATTTTTGTGAATTGGAAAATACCAATTACCTTGTGTTGCTTTCACTGCATTCGCATCAGAATTATCTGTATTTTGACTAGGATCTCCCCAAGAACTATATTTTGCAAGATCTTCTGCTGTTAAAACGTATGTTCCTTCTTGAATTTCCCAAACTTGGTTGTCTTCTTGATTTATAATTGCATTTACAAGATCATTTACTGATGAAATAGTTTTTGTTTCAACTCTATCAAAAGCAAATACTTTTCCTTGAGCCATAACACCAGTAATAATAGCAATTGCAACAAACGCAACTAAAATTTTTACTTTCTTTTTCATCTTTTCCTTCTATCCTCTCTTATTATTAAGTATACTGCAAAATAAGCTCCCTTGTCTATTCTTTTTTAAAAGTTAAAATTATAAATTCTATTATATTGATTATATATATTATTATTATTATTTCACCATATCTAATATTGTCTTAGCTTCCTTATTTATATATCTATAAGCACCATCATTTACAAAATCACAATAAATTGGACTTAGATAAATTATGTGATTATATATAATATAAGTCATTGAAGTTTCAACTCGCTCTAAATCTCTTTGAAAATGATGTACTAATTCTTCTGCATCTTTACTCCATCTATCAACAAAGATAAATATAAATCGAGCATGACGTTGATGTCCTCTAAAAGTATCCTTTTCCTTATACTTTTTCTTATATGTTTCATTTAAATCTTTAAAAAGCTTTTTATATTCAGTTTTATTATACTCTTCCATTTTAAAGACATAATATTTATAAACATCATACTTATTAATAGTTTTACAGATAGTCTTATAAACAGATGACTCATCCATATTAAAGCTATTAGAAAAATATTTATGATTTTTTAAAGTTTTACATAAAGTTTCATATGAAATTTCTTTATTTAGCTCCAAAATATAAGGTTCACCAGATTCTTTCTTCTTTTTTGCAATTTTATACTCATACCTTATAAGAGCAATCATTATAGGTCCTGTGATAATTTCTATTATCCATGCCATCAATACATATTCCTTTATATCATTATTTTTTCCTAAATAATAAAGAAATAAATTTATTGCCATAGAAAAAAATAAAGGAAATGCTATAACTCCAACAATTGTTACACTTATTGAAAAAAGTTTCATCGATTTCATATCTTTTATATATTTTTCACTAAACTTCATACTTTACTTACATATAAAATAAAATATTTTGTCAATTGCTTTATTAATTATTATATATAACTATTTCCTAATGTTTACTATGCCAAAAATGACATATTTGATCAGATATAATATTTTGGTCAATCACTCTTCTTACGTAATTTTATCCATTTATTGTTGTTGATGCAAGCCAACCGTCATTAATAGAGATAACTTTACTAGATACATTTATTTTATAATTAATCTATATATTGTAAATTGTAATATATTTTTACTAAAGCACTTTTTTTGATTTTTTGTAGTGTTTGCTTACAAATAGCTAAATCTTCAGCAATATTCGATTCCTTTTCATGATAAAAAAAAGAATAAACAATATATGTTGCCTCATCTAATGTTAAGTTAACTGCACTTTGTAACATAGCATCAGTAAAATCATTAAGCCAAATTATAGAATCTAGCTGTTTTATTGCTTGATTTTCAACTTTGCTTCCTTGGCAATTTGTTTTTATACCACTATTTGCATCGTAATTGACTGTAACTTTTTGTGTAGGCGCAATAGAACATAAAGCTTTAAAAGATTTGTACTTAAATATTTTTTCTTCTATTTTTGGCTTGATAAACTTTACTTCATACATATCTGATATGTCTTTGGTCAATAAATCATTTAATTTAGTATATTGTTTTGCTATTTCTATAATTTGTTTTGGCAAATCCGTTAGAATTTTATAATCTATATCCATTTTATTATTCCTTTTTTTATAGTAAATTTGATTATTACTGCATTGTATTATTTTATTTTTATTATTATCCATATATATTTCTCCTATCTATTTATTTTTTTAAAAACAAATAAAAGTTGGATCTCGACATTTATAAATTCTTAAACAAATATAAAAGCCGAGCATCACTCCAAAAATTAATGGAAGATGCTCGGCTAATATTGGAACTATTACTACAAACTTAAAAGTTTCTACACAATATTTGCCATAATTCAAAGGTAATCACTCCTTATTAAGCAATCACCCTCGTTTCAAAAGGCAAATACCGCCATAATTTTGCTTATTAAAACAACTCGATACTATATAAGCAAAAATTTATTTATTGTTTTACTATTATATTGTTTATTCACTAATTTCCACGACCTGCATAATATAATAGCCAGGCTTTTGCTATCATATTGGCATTATAAAATATTAGATTTGAAAAAATTGTCGAATCTTGTCGAAGAATTTAGAAAATTGTAATTTATTTGTTTTTAAAGAGACTCTTCTCTTAAAGAGCTAAGAACTTCATGTAACTTTTTAGGCAAAGGCAAACCAAGAGATGCCCAATTTTCTAATATTGATATAGCCTCGTTACTTATAAAAAAATAAATAACTAATGATCTCATAGCCATTGTATTATCATTAACTATGTATGAAGCAATAGTCGAAAGAATAACAATCAAAATATATCCTACTTTTTTTATAATTCCTTTGATACATTCTTTGCTATTTAAATTTTTATTATAAATAGCCTTACATATACCAGTAATGTAATCGAGCATTATAACAATTAACAAACACTTAAAAAGACTATCAAGTCCGCCAAATAAATAGACAAAAAAGCTAAATAAAGTGCTTTGAAATATTTTGAAATTTATTTTCATATTTCTAATTCCATTCCTGGAAGTATTAAATTCGGATTACTTCCAATTATATTTTTATTTTTTTCATATATATTTTGCCATGTTGTTCCATAAAGTGTAGCAATACTACTTAAATTATCTCCAGGTCTAACAGTATATTTATTAGTATTTAAATTATTATTACTATTTTTGGGTATTAATATTTCTTGACCTACTAAAATAAGATTAGGATTTGAAATATTATTTATCTTGACTAATTCACTAACTGTTGTTTTAAATGTAAAAGCGATACCACTTAAGGTATCGCCATATTTTACATAATATTTATCATATTCTTCTGTATCATTATTATTTTCAACTTCCTCTGTTTTCAACATATATGGTTTAGGATCTACCCATTTACCATTTTTACAAATTCCAAAATGCAAATGAGCACCCGTTGCAAAGCCAGTTGCTCCAACCTGGCCAATGATTTGACCTTTTTGCACTTGTTGGCCAACCGAAACTGTTACACTACCATACTTCATATGGGCATAAATAGAAAATAGACCATTTCCATGGTCTATTTTCACATAATTACCCGAAGCTAAGACTTCACTATATCCAGTCACATTATTTCGACTTTCTATAACTTTTCCATCAGCATAAGCGACAACATAATTTCCTGATGTCATATCTATACCATCGTGAAAGTCACTTATATTCATTCCAGTAACATTATTATAAAATGCCCTAGAACCATAATCAGATGATATATATGAATAATCTAATCCTTTAAAAGGACTATTAACAATATTTTTCAATAAGTACCCCATATTTTCTCCTTTCTATTTTTATTCAACCATTAATTTTCACTTATTTATGAGAATGTATTTTATTATCGTAAATAAGATACATTTCATACTTATTATTTAATTCATATAAATTAATAGGTACTTCATTATATTTTTCAGTATTTATAAATGTTTCAGCATTTTTATCCCAAATTTTTATAAAAATCAAAATAAAATTATTATGTCTAGTAAAATCATCTGAAGAACCATCATCCATTCCGTATTTTTTTTCGTATTTATCATCAATTATAGCTAGTAAATTACTAACTTTATTTTCATCATATTTTTCTAAATTTAAAACATAGTAATTTATATATTCTTTAAAAAACAATTTTCTTTTATGAGTTTTAAATAATACAACGTTATCCGTCATTATTTTATAATCTAAATTCTTCATGTTTTCAAAAAATTTTAGAGCAGTAGAATAATTTATTTTTTCATTTAATGAGTTTTTATGTAAAGAATTATTTCCAAAATTTTTTTTCATATTATTTGTCCTTTTAACTTTTATTTTATCAAATTAATTATTTTAAAAAGATATTTATTGTATGATAAGTAGTTACCTGAATCTCCAATGTTCAGATATATAGGTCTCAAATATAGTTTATTATCGCAAATTACAGAAAAACTTAACCATCTTTGAGAATCTTTAATAGCATATTTATCTAATTGTTTTTCAATATCTTGATTCCATTCCTGAAGAAAGATAACAATATAAGCTATAGCAACGTCTCCACCTTTAGTCTTTTTTGGCAAATTATTCACAACTAATTGCATAAACTCATTTATAGTAAACATATCTTCTTTAAATTTAACATTATTGTATTTTTCATACTCTAATAAAAAGAAACAATTATATTCGGTATAATTTACCAAATAATATTTACGCTTAACTATATGAATATTAAAACCTTTGTATTCAGCTTTTTGATATTTTTTCCTATCTTTAGAAAGCGCTTTGGCAAATTTATTTAAAGTAACATGAGAATTTAGAGAAAATTCATAATGTTTTTTCATAAAATTTTTACTTATATTAAGTGTACAACATATAATTGCATGTATTATACAAATAATTATAGCAATACATTCGCAATAAATTAAACTACTTTTACTTACTCCTATGTCTTGCCCAAAATGTACAATTGGTATATAGATAGCAAGAAATCCCGCAACAGGATAGGCCACAGCTAACGGATATAGAATCAATTTACAACAATTAAGAAAAAATATAGTCCACTTATATCTTTTATCTACCATCATATGACATATTCTATCATCATCAAGGTTGAAAATCAAGTTTATTAAAATCAGTGAAACAACATAATAAAGTTTATGAAAAAGCTATTTCATATGCAAAGGTATCACCTAACAATATCTTTTAATCTTTTTGCTTGCACCATTTTAGTTTCTCGTTTATTTTTAGTTTAATCTTTAAATAATTTCATGATATTTTTATTGTATTCATTTTCATTTCTTATAGAATTTTGAGGAAGTGTTTGATAATAAATCTCATTGTCATATATAAGGTAAAATTTGGCAGTAATCCATAAACCATATCCAATTTTTACTTACTTTCCTATTTTGATAATATCATTGATATTTAAGAAAATCAATATTCTCAGTTTTTAGTGTATTCTTCATCAGGTACTATTTCGACATTTAATAAAAGCCACTCTTTTGGAGGCATTTTTCTTGATAAATCATGGGTAAGCTCTCTATAATGATTATTTTCTTTTAAAAGATAACTATTAGTTTCAATGTCAATACTGTATACGACATTATCAACTTTTATAGTTGTAGGTAATATGGATTTGTTATCAACAATTTTATGTAATAAATCTAGGACTGTCATTTGACTTTTTACTCCTTTTACGGCCTTTTTTCCTGCTTCTAAGAGAGCTTTATTTTCTTGAACTCGAGCTTTTCTTGCTAGTCCTGTTTCATCATCCCATAAACCACTCTCTCGAAGATTATATGACCTATAAAGAAAAAGACATGTATGTTCAAAATCCTCTAAACTATTTCTACGGGCATAAGCACTCCACAAGTTTACTAAACTAAAAGGAAGAAATTCTTTATACTTCATATCATTGTTTATTTCATAATTTCCTAAATATATAAGACTTTTATATAAATTTGTAAAACAATAAACTCCTAAGGTATAAGAATATAGATAATCATATTCATCTGGATAAACTTTTACTTTACTTTTTTCTTTTATTTCTTCATCAATATTATTACTACTAAAAGGGTAAAAGCGTTCTTCCATACCAGTTATGGTTGTTATTACATCTTCAAGTTTTTGAAACTCCTCTTGATTTTTAGGAAGATTATGGTCTTTTGTTATTTTAAGTCTCATGCATCTCCTTATAGTTGTGGTATCATCATGAAGATCTGTTTCCCAAAGGATTAAATATCGTCCTTTATATTCTTTATCAAATGTAATTTCATAGGCAAATGTATCTCCCTTAACAATATCTTTTAACTTTTTTCTTTCTATCATTAAAGTTCCTCTTTTCTAAATTCTTGCTTATGATATTCAGGCATTTTAAAAAGTGATTCATAACAAATCTTTTTATTTAAATCAAAAATATATGGTTTACCAACTTTCATTCTCTTTTTAATAGCTTTATGGTCATACAACATAAGACATAAAAAAATTATCCCTGTTATTAACTCTACAATTATAGATACTAACTTATTACCCTCTATAGCATTATCCATATGAAAGAAATATAGTAGCCAATTAATTGTAAAAGTTATAAAAAGAGTAACCGTTATTATACCAACAGCCCATACCACTATATTAGCTATTTTCATACGTTTCATATCTTTTGGATATTCTTCACTTAACTTCATAACTACCTTATACATTAACTAAACATTCTTGTCAATAATTTTAACTATCATTTTTTAAATATTAATGTAAAAATTTTTATATGGGAACCTTATTACTAGATAAGAAACAATCCCTAACATATATGGTTTACCACTACTTGAAATCTCCTTTAACTAACTTATGTGGGAAAATCAATATTAAATTTTGTTCCTAAATTGTTTTCAACAGATTTTATTTAAGTAGCCCTTAAAGGGAAACCATAATTTATAGGAATAAGTTTATTTGCAACTAAATCTAAAATTTTTTTAGTATCAATTGTTATATTTATTCATATTTTTTAAAATTAAACCAATAAAAAAGGCTCTTTTAAAGAAGCCCAATTTATTCAACACTAAATTCTGCAACTGTATAATACTTAATATCTTCTTTTTCAGGTTCATAAAAACGCCTAACAATTCGGTATTCGCCATCTGGAAGCTCTCAAATTTCCATAATCGTTAAAAATTTTAGACTCATCCACAGAATACAAATCATCCATTTTCAATTTATACCACTTGCCATCTTGTTTCTATTCTAACCCAAGCATTTTATCATTTAAATAGTTTTGTCTTATGAGTTTAGACATTTCTCAATATTATTATATATTAGTTTTGTTCCTTTTTCTGTATAGTGAATTCCACTTACTTTTTCAATCATATCACTATAATCTAAAGTGTTTATAAATGGTGTATAAGTATCACAATATTTAACATTTGTGTATCCTTTAGAAAAAGCATTTTTTAACTTATTGTTAAGTTTTTCAATATTGGCATTTCGACAACTTTTAGCAATATTATCATTACAAGGATTAACACTAACAATTAAGATATTAGCTTTATTGCCAACTTCTTCTATAGCCTTTTTATAGATACTAACCCAATCTTCATTTAGATTATTAACACCATAATTAAAAATTAAATTGTATTTGTAATCAGGATTATTATTAATTTTATCTAATCCTTTAGCAAAATCTTTTTTAAATTCTAAAGAAGCTCCCGAAACTGTTGCATAAACCGTATCAATTTCATTTAATTGTATTTCATACAGATAGCTATATGTTCTTGAGTCACCGATAAAGATATTACCTTTTTTTAAAGGAATATTTTCTTTATCAATAAGACTTTTAATATTATTTAATTTTTCCTCATATAAAGATTTATTATTTTTTATTTTATCAACATATTTTAAAGCTAAATTATAAGTTTTTAAATCATGGGTATTTTCTAAATTTTTAATTAAATTATCTGTATATTTTTCATAAATATCTTTTTCCAAAAAATATAAAGAAAAATTACTTTTAGGATAAAATATATTAGCTATTTTCTTAATAATAAAGGGTAAAAAGAAAAAGAAAAAACTTATGCTAAAAAGACAAATATTTAATTTGTTAAAAATTCTTTTTCTAAAAAAATAATTAATTATTAATATTATAAAAAGTAATATAAAAATTTTTAAAATATTTACGATATTATTAATAACAACTATTTTTTCTAAAGAAATATTAAACAATATTATCATCCCTTTTATAAAACATATGAAAAAAAGTAACAATAAATGCTACTTTTTAATAAGTATCTTAGTTAATTTAAAACTATTCACATTTTAAGTTATCACCATAAGTTTCTATACCATTATTCATTATTTCTTTTCTTGTTTTACCAATTAATCCATCAAAATTAAATTCCTTTAATTCATCTTTATTTTTCTCATCTAAATCAAATACTTCTGTAAGAATAGATACTTTATCATTATTCCATATTTTAGCTATAACAGATTTATATTTATTTTCTTCTTCAATTAATTGCTTATAACTATCTAAATTATATTCAGGTTTAAATTCATTAGTAAAAACTTGCGTATACCTATATGCTTTACCATCTTTAAAGTCAAAATATAGTTCAATTTTATCATTAGTATTATCTCCAGTTACACAATATAAACTTTTATTTTCCTCATATTTATCACCTGTTACTTTAAGTTTATATCCTAAAAAGATTGTTATAATTAAAAGAACTACTAGAATAATTATTAATACTATATTACCTTTTTTCACTTTTTTATCCTCCTTCCCTTATTCTAAATTTAACATATTAATATTAAAAAGTAACGAAAATAATTTTATTAACTAATTTTTATTCAAAATCATCAAGATCCCAAACGGCTTCTAGTCCAACTGAATCTTCATAATTTCCCTTTACACTTGAATTAAATACAATTAATCCTCCAATACCACTTGTTCCTAATGTATAGTTTTTTGATTTATCAAGTGAAGTATCTTTAATAGCATGAGCATAAGCTCCTTTTGAAGAAAATGGATATTCTCCACATAAGAATACTACAGTCATAGAATTTTCAATGCTAGTGGTAGCAGCATCAACAAGATTTTGAGATATACCTATTCCCTTTTTCCATATAGTATCTGATTCAATTATATTCCATTTATCCCCGTTCATATCATAATTTATTATTTCGCTGTCATATTTTTGATAAGCTGATCTATGCCCATTAAGGTTAAATGACATAGATTTTGCTCCAGGAGCAATTGCTAAAACATCATATGACTTCATAGAAGGCATTTTTGTCCAAGTATTAGTTAATGTTACGTATTTTGATGAAATAGAAGAACCAGCAGTAACATGTAAAGTTAACTTTCTATATGAAGTACTCGTTGTTGCAGTTCCAATAGGAGTATATAATGGAGTTTCCTCACTATCTGAATTTTCAAATTCTTCTTCGGTTATTTCTTCATCGAAAGTATCCACCAATTTATCTTCTAAGAATACCTCAGTGGTTTTTATATATTTTTTATCTTCTGCAACATAAAAATGTTTTGAATCTTTTATGCCATCTATCATTTCTTTATCCATTGTATTAATTGTATCAGGGCTAAAGCCTTTTAATAAATTATTATATTCTTCCTCTGTTAATTCCACCCCATTCATATTTGTAAAAAATACCTCTTTGGCACTTACCTTTGATATACCAAAAACAGCTAGTAAAGTCATTAAAATAAATAAATTCCTTTTTTTCATATATTTTTCCCTCTTTCTTTTTATTTAATCATTTATTTTTTCTTGTTTTACCAATTAGTTAATCAAAATCAAGTTCTTTTAATTCAACTAAATTTAACCGAATATGCCATCTCATAATTATAATTATCTTCTTTTGTAGATATTTATTATTAGTTTCTTTAAAAGTATAGTTATAATAGAAAAGAACAATTAGTATAAAATAATTAATATCTTATTATCTTTTGCTTTTACCTCCTTCCAATATTTTCAATTTAAACTCACATAATATTTTCACCTCCAATTTTCTATAACAAACCAATTGGTTTTGTTATTTAACCTAATAATAAATATAAACCTAACATACAATCGTAACTATCTTTTATATCATAATAAAAGACGAAGACACCACCGCAGCCCGTTGGACCATATATATATTTACTGCTTTGTTCTAGTGTTACGTTGTTTTTGGCATGTTGATAACTAGCAGTTACTTTACCCGAATTGCCTACTATATATTCTTCTATAATATAATTTATATTATTTGAATTAGGCAGTTTATATATAGCTGTATAAGAATTGGATGATTGATAGGTTTTTGTTGGCATTGCAATATTATTGTCGTAATATAGGTAAGATTGTTTTTTTGATATTATATTAGTATTCTCTGTCAATAAGCCAAATAAGTCATAACTTTTTACAAGTGGATTATTATTCCAAAATAAAGTGCTTGCAATAAAACATGTTTCTCCAGAACACGAAGATGAAAGCCTCAGAAGTTTATCTCGATCATTATAATCTAATATAAAACTTGGAATATATACATCGTCTTTGCTTGTTATTGTTTGAATTTTTCCATACATAATTTTTGAATTAATAAATTCATCATAATCATCTTGTGTCATATAATCTTGATAACCAGCGAAATAATAGTTTGAGATAAAATCATACTCTTCTTTGTTAAAAACTACACCATAGCTATTTTTGTAAAATATTTCTTCAGCAAATGTTTTATCAAAATCACATGCAAATATAATAAGAAATAATAAAGTCATCATTAAAATTTTTTTCATTATGTCACCTCTATTGAAAAAGTAACATATTTTCTTTAAAAAGTAACGACAAAAAAACGACAAATTTTTTACCATAATTTTGTCGTTTTATAATTTATACTTTTTTATAAGATAATCTAATATTTCTTCATATAATTTTCTATCTTCATCTTTTAATTGACAATAGTCTATTTTATCATTAATATTTAAACAATCATTTATTGCTATATTAAAGTAATATAATACTTTTTGTTCTTTATAGTCAAATCTACTCAAATGTTCTGCATTTACACCCTCGGCCTTAGTATAATTTAACTCATAATGACTATTTTTATCAGTTATATCTAATGAAACAGATTCTTCATTATCATATAATATTACTTTTTTATCTTGATATGTAAAAGATATAGCATCATTATTTTCATTAATAATTGTATGAATCTTTTCTACTTTACCTAAAATACTAGATCCTTTATAGGGAATATCTTCCTTCTTTTTTTCCTCTTCTTTTCTTTTTTTATCTTCTTCTTTAATTTTATCTCGATTGTCAGGATATTCATCTTTTTTAGCACTAGAATAAACAGGGAGAAAACTTAAAGCAACATATTCTGTCCAGCCATCTTTAAGTTTTATTTCTAAACTCATATTACTAATTATATAATCTGTTTTATCTAAATCAAAACTTGATCTTTCCGATATGGTACATTCGTAATATAAATTATCTAATCGGTCACTTTGAAAAATATAATTCTTTTTATCATTTTCATAATAAAATAAATTAATAGATTCTATTTTTTCCATATCTATTTTATATTCTGGAGTAAGAACAATTACTCCCATTTCATTGGAAACAAAAAAGTAACTATTATTAAGAGTTAGAATTTTATTTTCATCCATGGGAATTATTTGAAAATATCTAACAAGATAATCTTTATTTTTAAAATAGTAATAAATACATTTAAAAGAAAAAAGTAAAAAACTGATAATTAATATAATAAAAATAAAAACAATAAGTTTTTTAAAAACACTCTTAAAATCATTTAAAAATAACAATTTTGTATTACCATTATATTTTATTAATTTAAGATTAATATTAAGTTCTTTAGCTAATAATTCTTGATATTCATTATTGATGGGGCTACCATTTTCCCAACTTGATACTAAAGACCTTGTAACATTTAACCTTTTAGCTAATTCTTCTTGGCTTAAACCTTTTTTATTTCTTATCCTTTTTAAATAATTATTTTTTTGCATAAAATCCTCGTTTAAATAATAGTATAAAATAGTTTTAATAAAAAAGAAATACTTTAATTAAGTGGTAAAATAAGCAATAAACTTCGTAATATCACCACTTTCAGTGTTCTACAAGGCATTGGGCAAACACTTGGCAAAGTCACAACCCCTTTCTTATAAAATAATTAAATATATCCCAAAAAATATATGCCAAAAAAAAGCATTAATTACTATTAACGCTAATGTTATAATTACTTGGTCCTAAAATACAATTACCATCAATATCAAAAACCGAACCATGGCAAGGGCATTCCCAAGTCTTTTCTATTTTATTAAATAAAAGATTACAACCTAAATGAGGACATTTTATCTTAACTATATGTTTTACTTTATTTTCATCAATATAAATTCCATATTTCTCATTAGAAATCTTTATAAAGTAAGGATTACAATTATAGTAACTTTTTCGAAGATTAATTTTAGAATCTAGATAACTAAAGGAGTTAGAAAAAATACTTACGCCCATATTTAAAATTTTATCTTTAGTAATACCTCGCTTAGGATTAAATAAAGTTTCATAATGGTTATATTTTTTCTGTAATAAATCTTTTAAAAGCAAAGATGCTATAAATGAAGAAGTCATTCCCCATGTATTATATCCCGTGGCAATATACATATTATCTTTGATTAATCCTATATAAGGCAAATTATCAAGAGTCATAATATCATTATTACTCCAAGCATAAGCAATTTTATCTTTATTACTAGCAAATAATTTAGCAAAATTATCTGCATGATTATTATTAAAACTACCATTATGTGAACTACTTAAAGTAAGCAAATAATCTTTATAATAACGATAAGAATAAATAGGATTTTGCTCATTAATAGCACTAAATAATAAATTTTGATTTTTACAAGCCATAATATATGACTTTTCTATATAACACTTCAACGGAAAGATAAATGGTAGCAAAAAGTAAGGATAATGACACGAAAGAACTATATCATTGCACTTAATAGTATTATTATTCGTATAGGCAGTAAAATAATTATCTACTTTTTCAATTTTATAAATATTAGTATTTTCATATATTTGATGATTATCTGTAATACTTATCTTAGCAAGTTTATTAACGTACTTTAAGGGGTGAAAAACATAGGTATCTTTAACATAAATGCCCTTTTGAACTTTAATATTGTTAGGAAGTTTTTCTACTTCATATACTTTTTCGCCAAAAGATTCGAGAATTTTTTGCTCTTCAGTTATTTCGTTAATATTTAATTTAGATAAAGTATAAAAATAAGAGTCTACTTTTTCTAAGTCACATTCGATTTTCTCTTTTTTGATAACAGTAACCATTTTAGTAATGGCTTCTTTAGTAGCTTTATAAAATGAATATGCCGTATTAAAGTTAAAATTTTTCTTAAGTTTGGTATAAATATTTTGCTCTAAAAAGGTTATCTTCGCAGTTGATCTTGATGTTACGCCCATACCAATCTTATTTTTTTCCACCAAAGTAATCTTTCGTTTGTCATCTTTTAAAGCATATAAAAGATTAATACCGGTTATTCCACCACCGATTATTAAAATATCTGTTTCTATATCTCTATCTAACCTAGGATAGTCTTTTGTTTTAATATCTTGCCATATGGGAATTGTTTTCATACCATTAATATGGCCTAAATAGCTATTTTTATAATCCTATTATATTAAATTATCCTTTAAAAGGAAGTTTAACAATAAATTTAGTTAGCTCATCACTTTCAGCGTTAATACTTCCCCCATGAAGCTCTACAATCTCTTTGCTTATAGCAAGACCTAGACCACTACCTCCGGTTTTAGAGGATCTGGCATTATCAAGACGATAAAACTTAGTAAAGATTTTATCAAGTTCTTCTTTAGGTATCTTCTTGCCCTTATTACTTACGGTAATAGTAACATAATCATTATCCGTTTCAACATCGATAGTTATTAATTTATCATTACTATAGCTAATAGCATTTTTTATTAAGTTACTAAATACTCTTGCTAGTTTATCTGAATCACCCATTATTATAACTTTATCATGATAATTTAGTTTAACTTCTTTATTATTTTCCATTAAAAGAGGATAGAAATCATCAACAAGTTGTTCAAGCATTAAATTTAAATTAATTTCTTCTTTTTGTAAAACAATAGTTTCATTATTGAATCTGGCAATATCAAATAATTCGTTTATTAAATCTTCCAAACGATAAGACTTATCAAGAGCTATGCCGATATATTTTTCTCTTTGTTTTTTAGGCATATCTTTTATTTCATCAAGTAAAGATAAATAACCAATCATCGAAGTAAGAGGTGTTTTTAAATCATGAGCAAGATAAACAATTAAATCATTTTTCTTCTGTTCATTTTCCCTTGCTAATATTTCATTTTTCTCAGCTTCTTTTTTCAAATGATTAATCTTCATTTGTAAATTTTCAAAATCTTTAGGAAGTTCAATATATTCAACATCTTTATTGAGGATATTTTCTGAAGCGATAGATAAAGCATTAATATAAGAAAAGGTCTTTCTAATTAAAATATATAACATAATTATAAAGCCTAAAAGCCATATACCAATTGCTATAGCTAAAACGTTAAAAGGTAAATAACCACTAGATAAATTGTTTATAAGATTTTTAGCATTATAATAAATTTCTGGTGAATAATTATATACCCATTGGAAATCAGAACGGCTTATTATAAAGTAAAAAATAATAAAGAAGGCAGGAAAAGAAAGTGTCCATACAACAAGTCTAATTACAAAGTTAATTAAAGTTTTTTTCATTAATGACTTATTTTTCAATTTTATACCCCACTCCCCATATAGTAACAATATATTTAGGCTTTTTACCTGTATCATTCATCTTTTCTCTTAAATGACGAATATGAACCATAATGGTATTGTTATCATTTTCATAATATTTTTCTTGCCAAACATGACTAAATAAATCTTCAGTTTTAACTACACTACCCCGATTTTGACATAAATACCACAATATATCAAACTCAATTGGTGTTAGCTCTATCTTCTTATCATTAAAATAAAATTCATGCGTATTTTTATTAATTACTATATTTCTAAAATCAATTACACTTTCATTTTCAAGATTATTTTCATTATAAGTTGTGTATCTTCGAAGTTGAGCCTTTACTCTGGCCATAAGTTCCAAGGGTTTAAAGGGTTTAGTTATATAGTCATCAGCGCCAATCGTAAGACCATTTATCTTATCAATATCTTCAACTTTAGCAGTTACAAAGATAATAGGAAAGTTATACTTTTCTCTAATCATTTGGCATAAAGAGAAACCATCAATATCTGGCATCATAACATCTAAAATAGCTAAATCTATTTTAAGGCTTTCTAAATCTTCGACTACCTTATTACTTGTGTAATATTTATAAACATTATAATTAGCATTTTTTAAACATATCTCAATTAAATCGGCAATCTCTTTCTCATCATCTACTACTAAAATATTCATAATATCCCTTAATCCTAAACATCTTTATTATATATCATCAAACGTAATATTCCCATAAATTCTTTATTTGACCTTCGATTTTTTCGTAATCCCATAGTTTATCACTTCTTTCTTTGCTATTAGGATCATTTACTTTTATTTTACCATCTTTAATACCTACGAGGACTATGTAGTGACCTGTTTTAGTAAAATCCCCTGGCCTTACACTACATATAATTGGATGACCATTTTCTAAAGCATTAAAGATAACGGTTTTCGATAAAGGAAGTTCACGACTTTCCACTCCAAGTTTTCTTGCTCCTTCACTCATAAGAGTCCAAGTAGTACCTAATTCATCAAAGTAATAACCGTTATCTTGAGCAAACTTAGCAACTTTATAAGGAGTCATAGTATTATTCTTTGTAAGACTTAC
Source organism: uncultured Bacilli bacterium (assembly GCA_947598485.1). Lineage (GTDB taxonomy): Bacteria > Bacillota_I > Bacilli_A > RF39 > UBA660 > UBA6448. The sequence continues at coordinate 72,937 of CANQFJ010000002.1, read as the reverse complement.
AATAACCATTGATAGGGCGGTAGGTCCACAGCCACTTACAGCAATACTACTTCCACCATATCTTGCATATCCCCATCTTTTATCCCATTGGAGTAAAAGTGGTACTTCCCCTTCTTTAATATCTCCGACATTATCGCTATAGACATTACCTAACTTATCAGGGTAATCTATGACGAAATCTAACATATCAGGATTATTAGTTAAAGATTCTAATAATATTTCTGGATATTCATCATAATTTTTAATTATCTTATCTACCCTTTTATCATATTCCCTTAAAATCTTTAATTTTTCTAAAATTGTTAAGTCTTCTTTAAAGTTTATATCCGGAATAATGCTTTCATTCTCACTTATAAAGCTATTATAATAGTTATCTTTATTTAATCTAATTTGCAAACTACCAATGACAAAAGTTAGTACTACGACAATTAAAAATATCCTGAAACTCTTTTTTAAGTGTCTTTTATTTTTCTTCATAAAGGACCTCCCTACTTACACAACAATATTAGCAAGTAAAGACCCTTTGAATCTTTAACTTATTCTTATATGTTTCTTAATATTTTCTTAAAATAAAAAAATAGATTATTAAAATAACCTATTTCATCAAAACTTTCGCCATATTTGTTGTTAAATTGTTAATAATTTCCTAATTTGGCAAGTTTTCAGTTCCTAATTTGGCGTGTTTTTAGTTCTTAATTTGGCGCACTTTTACTTCCTAATTTGGCATTTTGCTAATTATAATTATTAATTCTTATATCAATTTGCTAAACATTTAGTAGTTTGAGCTTTTAAATTATTAAGCTCTTTATCACTAAGTGTCTTATTGTAAAGATATATATTATATTCACCACTTACAAATGATTTATAACCGGCATAATTTTTACTAAAGTATTTATCAAGATCACTAATTATCTTATCATCTTCAGTTTTTATTATTACACTAATGCCAGTTTCTGTGTTAGAATTTTTTCCTCTTATTAAAATTGCATCTTCTAAGTCATCATCAACATCAATTATACTTGAAAGCTTCTCTTCAACAAGACTAGTATTTTCAGTTACAATATAACCACCAAGTAAATTTTCTAAGCAAGAAAGTTCACTATTTTCAGTTGTTTCATTTTTATCATTATTATTGCGACAAACTGGTATACTCAAAGTTCTTGGAATAAAATTAGATATGGTTTTTTTACTGCCATCACAATATGTATAAGTTCTAACTAATATCCCTTTATCTACTGTATACAAACTATCCTTTTCCCTAACTTTTATTAAAGGACTATTATCATAAAGTAAAGCTTGTAATGTATCGAGTAAAATCACTGCGATTAAAACAACTACTATAATACATACTATTTTTGCTACTTTTTTAATTATCACTTTGGTATTGTTTTTCTTATTATCTTTTATACTTTTTTCTTTTTTCATTCTCTTCTCCTAAAATATTTACCATCTATCACAAGTTAAATTATATTCATTACATAAGTCTTTAGTTAATAACTGTGGATCATCAGGGCCAGTTCCACATCCTCCATATAAACTATAAGCATCTTTAAAAATATCTTTTATTTGTTTATCTCCTTGCATTAAATAATTGTTTAATTCTTCAAAAGGATTTTCATTTTCATAGTAAATAACTAAATAATCATAAGAATATTTAAAATGATGGTTTTCTAGTGAATACTCTAAACCATTTAAACCAGGAATTTTTTGATTCTTTAAAGCATTCAGCTCATTTACAGCAGTATTTTCTTTATTTATATCATACTCTATTTGGCCTTCTTTTTTATTATAATCATCATAAGGTAGTTGGTTATACTCTGTAAGTTCTCCAAGTTCTATACCTTGATATTTAACATAACCAGGAAATAAAGTTTCCAAATTCGTGGCAAAAGATTTCCAACCACACATAGTTCCAGAATAAATAACTTGTACCAAAATATTATCATTTAAATTAATTTTAGAAATACTGGAAGGCGTCTTAGATGGCTTGGAATCTTCGGTAGGCTTTTCAGGTGTTGGATCTACTGGTTTTTCTTCCTTTTTATCGGTCGTTTCATCTTTATCTATCTCTTTTTGTTTCCATAAAGCCTCTAAAGTTATATCTTTAGTTATCTGCGTATTAAAATCAAATGTCTTTCCATCAAGTTGCCATTCGACAAAATCATAACCTTCTTTAACAGGATCACTAGGCCTTGAAGCTTTATCACCTTTGTTTACAGTTTGACTTTCTACTTTACTTCCTCCATCACTATTAAAATTAACTAAGAATTTATTGTTTATTTCTTCATCTTTAACTATTTCATCTTCGTCAATATGTTCTTCAAAATTAACGTATATATCATAACTAAATTCATATTTAGAATTATCTTTTAAATAATCTAACATTTCTTCTTTATTAAAGTGTTCGCTATCAGTTGTTATCTCTAGGCTTTCAAATCCTACATTATTATCTCGGGCTGTTTCACATAACATTAATAATACTTCGCCAATATATTTACCATTAAAATCTAAATCTTTATAAAATTCTTTAGCATCATCATTTATAAGTTCATACCCCATAACTGTACCGGTTCCGTCTGAACATAAGATATCATTACCATTTTTATCCTCACAAGTAAATAGAGATTCTTTATAAGTAAGTTTAACTAAAGGATTAATCTTAACATACATTGTATGAATTTCTTCTTTTTGTACTTTCTTATCTTCCTTTTTGCTAGGTTTATTATTAATTAAAATAAGACTTACAACACCAATTATGACAAGGATTATTACTCCTATAATTATTGCTAATAATTTTTTGTTTTCTAATATTTTTTTCATAACTTCATACCTCTTTTTACACTTCAATATCTTTATTGGTAAATTCTTTATTATCTAGTAAAAGTTCATGAATCTCTTCTTCTTTAGTATCTAAGTATACTTCTTCAATTCGATCTACTCGACACTTTTCCGCTTTTAATATAGCTTCAACTTTATCAATAGCTTTATCTAAATCATCATTCACAACAACATAGTTATATTTAGTAACATCATTAATTTCTTGATAAGCTCTTCGAAATCTTTCTAGTATTTTCTCAGGACTATCAGTTCCTCTTTTCTTAAGTCTTTGGACCATTATCTTTAAAGAAGGTGGCATAATGAAGATAAATAAAGCTCCGGGAATAAGTTTTTTAATATTACTTGCTCCTTCGATTTCAATTTCCAAGATAACATCAATACCATTTTTTAACTTATCACTAATATATTCTTTGGGAGTTCCATAATAATTACCTACATAATTGGTATATTCTAAAAAGTAACCTTCCTTAATCTTTTGTTCAAATTCTTCCTTACTAACAAAATTATAAGTTTTACCAGGTATGTCATTAGCTCGTATAGGCCTTGATGTAGTTGAAATAGAAAGCCATCTTGACTTATCATCTCTTGCTAAAAGCCCATTTATGATACTCCCCTTACCACTGCCACTTGGTCCTGATATAACTATCAAAGTACCCTTTTTACTTTCCTTTATCATTATAGTTTCCTTTCGCTAAATCATATAGTTCTATATCATTATTTTTGAGTCTATATTTTTTAAATTTTAAAGCATTAGATTCAAAGACAGCATATAATATTTTATTTTTATCAATCGCAATTTGTTCAAGCATAGGTCCCATTTTATATGAAGCTATAGCCACTTCTTTACTTAAATCAGTTATCTTATCATTATAGTTAAATATTTTTATTAAGGACTTTTTTAAGATAAAAGATGAACTAGCAAGTAAATAAGTATTATCACCATCTTCATAAAAGAAAATACCTTGAACAAAATCTAAACCTTTAATAACGCGATATGAATCTAAATCAATTAAGCCATTATCCTGTATGTTATACTCTATTATAGCACTATATTTCCTTTTATGATAGTTACCTACATATAATTTATTATTAAAATAAGTAATAAAAGCCGTAGCATTATTACCATAGATATTTATATGTTCATTTATAACTTTTATCTTTTTATATTTTGGATATGCTTTATCATTTTTGATAATATCCTCATATTCATAACCACTTATTGTGCCTCTTGAATCAGTAATCCAAATGATATTATGAATATTATCAAAACATATGCCTCCGACATGACTTTTAGTATTTAAATCCGTTTCATGACATAAATTTTTATCTTTAAAAATCATTATTTTAGAATTTTGCTCTCTTTTATCATCATATGCTGTAATAAAAACATAATCATCAATAAGACATATACCTTGTAAGACAAAAGTATTAAGGACAATATTAAAAGAATCTAACTTTAATAAAGCTGATTCTTTCTTAGAAATATTGTAGGCAGAGTTTCTTGTCCCTTTAGTAAAAAGAGAATATATAGAAAGTCTAAAAAAACGAAAATAACGATTTAATAATTTAAACATTTTACTACCTCAATATAAGTATAACACTTATATTAAAGAAGTCCTAGTCTTCGCATATCCTCTGTAATAAAATTCATCTCTGCAACAGCTTCAGGATAATTTTCTTTACTTTTTTCCTGTTCGAATAAAGATTCTTCCATTTTAGGGATTGTTTTAAAGGCATCTTGCATGGCATCCATTAAATGATAAAATGTTGCAAGTTGAAGGCTTGGAGCCGTTATCTCTTGATACGTTCTTTGGCGTTCTTCATCAAAATCTTCAGAGGCTATTTCTTCAGTAACCGTCATATTATATGTAGTTCTAAACCAAGAAGATCTAAATATTCGTTTAGTTAAAGTATCTACTAAATAAGGCTCACCATTTATAATCACTTCGACAAATGGCCGTTGCGTAGCTCTTACTCCCGGTCTTGTTGGTGAATCATAATCACAAAGTAAAAATTTAAAAGATGGAAATAAAGAGCTAACGGCTGTATTCATGTCATAAACACAAGTGTGAATCTTTCCCGCGGGTTTAGCACAAAACATTGATATAGGAATACTTCCTGATATTATTATGCTCTTATGACGCATAGCCTCTTTTATTTCTTGAGGTATACTAGTTACATTCGGCGTCTTGTCATATCTTATATGATCTAAATCATCCCTAATACAAAGATGTTCAAAATCAAGACTCTCAGTATCAGGATTCATTAAGCCTTTATAAACTAAAGCATCTAATATCGTATTAATGATAGCTTCTCTATCAAGCTCACTTATATCTTTATGTCTTTCTAAATATTTTAATATACATTCACTGCGATAAAAAACTTCATTTTGTAAAAAATCAAAATCGTATAATGATTTCATATAATCCCTCTTTAATGAGCACTATAATACCATAAATAACAAAAAAATACATCCTTTTTTAGGGATGCATTTTTACCTATTTACATTCTAGCTTGCCACCATAAACTTCGATAGCTTCAATTAATTCTTCTCTACTCTTTTTACTAAAGTCAGAAAAACCAAATTCTTTTAATTCATCATTGTTTTTCTCATCTAAATCAAATACTTCTGTAAGTACATAATTATTATCATCTGTCCATACTTTAGCTACTACGCAATTATAATTGTCGTTTTCTTCTTCAATTAATTGTTTATAACTATCTAAATTAAAATCAGGATTTAATTCATTAGTAAAAACTTGTGTATACCTATATGCTTTACCATCTTTAAAGTCAAAATATAGTTCAATTTTATCATCACTATCGCTGTTTGTTACTACACAATATAGATTTTTATTTTCTTGATACTTATCATTTACTAAATTAAACTTATAAAATAGAAACCCAATTACAACTAAAAGAGCAGCAAGAATCACTATCAAAATAATATTAACTTTCTTCATACGTCCTCCTATTTACTTAATATTAACATAACTGTTGACGCTGTTGTAAATATGGCAGGCGCTTGACATATAGCTTTACATATAGGCTTTTTTATGTCTTTTTCTTCTTAGCTTTTTTCTAATTATTTTAGCCAAAAACAATATAAATAAAAGAGCTAGTAGAACAACGTACCAATAAGAAACTGCTAACTTCAGGATATTTGGCTTTATTACAATATCAAGAGTAACATCCTCACTTGCTAGTAATTTACCATCATAATAATAATTAACTTTACCTATATTAGAACCTTTTTTATCTAAGAAATTTAATTTCTCTTCCCCAACATATTCAACTTCAACTTTATCTTTATCATAATCAACCTCAAGATATTCAGTAACATCACTTTTACTTGTTACTTTATACATTTTGACATTACTATTTTCAACAGGGACTTCTTTTACAACATCACCTTTTTTCGATATTTTTATTTGCGCATAATTATTATCATAAAAAGTGATTAAGCCTAAAGCATCAGTTACATGGATAGTACTTGATGAACCTGGAGCTCCTAAAGTAACAGCTATATACTCATGATTATTAGAAATAAAGTAAATAGATATACACCTTCCGGCATTATATGTAAAGCCTGTTTTACTACCCAATATTCTTGTAGTATCATTACCACCCGAATAAGCAAGAACTGTACTTTGGACAGTAAGGCCATTTGTTAATGTATATCTTTTGGTAGTATAAACATTTTTAAATTTAGGATTACTAAGAGCATATTTTAAAAGCTTTATAAGATCTTCACAAGTACTATAATGCCCTTCGATTTCCATGCCTGTTACATTAACAAAATGAGTATCATTCATTTCTAACTTTTGGGCATAGTTATTCATTTCATTGACAAAGTTATCTATAGAGCCATATAAAGAAAACGCTAAAGCTGTGGTTGCATCAGCTCCGGAAGGTAATATAGAGGCATATATTAAATCATCATAAGTATAACTCTCGCCAACTTCGAGGCCTGCAATAGAAGCTTCTTCATCTACCTCAGAAGCCATATTTGCCGTATAAGTTACCTTTTCATTAAAATCTTTAATATGTTCAATCGAGATAATAGTTGTCATTATCTTCGTTAGGGAAGCAATTGAGGCTCTTTTATCACCATCCAAATCATACCTAACAACATCATCTGTCATATCATAGACAATTGCCTTTTGAAAATGCATACCTGTAGGTTCTAAGGCTACTACATTAAAGGGCAATAACAATAGTAAGAGAAATAATATCTTTTTTATTCTATTATCCATATTCATGACACTATCATAATACAAAAAGACCAAAAAGTAAATTTTATAGCAAATAAAAAGACTACAATTGTAGCCATTTTATTCGTTATTTTTTTCTTGTTCATTTTCTTTTTCTAGTTCACGATAATCCACTTTGCCAATCATAGTTTTAGGAAGAGACTCTTTAAACACATATTCTTTAGGTAGCATATATCGCGCTAGATTTTTTTCACAATATTCTTTAATATCACTTTTAACCTTAGGAGTTACTTTAACCTCAGGCTTTAAAACAATATAAGCTTTAGGAACCTGAACTTTGTAAGGATGAGGTATACCAATTACCCCACAATTTAAAACGTCAGGATGTTTTAGTAAAACTTCTTCTATATGGGATGGATATACATTATAGCCAGATACAATAAGCATTCTTTTAAGTCTTTGGGCAAAGAATACTACTCCATCTTCTGTCATATAAGCAAGATCACCTGTATGAACCCAAATACGACCTTTTTCATCTTTTTCTAATACTTCATTAGTTTCTTTTTCATTATCAAGGTAGCCTTTCATAACGGTAGGACCAGTGACTAATATTTCTCCGACTTCACCGTAGGGAAGTTCTTCCTTAGTATTAACATCAACAATCTTAATAATGTCTCCTGGAAGAGGTATACCAATACTGCCAGGAAGGCCAGAGCCATGGGAACCAAAGCAAACAGGACCTGAAGTTTCCGTCATACCATAACCTTGCATAATTTCCTTTTGACAATTATGTTCTTTTAAGAAATTATTAATCTTAGCTTGCTTTTCAGGGTTAAGAGAATCCCCTGCCGAATAAATATTCTTAACAAAGGATAAATCAACATTAGCCATCTTTTTATTAGAAACTAAAGCTTCATATAAGGTTGGTACGCCAGATATATAAGTGGGATGATATTTAGTTATAAGCTTATCAAATTTACGAGCATCAAATTGAGGGATTAAAACGACACTTGCTCCAAAACATAAAGGACAGTGCATTGTAGCTACTAAACCAAAGCAATGGAACAATGGCAGAATAAGTAAAGCGACATCTTCAGTATTAACATCAGGGAATATAACATGACCTTGCTCGACAACAACGTTAATATTACCATTGGTTAAGACAATATTCTTTGGTGTTCCCGTTGTACCTCCACTATGTAGAATAACCGCATCTTGATCTTTAGTTGTTTTAACTAAAACATCTTCATAATATTTCTTACCCTTTTCCATAAATTCATGCCAATATAAGAATTTTTCGCTTTTTTTAGGAGTTAAGATTTTTCTTCCTTGCGTAAGATTATAGCCGAGTTTTAATCCCTTAGGCATGGAGTCAGCAGCTGAAATAATGATTACCTTATATACTTGCGTTTGGCCAATGATATTCTCAATTTTAGAATATGCTAAATTGATGGCTATAAGCATTACACTTTTTGTAGCTAATAAAGATTGTTTAATCTCTTCTTCGGCTGATAAAGGGTGAATCATATTAGCTATAGCTCCAATTTTATTAACAGCATAAAAACTTATTACCGCCTCAGGAGTATTAGGCATACATATTGTTACAACATCACCTGGTCTTATGCCTTGGCTCCGAAGAGCTCTTGCACATAAATCTATTTGATTAAATAATTCTTTATAAGTCATCTTTTTATTAAAATAGTTAAGAGCAACTAAGTTCATATGATCTTTATTGCACTCATAAAGATATTCAAAAAGTGACATATCAGGGACCGTTACATCCCTTTCATCTTTATCATAAAATTTCTCCCAAGGACATTTATCCTTAGTAAAAACTTTTAATAAGTCTTTTATTTTATTCATTATGTCTCCTTAATAATAATTATATTATAACCTATTTTTTTAATTTATTCATTATTAAATAATGCATCTATAGCTTTGCCATAAACGTCCAAAGCTATTTTTCGACCATTTTCATGTTGATAAGTAAATTTATCAATGGCAATACCCGAATTTATTTCTAAAACCATAAATTCACCTTTGGTTTCAATAATATCTATGCTACAAAAAGCAATATTTAACTTATCATAAACCATTTTAGCAATATCTTTTAACTTTGCTTTTTTGCTTTCAGGTATATCTAAAGTGGATATGGCTCCCCGGGAAAGATTAAACTTCCAATTATAAACATATTTTTCGCCTTTAGGAAGAATATCATTTGGTAAATCTTTATCTATAAAATAGTGATTATTAAAATCTAATAGTAACTCTTTTATAGTCTTTTGACCATCACCCGTGACAATAGGTTTGATTTTACCATATATAAGCTCGGGATTCCCATTTAAAATAATTACGCGATATTCCATATCAATGTCATAGCAAGGGCATAAACTTATGGAAGGATTATTTGCAAATAGTTCATCCATTTTAGTAAATAATTCTTCTTCGTTTTGAGCATTATAAACGCCTCTTCCTTGACTTCCTATATTAGGCTTTACAACTACATTATCATTATATTTATGAAATAATTTTAGAACATCTTCTTTAGGAGTACTTGCATATAGTAAATGATGTTTAGCTACGGGAATATTAAAGTATTTTAAAGTTTCATACAAAGCATACTTTTCATCAAGAATTCTTGCTACCCCACATCGATTATTGTCAAAATAAAATTGCGATATAAAACGTGTTTTGCCATCTTTTTGCAAAATCTTTACCCAACCATCAGACACAATATCAATTTTGATGCCTCTTTTTTGGCAAGCTTCCGTTATGATGTCATTAAAGTTTTCCATCTTACACCTACTTTATTAAATTATTTTTAAGACAATATGGGACTACTTCATTTTTTAAAGTATTAGATAATATATCGCTTCCAAGGGTTGAATCATACCAAAGAAAATCGCCGATTTCTTCTGAAGTTGTAAGTTCTCCTTTTAAAGCACCATTATATTTAAAAACATGAAAATGAATTTTCTTATTAGGATCTGATGTAGCTATTTCATCAAATTCCATGATTTTTTCAAATAAGCTTTCATCAAATATAGCCTTTGAGCCAAGTTCTTCTCCTACTTCCCTTATCGCAGCCTGTAAAGGCGTTTCCCCTTCTTCTACAGAACCTCCAACCATTTGATAAGTTGGTCTTTTTCTTGGTTTATCAATTAATAATTTATTATCTTTAAAAAACATAGTACCTACGACTTCTATCATATTAACACCTCAGTAAATATTATATCATGGCAAAAGAAAAAGGAAGATAATACTTCCTATTTCTGAGCATTTTTCATCGCATCTTGCCAGTTCCAGTTTTCAACCTCAGGCATATCTACGCCATACTCTCGTATGTACATATTATGTTCTACTATTTTATTTTTACACCATTCATAAAGTCTTGCTCCTTTATTGCCTAAATCAGGAATATATTTAAGAGCATCTTGAACTAAATGATATCTATCAATTTTATTTTGAACACGCATATCAAATGGTGTTGTAATAGAGCCCTCTTCAATATAACCATGAACATGTAAATTTAAATTGTGTCTATTATATGTTAATTCATGAATGAGTGATGCATAACCATGGAAAGCAAATACAATTGGTTTATCTTTAGTAAATAAGGCATCATAATCATTATCATCAAGACCATGAGGATGCTTAGTATTAGATTCTAGACGCATTAAATCAACAACATTTACAACTCTTATTTTAAGTTCTGGTAAATTGTTACGTAAAATAGATACGGCTGCCAAAGTTTCTAAGGTTGGTGTATCCCCACAGCAGGCCATAACAACATCAGGTTCACTATCTTGATCATTACTAGCAAAATCCCATATGCCTATTCCGTTCGTACAATGTTTAACGGCTTCATCCATAGAAAGCCATTGCGGCCTTAAATGTTTAGAAGCTACTATGACATTAATATAGTTTTTAGTTTTTATACAATGATCAAAACAAGAAAGTAAACAGTTAGCATCCGCGGGTAAATACATTCTGACAATATCCGCTTTCTTAGTTACTAAGTGATTTAAAAAACCTGGATCTTGATGAGTATAACCATTATGATCTTGTTGCCATACATGAGAAGTTAAAATATAATTTAGTGATGCTATATCGGCTCGCCAAGGTAAAGCTTTAGTAATCTTTAACCATTTGGCATGCTGACTTGTCATAGAATCAACAATTCTAATAAAGGCCTCATAACTATGCATAAAGCCGTGTCTTCCCGTTAGTAAGTAGCCTTCTAAAGCACCTTCGCAAACATGTTCAGATAAATAAGAATCGAATATTCGGCCATTTTTAGATAGGTATTCATCGCCATCATAAGTAAAGGCATCCCAACATCTATTCTCATCATCAAAAACATAATTTAAACGGTTAGATAAAGCTTCATCTGGTCCAAATATACGGAAATTGGCTTCATCTTTATTAGCTTTCATAATATCTCTTATAAATCTGCCTAATTCCGTCATATCGCTTTTTTGTTCACTGCCAGGGAACTTAACTTCAACTGCATAGTTTCTAAAATCAGGTATTTTTAATTCTTTAAGAAGTAATCCACCATTGGCATGAGGATTTGATCCCATTCTAAGGTTACCCTTAGGAGCAAGCTCTTTAAGTTCAGGAAGAAGTCTTCCCTTTTCATCAAATAACTCTTCGGGATGATAACTTCTAAGCCAATTTTCTAGACACTCAAGATTTTCTTTTTTATTTTCAATCGTTATAGGGACTTGATGAGCTCTAAAGGTATCTTCAATCTTTTTACGGTCAAATTCTTTAGGCCCTGTCCATCCTTTAGGAGTTCTAAGAATAATCATTGGCCACTTTATGTTAGTTAAATTTCTCTCACCAGAATATTTTTTAATAATATTTATTTCTAATAGTACTTGATCTAATGCTTTAGCCATCTTACTATGCATAGTCATTGGATCAGTTCCCTCGACAAAGTATGGATGCCATCCTAGACCCTCGAAATAGCTTTTTAGCTCTTCGTGGGAAATTCGGGCAAGCACAGTAGGATTAGCTATCTTATAACCATTTAAATGTAAAATAGGAAGTACTACTCCATCTTTTTCAGGATTTATAAATTTATTTATCCGCCATGAAGTTGCAAGAGGGCCAGTTTCAGCTTCGCCATCACCAACTACACAAGCCGCGATTAAACTAGGATTATCTAAAACAGCACCAAAAGCATGCGCAAGACTATAGCCAAGTTCTCCACCTTCATTTATAGAACCAGGAACTTCGGGTGCTACATGGGAGGATGTTCCGCCCGGAAAGCTAAATTGTTTAAATAATTTTTTTAGCCCTTCTTCATCTTCCGTAATATTAGGATACTTTTCACTATATGTTCCTTCGAGATAAACATTAGCTAAAGGAGCATTTCCTCCATGACCTGGGCCAGATATATAAATCATATTTAAGTTATTTTCTTTAATTAAACGATTTAAATGAACATAAATAAAATTTTGGCCAGGAACAGTACCCCAGTGTCCTACAATCTTCTTTTTAACATCATCAAAAGTAAGTTTTCTTTTTAAAAGTGGATTATCAAGAAGATATAATTGACAAGCTGCGATATAATTCGCCGCTCTAAAGTATTTATCCATTTTTTGAAATAATTTCTCTTGATCTTTTTCTTTTGTTAAATATAGCATCTTATCTAGCCCCTTTATCTTAAATAATTATAACACGGACAAGTAAATTAATGAAGTTGAAATCATTGATTTACTAATATAATAAATTTACTTCCTAGTAAAACTAAAGTCTTCAAATCGTCCTTTTTTAAGATGATACTTTTCATAGTTTTCTTTTCGACATTCACTTTTACGCCATAATTTATAAAATTCTTCAGCAGTTTCCCATGTTGTATTAAATTCTTTTGCTACATTACATCCTGTTACTTTTTCTATTATAAGTGCTGAAGTATATGATGATGCTTCATCAAAAGCACCATTATTATATAAATCTTCGACTATGGAAGCAGTAGCATAAAAACCATCAGGATATGTATCTACATTATTCTCCTTAACCATTTTCTCAATTTCATCTTTAAAATTGCATCCTCCATGGCCAGATCCTAAAGATACTACATATGGACTTTTTATTTCTCTTGTTCCATCACAATAATTATAAGATGATAAAAAAAGATTAGAAAAGATAACTGAATCTGATTTTTCCTCATTCCATTTTATACTAAATATTAAATTGTTATTAAATAATAAAGCTTGTCCACAATCAAGGGCAGTAACTAGGCAAAATACACCAAGTATAATTAAAATAATTTTAAATATTTTTTTATAGTTCAAATTATGCTTTTTATTATTTGCTTTTTTCATTATAAAGTCTCCTATTCTTATTACAAATTATAACATAATTGAGACATAAAAAAACTATAAATATCGTTATTTATAGCTTAAATATAAACTCTTGGAACTCTTTTAGATATTAAGCAAAGTATCTCATGATTATTGGTATGAGTATACTGTGCAATATATTTAATATGTTCATTATCTTTAATAATAGCCACCTTATCATTTAGTTTTACACTATCATCAATCTTAACAAATAACATATCCATACATACTTTACCTACAATAGGATATTTTTTATCATTAATATAAACATAACGACCTGTGTTGCACCTTAATATGCCATCAGCATAGCCAATAGGAACAACCGCAATCTTGGTAGGCTCATTTATTTCATATTCCCCATCATAGCCTAAAGTACCTTTATCAATGTTATTAATTTGATAAACATGAGAATAAACACTAAAAGTAGATTTAAATGGTAAATGGCAATCAACAAGGCCATACATTGCAAGACCATATCTTACTCCATTTACGTAATTAAGTTTAGGATAGTTTAAGGAATATTCACTACCTCCAAAATGAATGATAGGTATTTCTTTTAAGTTGATATTTTGGGTAATTCTTTCAAATTCTTGAATTTGCTCATTAGTTTTATCTTTATCATGAGCAATGTACATATGCGTATATATTCCTTCGATAATGGCTTTATCTTTGAGTAAATTATAGGCTTTTAGTAAATCCTCAGGACTACTAATACCTAGTCTATTCATTCCTGTATTTACCTTAAAATGAACAATTAAATCTTTAATAGCCATTTTACTAATAGTTTCAGCATACTCAGCACTGCTTATAGTTACGGCAATTTTATTTTTTAGGCATTCATTTATAAATTCTGGCATAACAATACCTAAACATAGGATAGGTATTTCTTTATTATTATTTCTTATTTCTAAAGCTTCCTCTAAAGAAGATACAGCCAAAAAGTTTATACCTGAAGCAAGCATTTGCTTTACTACAGGATAACCATGATGGCCATAACAATCCGCTTTAACTGCTGCTATATGATATTTATAATCTTTAGCATTTTCAATTAATAGTTTAATATTATAATCTAAATTGCTAAGATTAATTTCGGCATAAGTTTGGCGATATATTTTTTCCATTAATCCCTATTATTGGCAATTAAAATTAATCTTAGTACTTGAAGAGCACTAGCAAGAACGCCAGCAACATATGTTAAAGCAGCACTTCTTAAAACGGTACTAACACCATTTGCTTCATCAGTATCAACCAAAGATAGCTCATCAAGTTCTTTTTTAGCCCTAGATGAAGCATTAAACTCTACGGGAAGCGTTACAATTTGAAATAATAAGCCAAAACATGTAAGAGCAATGCCTAAATAAACTAAATCTAAAAGTTCAAATAAAAAGCCTAATAAAATAATCCAATATGAAACTGAAGTAGCTATTCTAACCGGAGGATAAATAAGACTTCTAAAACGCATATAAGCATAGCCTTCTTTATCTTGAATAGCATGACCACACTCATGGGCCGCTACAGCTAAAGCAGATACACTTGTTCCTTCATAAACAGCTTTTGAAAGTCTTACAACCTTTCTTTTAGGATCATAATGATCGGTTAGATTTCCATCAATTGCTACAACATATACTTTTTCAAGTCCATGCTTATCAAGAATTTTTCTAGCAACTTCTTGACCTGTTATTTTCTTCTTATTACCTACTTTATTATATTTACCAAATGATGTTGAAACATAAACTTGGGCAATTAAAGGTAATAAGATAATTACTAAAATTAATATTAATTCCATACCATCTGACATATTACTTCACCTCGTATATTGTTCCCTCTCTAGTATCTTTTAATATAATACCTTCTTTTAATAAATCTTCTCTAATTTTGTCTGCTAAGGCAAAATCTTTATTCTTTTTAGCCTCTTTTCTTTTTGCTATCATACTATTAATATACGCTTCGTCAATATTATTATCCTTTTTAGTTAAATCAAGAGATAATACTTCATCAAACTTCTTTACTAAAGCTATTTTCGTAGCATCAGTTATATCACTTTTTAAAACATCGTATAATAATGTAATAGCATTCGAGGTATTTAAATCATCTTCAATACATTCTTTGAATCTATTAATATATTCTTCATACTTATCTTGATCTATATTATTATCATCTTTTAAACTAAGAACTCTATTTTTTAGCTTTTTATAAGCATTTTCCGCATTATCTAAAGCCTCATAAGAAAAGACTAATTGACTACGATAATGCGAGTTTAAACACATAAAGCGATATGATAAAGGGTTATAACCTTTATCCTCTAAAGTATCTATTGTTAATGTATCACCCTTAGATTTACTCATCTTACCAGATTTATCATTTAAATGAGCTCCATGAACCCAATAGTGACACCAATCATGACCAATATAGCTTTCACTTTGGGCTATTTCATTAGTATGATGAGGAAAAATATTATCAACTCCACCACAATGGATATCAAGATATTCTCCTAAATATTTTAGGGATATGCCACTACACTCAATATGCCAACCTGGATAGCCTAAACCAAATGGTGTTTCCCATTTTAGTTCTTGATCTTCAAATTTAGATTTGGTAAACCATAGAACAAAGTCATTTTTATTCTTTTTATTCGTATCTTCTTCAACCGTATCTCTAACTCCAGTTATAACATCAGAAGTATCACCACCGGTTAGGACAAAATAGTTCTTTAACTTAGAGGTATCAAAGTAAACATTTCCTCCCGCTTTATAAGCATATCCTGTGTCAAGTAATTTAGTAATAATCTTAATATATTCTTCTATATTACTAGTCGCAGGTGAAACAATCTCCGGAGTCTTAATATTTAATCTTTCGGTATCTTTAAAAAAAGCATCAGTATAAAATTTAGCAATATCTAAAACAGTTTTATGTGATTCTTGAGCACTTTTAACCATTTTATCAACACCAGTATCACTATCTGATGATAAATGACCAATATCAGTTATATTCATGCATCTTTTAACTTCATAGCCAATAAATCTTAAAGTTTTTTCTAAGACATCTTCCATGATATAGGTTCTTAAATTACCAATATGAGCATAATGATAAACTGTTGGACCACAGGTGTACATTTTAACTTTTCCCTCTTCCCAAGGGATAAATTCATCTACCCTTTTTGTAAGAGTATTATATAATCTCATAATTACCTACTTTCTTAAATTACTTAAAGTTTTTTCTTTGCCAAGTAAGTAAATACAGGCATCAAGCCCAGGGCCATGCATATAACCACTGGCTTTTATTCTAAGAGGCATATAAAGTAGTTTACCTTTAACATTTAGAGAATTCTTAACATTCTCAATAGCAACATTAATGTTATCACAATTCCAATCTTCAATAAGTTCAATTTCACTTATAAACTTCTCAATTACTAAATCAATAACGGGATCACTTGCTAAAAATTCTTTACATTCCTCAGATAAATTATATTCATCAGTAAAGAAGTTTTTAACTACCTCGTTAATCTCTTCGCCACAGCTTATATGATCTTTATAAGTGATTAATAATTTATTAACCCATTCTTCAGATTTACCGCTTACATCTAAAGTTAAATATTTCTTAACCCATTCAAGATATTTTTCATCATCAAGCTCTTTGATATAGTGAGCATTAAACCATTCAAGTTTTTTAATATCATAGCATCCCGGAGCGTTAGAAATTCTTTTAATATCAAATGCTTCTTCAAGTTCTTTTAAAGTAAAGAATTCTCTATTTTCTTTTGGACACCAACCAAGTAAAGCTAAATAATTAATTATAGCTTCTGGTAAGAAACCACGATTAATTAAATCCATTAAATTATCATCTTTATTTCTCTTACTAATCTTAGTACCATCAGCTTTAATAACTAAAGGTTGATGAACATATACGGGAGATTCCCAGCCAAAAGATTTATATAAAAGTAAATATTTTGGCGTTGATGATAAATATTCATTACCACGGTTAACATGGGTAATATTCATTAAATGATCATCAATAACGTTAGCAAAATTATAAGTTGGATAGCCATCACTTTTAATAAGAATTTGATCCTCTAAGGTATTATTTTCAACTTTTATTTCTCCGTATACAGTATCAATATATGAAGTTACACCTTCTTTAGGCATTCTTTGTCTTATAACATACTTTTCGCCCGCGGCAATCCTTTTTCTAGCTTCCTCTAAAGGAATTGTAGAACAGTGACCATCATAAGTAAATGGTACTTTTCTTGCATTAGCTATTTCTCTTAATTTATTTAATCTTTCTTCATCACAAAAGCAATAATATGCATCGCCTTTTTCAACTAGCATTTCGGCATATTTTTTATAAATATCTAGTCTTTCACTTTGAAAGTAAGGGCCATATTCTCCTCCTGCTCCTACACCTTCATCAACTTTAAGACCTACTAAATCTAATGTTTGACAGATGAAATCTACAGCGCCTTCGACTTTACGCTCTTGATCGGTATCCTCAATTCTTAATATAAAATCGCCACCCATACTCTTCGCAGTTAAATATGCAAACAAGGCCGATCTTAAATTTCCAATGTGCATATATCCTGTTGGGGATGGAGCAAAACGTGTTCTAACTTTCATCGTTCATTCACCTCCCATAAATTGTACCATAAATACTAATAAAAAACTAGATTAGGAAGGCAATTAAAGATTTGCCATATAATTTGAATGCTTATATTATTTTTCACTTTTCTGAATAACATCTATAATGGCTTGAGCTTTATAGGCCCAGTCATTTTCTCTTGCTTCTTTATCAAGAAGACTTATATATTTCTTATCATCTTTCTTTTCTAAAGCTTTGTCTAATAACTCTATAAATTCTTTATGACTATGCCCTATCATGACACTCTTATATTGTCTACATTCTTTTAAATCAGTTATAACTATCGGTTTATGTAAAGCCATATATTCAAATATCTTAACGGGGCTTGTAGCTTTAGTTATATCATTTAAAAGAAAGGGAATTGTTAAAATATCACATTTACGAGCATAATTTTTAAGTACCTTATAATCTCTTGGTCCTAAGAAATAAATATTCTTTTCGTTACCTGTTAAATTGTTATCAAAAGATTCATCATATTTAATGCCAAATAATACGATACTATATTTATCGGTCTTGGCTATTTCCTTAATTAAATCATAATCAAACCATTTAGCTAAAGCTCCATAGTAGCAAACTATTGGTTTCTTTTTAGCTAAAATATTTTTAAATTCTTCATCAAATTCAAAGTCTTCATCAAAACTTTCAAAGTATTTATAATCTACCCCATTGGAGGAAAAGATAACATTTTTCTTACCTCTTTTAGATAGAACATCTTCTTCCAAATCGGAAGCTGTTACAACTACAAATACATCTTCATGGCTCATTGCATATTCATATTTATCAATTATATTTTGCGGTAAAGATTTAGTACCTGCGAGTTCTAGTGATAAATGATCAATATACTCATATATAAATCTATAATTATTATTAATATAGTTTTCGATATCATTAATAGTTAATTTCCAATCTGTAGAATAAAGTTGAATATATTTAGGTTTATTTATTTTACTAAGTTCACTCATTAATAGTTTATTTAGTAAGATATTATTAAAATTAGTAAGATAGATATGTTCATTAATTTTCTTAATAGTTTTAACTTTATCAGTCATAGTAGTAACTTCATAAAAGACTAAACAATTTTCTTTAGCTAAATTACTAGCAATATGTTGAGGTCTTTGATATAAAGGAACATTATAGCCAAAACTACTACGCCATAATATTATACGATCATATTTAGTATTTATTAAGATATCATTTATTATCTTACGGTATTTACCTTTTTGAAAAAATACTTTAAAACTTATTTTATCTAGATAATTAGCTTTAACATGAGCATATAATTTCTTGCAAAATCCCATAAAGCCATACTTTTTATAAACATTTGCTAATTTAGACACTTTATGATTAAAACTATTTTTTGCCATTAAACCCTCCATTCCTAAGTAAAAAAAATAATAGTAAAATAAATTGGATAATTATATCTTCCATTTACGATAAATAAAAGACTCGATAGGATATAAATTGTAATAAATCTAAAATTGATTTTAATATTTATCCTATTTCTTACTTATAATTATTATAATAAAAAAATAATTCTCATGCAACGAGAAATATGGTTAGCAAAAACGCTGCTTTTAATAATTTAATCAACTACTACATTTTTATTCAAGTGTCACCCATTTTTGTTCGCTTTTTTTAGCGTTAGTGTCGACCATTTTCGGTGACCATCTTGGCCAGTAATTTCGGGCTTTTTCTTGAATTGCAGCAAAAAATCAAGTAAAGTGTCGACCATTTCTGTTCGCTTTTTTGAAAAAGTGTGGCGCGTTTTTGTTCGCCTTTTTGGGAGTTAGTGTCGGCCATTTTTAATGACATTTTTGGCCCATAATTTCGGGCTTTTCTGAATTATAGCAAAAAAAATTGAAGAAAGTGTCGGCCATTTCTGTTCGCTTTTTTTGAAAAAGTGTGGCGCGTTTTGCTTATATCTTATAGATTAGTTTCTTCAATTTTAAAAGTTGTTATATATATTTTATTTGTAACATACTCAATAACCAATTGATTTTTCTTTTTTACAACTATAATTCCTAATGTATCTTTATGGTTATTCCTCTTTATATTCTTATCGATATAATTAACATAAAAGTCGATTTGCCCAATATCTTTAGGACTAAATTCTCTATTTTTTACTTCAACAACTATATATCTATTTAATTCAATATTAAAGAACAATAGATCTATTCTAAATATTTTATTACCAACAATAATCTTATACTCATGACCAATTAAAGCAAAACCTGTACCAAGTTCTAAGAATTTCGTTTCTACCATGCTAATTAAAAATCTATGAATAGCCATCTCATTTAATTTATCTATTTTTTGATTAGTTTTTATTATAATGGGATCTTTTAACATATCATCTAAGTTTAAATTAGGTTTATCTTTGTCTGTAATCAATGTTATTTTTTGACTTATTACTTAAACGCTCATAAGCATTACTTTTAATTAAGCATCTTAATTCCCTAACAGAAAGATTATTTAAAATTATTTGGTTGATATAATAGTTTCTTGCATTTTCGTTTTGTATAGTCATAATCTCCGAGATGTGAGACCATTTTAATTTGGGTGACACTGTCGCCCAAATCGGAAAAGTTAAATAAAATTGTCGCATTCTTCTCAATTTTTGTACCTTATAATCAGTTCCATATTGTAAAGATAATTCAGTTCCCCATTTGTTTATTAAGTCACTACGATAAGTAGCTCGTGCTCCAGAAGCTTCCACTATACACCTTCCTATTTGCCAGTAAGTATATAGAGTATTATAATTGTTTAGTAATTCTCTAGTTCTTCTGTTTATTTCCTTTTCTTCAATTAAGCTTACTACTTGTTGAAAATATTTTTGTTCATCCATGATACCACCCTGTTAATGGGATAGTATGCCATAATAACTGTGAAAAAATTGTAATATTATGTCATATAGGATATATTTTTAATTATTTTGACACGGATAATTATAATTTTAAATATATATCAACTTAATTTGGCCGACACTGTCGGCCAAATTTGTTTGTCTTTATAATAGAGTCAACTATTCTTTCGCTTGCATGTACATCTCCACACAAGTTTTAAAGAGCTAAATTCATTATTTTTTATATTTAAATACTTCTTTATTTTTCTTAAGCCATTTTTCCGTAAAATATTTTTGCTTTTCATTTATTAATTTAGTATGTTCTTTACTTCCACTATTTGTAGTTTGATGTGGCAAATGAATGATGCCTAAATAAGGACAATAGTAAAGTTCT
Source organism: uncultured Bacilli bacterium (assembly GCA_947598485.1). Classification (GTDB taxonomy): domain Bacteria; phylum Bacillota_I; class Bacilli_A; order RF39; family UBA660; genus UBA6448. The sequence goes on along the minus strand of CANQFJ010000002.1, from coordinate 51,664 downwards.
TTCCCAGCATTTCTAATTGCAACTGAAAAATCTGTATCTTCATAACATGTTGGATCGTATGCCAAATCAAAGCCTCCAACCTTATCAAAATCCTCTTTTAAAACAATCATTCCACCTGATCCTAGATAGCCTATATCATACCTACATAAAGAGTTTGAAGGCATATACCGATATGGAAAACTATCTACAACATGATACGCAGCATTATCACGATTAAAGAAACCAGCAGCCCAGCCAATCAAACCCACATTATCCACATTTTTCAATATAGTTTCATAAGGCATAAGCCAATATTTAGTAGTAATCCATTGATCACTATCCAAAAACATCAAGTACTTTTTAGTGGCAAGTGTTGCACCTAAATTTCTTCCACTGGCGCAACCATTCTTTTTGTTTTTTATTAACTTAATTTTATCTGTATATTTTTCTTTTAATATTTCATATGAGCCATCAGTACTTCCATTATCAACAACAATGATTTCATAATTATAAATATCATTAAACTTTAAAAGAGTATTTAATGATTTAAAAATAATGTTCTTATTATTATAATTTAATACGATTATAGATAAATTATTTTTTAAAAATGAGTTATTAATTTCTGGATATATCTCATTAAGTATTTTATCAACCCTATTTGACCATGTATTATCTTCAACAAAATTATCTGCACCTTCTATATCAATTTTATAATCATTTTCAATAATTTTATCCCATTCTTCAGCAGTATTGCCAATATAAACATTGGGATATCCTATTACATCAGGTAGTTCTGTACAAAGTACTTTTGTATACATAGATATATATTCAAATATCTTTAATGGTGAAACATAATCACCAATTTCACCGGTTTTAAATGGAATCATAGCATAGTCAACATACTTTAAATAAGCCGGCAACTCATACTGCTTTTTCAAGCCAAGAAAATGAATATTATAAGGGCAATTTTTGTACTGATTATATACATTATTATAATCTCCTATTATATTAAAAGAGTATCTAGGATGTTTTAATGCTAAATCAATCAGAAGATCCCAGTCAAACCATTCTCCCCATAATGATCCATAATATAAAAAGGTCTTTTTATCTATTACTAAGTCTTGTGGTTTTTCCAACTTTTTTAGGCCACAAAATAGTTCATCATCAACGGCATTTGGTAAATAAATTGTTTTTTTGCCATTAATTTTATATCTTTTTAAATATTTTTCTAATTGTTCAACAAGTGGTTTAGCAGTTCCAACTAATAAATCCGCATTCTCTAGTAATTTTTTTAGCGTCTTTTCGTCATATACATCAGAGCCAAGTGATGTTTCCCAATTATCAATATTTTCATACACTATCTTACCCTTTTTTGCTATAGCGAAATCTAATACTTTAGAAAATTTTTCTGATGGAGATTCAAATATAAATAAATCTCCCTCTTTAGCGTAATTTTCGATTTTTGAAATTATATAGTCGTCAATAAATATATGGGCATTCATAGGCATGGTCATATTAAAGACCATACTTTCAGAAGATTTATAAGCGTATAAATAAATAACGTTAAAACCCATTTTATTAAATGTTTTGGCAAGTTGTGAGCAGCGTTGACCACCACCAATATCATAATAAGGTACGTTAGCAACCATAAATATATTAATTCCTGTTTTAGGTATTAAATATTTTTGATATTGGCTATCAACATTAAGTGAATCAAAATCAATACTTTTAACTTTTCTGTGTCTTATTTTAAATAATAAGCAATTATATAACCACTTAACTGTATCAAATAATCCATACTCCTTTAAATGCTTTAATATCTTTTTAATAATCTTCACTTTACCACCTACAACAATTCCTTTAGCTTAAACCGTATTCAAACACTTCTTTTCCTTAAAAAATTTGTTTATTCTCTCATCTAAAATTTATAAATAGAAATATCTCATCTCTTTAATTTTATAATATGACATGATTAAAGTCAAAAAAGGAAAGTATTTTTTCGTTATTCATTAATACTATCCAAAAAATCTAACCACTGCTCTTTGATTGCTTCATTACTATACTCATAGCTTATTTTTCTTGCTTCAGTACCGTATTTTCTTTTATCCGCAGATTTTAAATTAAAATAATCAAGGATAACTTTAGCCATTTTTTTATTATCCCTTTTATTAATTATAAAGCCATTTTTATTATTTACTATAGATTTTACCCCTTTAGCACTTGCATAAGTAACACAAGGTACGCCATAGCTCATAGCCTCAAGCACAACTAAGCCAAATGATTCTTCATAAGATGTCATAACATATAATGCTGAATCAATTAAGTACTTTTTTATAAAATCGTATTCTTTAAAGCCCCATAGTGTAATATTATTTTCAAGTTTAAGATGATTAATTTTATCTTGTAAGCTTTCTCTTAGTGATCCATCACCAAATATGTTTAATTTTATTTTTTTATTCTCTTTAGTCAAATGATATACAACATCCAGCAAGTCATCAAACCCCTTTTCAGGTTCTAATCTTCCAATAGCAATCAAATTATAATTATTTAATTTAGATATTTCATCATCACTAGGATAATAATTTAATGCAAGAGGAATGTATTTTAAAGGTATAGTAACTTTATTTTTATATTCGTTATATAATACATTGCTCACAGGCATTATATAATTTATATTATCTAATTTATTTAAATGATTTATGTACTTATCACCAACACTATATGTATGTTCTTGATGAATTTTTATAGCCAAGTCATTTCCGTATTCATTTAATAAATTACTATATTTAATTCTTGTAGAGATAATAATTTTAGCATCACAGTTAATTATCGCTTTTTTAATTAAATTGTCTTTTTTACTTATTATCTTTAAAGCTTTAAATCCCTCTTTTAAAAGGTTTGTTAAATCAAAATCCTTTAAAGCATTTTTAAATTCTTGACGATTAGATATTGTATTTAATAGATACGTAACTTTAACTTTTTTAGCCAATTTAAAGGGAATTTTTTCTTTATTTTTATACAAAGAAATAATTTCTACATCATAATTATCTACTAAATTACTAGCAATGTTACAAATGGCATTTTCTACGCCACCATAACCTAAATGCATAGCTAAAATCGTCACTTTATTTTTTTTAATATCTTTTCTTTTAAAGCTATGTGTCTCATTTATAATACAAATTAAATAAAGGCATAAATAAATACTAACAGCAGGAGCTAAAAGAACATGTCCTGCTAAAGATGAAACTCCCATCATTAAAAGGACCGTTAAACTAAATAGTAATATTTTATGATTAAATGTTTTTGATTTAACAATGCATATTATTGTATAAATAAAGGGATAAATAGTGATAAGTAAAGCTAACAAGCCAAAATGGAAGAAAATATCTAAAAAATCTATTTCAATAAGTTTGGCTACTTGCTTATCATTAATTCTTGATGTATTTGAGATTCCCATGCCAAATAGAAAATAGCTCGGTTCAAAATTTTTACGATAAAGTCTATACGTATAAATGGCATATATATCTCTATCGCTTAATAATGATAAACTAAACTTTTGCCATTTCTTATAGCTTTCCTTTTCTTCTTTGATATCATTTAATTCTTCTTCCAAGTCCTTATCAACTATATCTGGGTTATCATCAATAACTGCATTTTGATTATTTTCATAGCCTATTGATGCTTTCATATTTAAAAATGCGTAATTATTATGCATGAAACCTATAGTTATAAAGGTTAAAATTATAGCTATTATTCGATTTAAATTATTTTTGCTTTTAAATAAAACCATAAGCATTAATATTATGCTCATGATGATAATCCCAAACAAAGTAACTTTAGTGCCAATAAAGCTTATCATATATAAAGCTAAAAGAAATAATATTATCAATATCAATTTATCTTTAGACATGAATTTATATATAAATGGAAATAAAAATAATAAAATGCTAGATATCTCATTAGCGGAATAAAACCACCCAACAGATCCAAAATACGCATTGCTTGAGTAAGAAGAAAAGTTAAAATTCAATATTGTAGGACCAATTATAAACAAAATATAAAATATAATATTTATAATCATTACTTTTTCTATTTTCTTAATGTCGAAGCCAAAATCATCAAATAAATTTAGAAAGACAACAAACATGGTTGGAAAGAAAGAAAGTTTAATCAAATAATTTAGTTCGCTAAAAAAATAACTTTTATCTATTAAATCACTTTTAAAAATAAAATATCCCAGAACATAAAAAACCAAAATAGTAATATATATTATGGACATCTTCTTATATTTACTAGCACTATAAAAGAAGATATAAAAAACTCCTATTAATAAAATTAATCCCTTTAAGATAGCTCCAATAGAAATAAAATTAGGAAAATATCTACTTGTTATACTAGTTATTAAATCTATTAAAGGTAGTATAGATAGAAATGTGTATAAATAATTAATCTTCTTCATAATAACTTCTATTTAATTATATCTTATATCTTTTAAAATAAAAAGATTTATTTAGTTGCCAAAAAATGTCTGAATAGCAACTTCTTTCCATCTTTCTAAGCTATATAATTGATAACATAATAAAAAAATCGCTATAATTCTATTGTTTAGAATTACAGCAACTACAATAAATTTTGGTTAAAAGCTTATTACTTTTCACTATTCTTTTGCTAAAAGGGATATTTTTTAAATAAGAACATTTTGGCCAATTTTTATCCATTTTATCTAAGTAACTAAATGCTTCATCGATAAACTTATTGCGCATTTTTTTATCTTCAACATATCTTTGTTGAATAGTATAATCAAGTAATATCATAGTAATTAAATTAACTTTTGCTTCATGCATATTTGCAAATTTGCTCATTTCATTATCTATAATATTAACTATTTCAATAATATCAAATATTCTTGCATCTCTAATAGTTGTTTGACTTTTTTCATGAATAACATAATATGTTAAAGCTTCATCTAATTTACCTATTTTTTTAGCATTAAGTAAAGCCTTAACAACAAAGGGAGCATCTTCATATTTTAACTTTTCTTCAAAAAGAATATTATTTTCTATTAATAAGCTTCGTTTATATAGTTTATTACAAGGTCCTAAATTAATATTATTTATTAAACTAGGAGTCTTTTCTAAATTAGTATCTTTAAAGATTTTAAAATTAACTCTAGTAATACTATCTCTTTCTTCATAATAATCACATAATGCTACATCACAATTATCATTATAGCACTTATTATATAAATACTCACAAAAATGTAAGTCTAAATAATCATCACTATCTACAAAGGCAATATACTCACCTTGGCTTTTTTCTATGCCTAAATTTCTTGTTTTACCTATTCCTTGGTTTTCTTGCTTAAAATATTTGATTCTAGAATCATTATATTTTTTTATTACCTTTTCAGAATTATCGGGTGATCCATCATTTATTATTATAACTTCAATATCTTTTAGTGTTTGATTTAATATAGAATCTATACATTTATTTAAATATTTTTCTGTCTTATAAACAGGAACTATTAAACTTACCTTTACCATATTACCTCACAATATAATTATAAAATAAGTAAGCATTATTTTTAATTAAAAAATCTCTAATCTTTCCTTTTATACCCTTAGACTTTAAATGGCAAAAGCAATTATTATTTTTTAATATCTTCTTATACTTTCGGTAATCTTTATAATTTAATCTAGTTGAATAATAAATCAAGGAATTATTTATAAAGCGAATAAAGTTTTCATTATTTTTTATTTCTTGAAATTCTTTTTTTAAAAAATTAGCTTGTAAAAGCATATCATCCATTTTTTTGATTTTTTTATTGTAATCAGAATCAGACATTAAACTATTATCTCTTTGGACATAGTTATAACCAACATAATCTAAAGATTTCACCTTTTTGGCTTTAGCAATAATAAGAGGTATAAGACCATAATCTTCGGCAATACAATTATCCATAAATTTAAAATTGTTACCTTTATAAAATTTGCTATTGTAAATATAGCTCCAGGCATTTTCAATATAATGATACTTAATAATCTTACTAAAGGCCCCTATTCCACCCGTAGTATCAAACCCTACTTCACTGTGTTTAATAACTTTATCAGGGTATATATCTTGAACTTGAATACGAACTAAATCAGGATTATCCGCAAGATTATTTTGCATAGTTTCTAGAAAATCTTTTTCAAGATAATCATCACTATCAAGAAAAACTAAGAATTCTCCTTTGGCTTTCTCTACACCTATATTTCTAGCCCTACTTAAGCCTGTGTGACTAGCCTTTATTTTGATAAAGCCATATTTTTCAACATATTCATCTGCTACATTTTCACTTTTATCTTCAGAATCATCGCATACTAAAATTACTTCATAATCTTTATACGTTTGATTTATTACACTATCAAGACATCTAGATAAATATTTTTCAACATTATATACAGGAATTATAATACTAAATTTAATCATGTTTCCTACTTATTTTCTTTTATTATTTTAGCGACTTCCACGAATTTATCCCTATAATCAGTATTGATTGGTACACTATTTAATAGTTCTGTTATCTTACTTTCCAATAAATCTATATTCTTATCAATAAAACAAATATTTTTATTATCTTTAAGCATTTCTATGAATTCATTAATCTTATGATTATGGTTTCTTATTACTATACAAGGAGTATTAGTAATTAAGCAAAAGATTAATCCATGTAAACGATCTGTTATTACTAATTTATGTTTAGCAAATAATTTTAATTGATTATACACTACATGATTACGTATTTGTTTTCTAATATCTTCTGTATTTAAATTATTAGTGAAGTCATAGTTAGCATCATGAGCTTTAACAATACTAAATATTTTTTCATATTCTTCTTTAGTTAAAATGCTTTCATCACTTAAATCCCTAATACAGCATAATATTCCATTTCTTTCATAATTATAGTCTATATGCATATTTAAAGCCATATCTATAGCTTTATAGATTTTAACTTTAGGGAAATTCTTCTTAGCAAATTCTAAACTTTTTTCACCACGGGTAAATAAGATTAAATTATTATGACGATTATATATCTCTTTACTCTTATTTAATTCTTCATCATTATCAAAATGTATTGTTTGCGGTAATATAACTATTTTATTATTTTTGAAAGTATCTATTACTACTCTTCGAACATTTTCTTCAGTTAAATATTTGTTTCCTAAATTACCTCCTCCGTGTAGGAATATAACATCATCATCATTAATAATGTTTTCTAAATAAGGAAGATAATCATTAAATTGATATGTTGAAACCTCTATTAATTTATAATCACTAAAATACTTACGAATAAACTCATATTCTCCCCTTGTTATAGCAGCATCACCAATATTAGAGTGTTCACTAGTTCCTATTAAAATTAATTTTTTTTGATTATATAAATTATCTTCACTAAATTCTCTTATAAAGGTGCTCCGCATCTCAAAGTCATATAATTGATCATGTAAATAATTTAATTGATTTTTAAAACTTTCAACTCGCCTTTCTAAATTTTCGCGAATCTCTTTATTATTTTTCTTGCTCTCAGTACTTATCGATTGAGCACTGTCATTTACGGCTTCAGCCATAATATTATATAAAACCCTTTTAAATGGACGATAAATAGGTCCTAAAATTTTTTGTTTAATAGTTTTGGATTGATTTTGAGCGTTAGGTATAACCTTATCTTTCTTTATAACAATATCCTTAACTGTTCCTGTCTTCGCTTCATAAAGTCTTAAGTCAAAGACTTTTTCCAAACATCTTTGATCATAAACTTTTAACTCAGCATTATTCTTAAGAGCTTTATTAAATATACTCTCTAATTTTTTGTATTGATTTTCAGTGACTTTTCCTTGCCAAATAGGTACTATTTTTAAATCTTCTTCAGTTAAATCAACATTTAACTCAGCAAAATTTAATCTTACAAGTTCACGCATCATATCAATTGTTTTTTGATTTTGTCCAGCACTATTATTATGCCAACGATGATAATATAATACTTCTGGTATACTTCCAACTTTCATGCCTTTTTTAAAACACCTTTGCCATAGTTCCCAATCTTCTACATGAGACCTTGATTCATCATAGAGCAAATCATTATCAAGCAAAAAACTTTTTCTTACCATTATTGTTGGATGATTAAATGGGCAAGTAAAAATACCCCAGGCCCTACACATTTCTCCTTCAAAAGAAACTCTTTCTTCATTCATGTCACCGAAATAAGCAAAGTTTGAAGTTACTAAATCAATATTTTTATGGGTATTCAAATATTTATATTGCTTAAACAATCTATCAGGAGCTATTCTATCATCATCATCTATTCTAGCTATATAATCAGCTTTAGCAAGCTTAATTCCGGTGTTTAAACTTTTGGCAATGCCTAATCTTTCTTTACTGATTTTTAACACGATTCTTGGATCATTATATTTTTTTAGTAATTCAATTAGTTCTTCGTTCTTATCTCCATCCACAACCAATATAACTTCAAAATTATCATATTGAAAGCCATGTTCTTGAACTTGATTAACAAGTAAATCTTCAAGAACATCTTTAAAGTAATTAACGTTGGTATTATAAGTTGGAATTACTACAGAAATATCTGGCTTAATTTCACCAAAAAAATCGCTACCGCCCATACTTACCCATTTTTCATAATACTTTTTCCAATCTGGAAATTTATTATATAAATACCAACTTTTCCAAAACTTACGTGCACCCCATGCATGGACAATTTTAGCTTTACTAGCATCTCTATTATAACTAGGATAAAAACAATAAGCACCATTTTCTCCGACACTAGCCACATCAATATTAAATTCTTGTATTAATATATTTAGTATTCCTTGATCCGGTAAGCTTAAATACTCAGCATATTCTATTGTTTTTTCAAAACACCACTTAGTCATTTTCTCATAATTTTCAAGAGTATCTGCAATCGTAATTAATCCTGAACTCATATTATAGCGATTCATGTCATAATTATTAATTGGCATTGAGAAGCTAGTTTTAACAATATCAGTAGTTTTATAAGATTTATTAATGGGGTCTTCAAAATTCGCAGCCATTCCATTTATTTTAGCTTTTTCTATAACATCTTGTAAGCTTCCCGTTATTAAAACATCAGTATCAATCCATGTTACAGTTTCATATTCATCAAGCATATCAAACATATAATAACGAGCAAACATAAGAGATGAGAATTTTTCAAAAGCTGGTAAAGCCTTTACCTCATTTGGCAACTCATAATCAAACTTAATAAAACGACATGGCATTATACTACTCATTACTTCTTTATCTTTTTCAGTTATAGTATCATAATAAATTAATGCTTCATCAAATAAGCCTTTATTTGTATCATTTAATTGTACTAAGATATTACCCATTAATGCTGGTCTAGTGTCAGCAATCATTATAGCGTTTTTCTTTTTCATATACTACCTCTCAATTTCTGTAATCAATATAGCTTCCTTATGTATTTTTTCTTTTACTTCCTTTTTTATTCTATCAAAATTTGTTATATCTGTAACTATTATAGCATCTACATTGGGTAACCTGTCATAATAATTTAAAATTGGCACTTTTTCTTTTCTTATACGCTTTTTTATAACATATTTTAATTGATGAATAATATAATGTTTTATATTATTATATTCTTTATAGTTAGGTGAAATAATGTATTTCACCTTAATGGATGTACGTAGTAATCCATTAATCAAACTTTTTTCGTATTTTTCATTTTCATATATGCCAACACTCTTAATATTTCTAGCCTTTAAAGTTTCGTCTAAAGCCTTAGCAAATTCATTACTTTCGCATTCTTTCCCATTTAATTCAATATCCCGATACCAATTAATTACTTCCTTTTTGTTTTGCGAATATTCAAGATTACTTTCAATAAACTTTGAGGACATAAAGCTTTTCATATCTTTAGTTAGCCATTCTTTGTTATCTTTAGTTTTTCTATTTCTTATTTCTGAATATTTAGGAGTATCTAATTGAGGAATAGCACCGAGAGTAAGCAAAACATGACAAGCAAAACAATGTTCCCACGGACATTTATTACCTATTGCTTCAAAATGAATCGGTTCATCAATATTCTCAAATATATTTTGAATAACTGGGCCACCAGCGAAGCAAGGCGTCAAGTTTCCATTTTCTAAATAAAGATTTAAGACCCAATCGCCAGCATAACAAAATTCTTTACGTTTTTTCAACCATAGTTTATCTTGAAATGTCAAAATTGGGCTTGCCATTTTTGACCACGCCTTCATATGCTTATCATTAGGTAACTTAGTAAGTTTTTTATATCCATCATTATTATCTCTAGACTCTATAACATGAGGATAAGCTCCCACATTTTTTAAACACGTTTCATTAATTTCATCAATAAATGGAATAGATTCATCATTCACAGTTAATTCAACTGTATAAGAAATTCCCGCATCACGAACCATTTTAACATTGTCAAAAAACGTTTGTAATAAATTTAATCTTTTAAGCTCCATAAATTGATATGAAAATTTAAAAAATAATCTATTTTTTTCACTTTTTGATAATTCACAATAATCCTTAATTTTATTTGTTAAAGAACCATTTGTAACTATGGCAACGTAATGTCCATTATCAAGCATGTCTTTTGTTAGCTTAAATAGATATGGTGCCATTAAAGTTTCGCCAACAGCACATAAATTAATTAAACAGGTTCCTCCAAGTCTTTCTTTAGTTAATGCTTTTTTTATAATATCTAGATCATATTTTAGCTGAGGTATATTTTTATCAAATGAATTTGTTTGAGCCAAATAGCAATAATGACATTTAAAATTGCACACCGTGATGGGAATAACACAATTTACTAATCTTTTTATTTTTTCCATAGTCATTCTCTCTTTCACTTATATATATTTGCTAGCCCATTTGCCAATAAGCTTTAACTTATTTAGCGTCTCATTTAAATTATCATAAAGCATCCACTCATGCGTATAAATATAATATTCTTTAGTTTTACAGTTCAAAATATCTTCCATATCATGAGTACTAATCTTTTCTAATCTAAATGATGATTTTTTATAAGTTATACCATTACTAATAACTTTGCCATATAAATTTAATTTTTCTAAATCAACATCACTTAAATTATACGATTTATCATTATCTTCTCTCGTTAAATACTTTAAGCGATATTTCTTTAACATCATAATTGTATCATAGTTTAGATTCCAATTATGAATTCTAACCAACTTATAGGGCTTTAATCCCGTAACTTTATATAATATATTGCTAAAGTCTAAATACATTGATTCAATTTCTTTAGCAGTTAATTTTTCTAGTTTTGTTTTTCCATTAAGACCATGGAAACCAAATCTCAACCATTTTTTATTTTTTTTGAATTCTTGTCTAAATTTGGTTGTACAATTTTTCAACTCAAAACTTAAATCCATATTCTCTAAAAAACAATATAAAGTAAATTTCATGCCATAATCATCATGTAATTTCTTTAACTCTTTAAGAAACCAGTTATCAAAAATACTACTGTAATTTTCACCATAAGTAGTTAAATCTTGAAAGACATTAATAGTATCATCAATAGAAATATGGATTTTTTTCATTTAATCGCTTCACTCCTATCTAAAAGTTTTCTTGAGTTATACGATGATACACTACTTTTCGCTTCCATTATCTAAATAATCTTGAAAGTTCTCGCCTGTCACCTTTTCAAATCTTTCTACATACTCTTCATAAGCTTTATTCCAAGATTCATATTTTTCATCTGATCTATGATCTTTTAAGTTATAATTATCTTTTAGATATTTTGCAAAATATTTTGTAAATTTAGTAGCTCCATATGCATTTAAATGAGCGGAGTTATATAAATCATGAGAAAAATCTATATTTATTTCATCAACTAAATTGGCATTAAATACTTTAAAGCCTCTATCTTCTAACATTCTTGCCGCATAATTTAATTTTTTATTATTTTCTTCTGTAAAACTTCTTGGAGGAATTACAAATAATACCTCTAATTTTTCATCTTCTATATAATCCATTAAGTCGGTTAAAATTTGTTTATTTTCCTCTGGAAGCTCCATCTCTTCCTTTTTCCAAACATATTCCTCTTCAGGACTTATTACTGCTGTGCCTTCATCTATTAAGTGCCCTTTAATTAAGCTGATAGGCTTAAAGCTATAGTCTCCTATATAACGCCAAGAGTTGTGGTAAGTCAAGAAGCTAAAATAAAAACTTAGCTTTTCATCTTGATCTTCTTGGGGTAAATACTGAATAAGATCATTAATAGCATCAATTCTATTTTTACTAAATTTCATATTGTCAGTGACTTTACGAACATCTCCACTATTAAAATAACCAACATCAGTTGTAATACAATTTATATCTATAACATAAACATTAGGTTTTTGATATTTAGTGGCTTCTTTTAATAAATACTCTACTAGCGCAAAAGGTTGTCCATCACTAGCTAATAATCCTGTAGTATATCCATAAAGATGATATGCTAAAGTGTTATTAAAATGGGCATAACTATTGCTTGAGCCAATATATACTACATCTAAGCTATTTTTAGGTTCTTCATAAAATTGAGAAATAGAATTTCTATTAGCCCATATAATTGTAAAAACATAATTCCAAATTAGCATAAATATCAAAATAAATGCTATTATTTTAATAACTTTTTTTATTTTCATTACTTAACCCTCCAAATTAAGAAGCTTCTTGAACCAAACTTTCAAAATCTGTTCCAGATATTTCCTTAAAGGTATCCTTAAATCTTTCATATTCATTTTGCCATGATAAATATTTATTATCATTTGTATGTTTTTTTAAATGGTAATTAGCTGACAGGTAATTACCTAAATACACTGTGTATTTAGTAGCGCCATAAACATTTAAGTGAGCTTCATTTACTAAATCATGTTGAAAGTCAATATTCATTTCATTACCTTCGCTAAAGTTCAAAACTTTAAAATCATTTTCTTCTAAAATTCTTTTAGCATAATTTAACTTTGCGCAATGAGAATCGCCAAATGTTCTTGGTGGTATAATAAATAATACTTCTAATTTATTTTCTTTAATGTAATCTATTAAGTGAAGCAATACTTCTTCGTTATTATCATCAATTTTTTCTTCATTATCACACCAAACAGTTTTAGAAAAAGGTTCATTTTCTATCATACTACTATCAAAAAAATAACCCTTAAACATAGTCATATTTTTAAAATTATTAATATTAACGCTCTTCCACGAATTATGATAAGTTAAGAAGCTTAAATAATAATTTATATATTCATCTTTTTCTAAAGGTGTATATTTTAATAAAGTTTCTATCGTATCTAATTTGTTTTTAGAAAATTTCATATTATCTGTAACTTTTCTAATTATTCCTTCTTCAAAGAAATCTATTCCAACTGCAATATTATTTATATCTATAACGTACACATTTGGGTTTTGATATTTTTGCGCTTCTTTCAATAAAAATTCTGTAGCGACGAAACTTTGTCCACCAGTAGCGAGCATGCCAGTAGCAAAACCATACTCATGGAAAGCTAACACTGTATTAAATTGCCAAAAGGCATTACTTGCACCGAGAAAAATGACATCCATGGGAATTTCGGAATCTTCATAAAAACTATTTATGCCATTTTCTTCAATCCATAATACTTTAAATACACAGTGCCATATAAATATTCCCAATAGTATAAACAAAATAAATTTAACAAAATTTTTCATAGCTAAAATTGTCTATATATAAATGTTGCTGCATCATAACCAGGACCATACATTCCAAAAATAATTATTGAAAATATTAATAAATATAATACTATCCATCTAAATACAATATTTTGTTCAAATACTTTTTTTATTACATCAAATTTCATTTGCATTCTGCCAACTACAAATAATACAACTAAACTAATCATAAGTACTTTAAAATCAAGCATATCTAAGCCAAGTGTATATAATGATGTATGATCTAGTAAAATCCATGGATTCCATGCAAACATATTTTTTATAATACCAATAGCCTCGCCTACAGTATTGGCTCTAAAGAATATCATTGAAAATGAAAATAATAAATATGTTCTTACACATTGATAGAATTTATAGCCAAAAGTTTCAGTATTAATATTCAATTTTTTATTAATCTTTTTAGCTAAAGGCGCCAAAGTATCTTCTAGAAAAATAAAAATAAATTGTAGTATTCCAGATGAGATAATAAAAGTATAGGCACCACCATGCCAAATTCCTATCAAAATCCACATTATTAACATTGGTAAATATAATGTGATTTTTTTACTCACTTTTTTACCAAATATCTTTTTAAAGAATTTGCCAAGATTTTGTATAAAATCCGATTTCATTAACGGATAAAAAATATAATCTTTAAGCCAAGCGCCTAACGTTATATGCCAATTTCTCCATAACTCGGTAATTGTTCTAGAATAAAATGGACTTGTAAAGTTTTCTGGCAAATCAATTCCCATAATTTTTGATACACCCATAATTACATCTATTGAGCCGGAAAAGTTAGTATATAATTGTAAAACAAAGAACATTGCAGCAATAATAATATAAAATCCATTATAGGTGTAATAATCAGCATAAACAGTATTTACAAATATTGCTAATCTTTGAGATATTACTAATATTTTAAATAACCCCCAACAAACTCTAGTTAGTCCATAGCAAAAATTATCATAATTAAATTTATGTTTTCCAAACAATTTGTCTTCCATATCATTGTAGCGTATAAATGGACCGCTAGTTAGAATTGGAAAATAAGACATAAATAATGCACATTTTAAAATATTTTTTTGTGGTTTGCATACTCCACGATAAACGTCAATAATATAACCAATCATAATAAGTGAATAATAAGATATCCCTATGGGAGCATTCCTGTATACTAAATCAAATTGTTTATTTATTCCCATCAAATTACACAAATGATTAATAGTAGTTATGAATAAATTACTATCTTTTAAGAAAACTAATTCACCTAAAATGATTAAAACACTAATTATCAAAACATATTTAACAATCTTTTTGTTTTTAAATTTATCTATTATTAATCCTGCACCCCATGAAGTTATCAAAATAATCATTACGTAAATTAAATTTAAAATACTAAAAGATTTATAAAACAAAAAATAAAAGCTGGATACTAGCAAAAAAAGCCATTGTAGCTTTTTAGGAATAATAAAATATATTAAAATCGTTATTACAGCAAAAAATAAAAAGTTAAAAGTAGTAAGTATCATAGTTTTTCCTCCTCAACCAATTCAATTAGGCCCAAATCCCACATTAAAAAGGCCACCTTGCGATTGTTAAATAAAATTGCCTCCCTAGCTTCTCTTACTAGCAACGCCCCATCTTCGATTAATTCATTAATTGTTTGTTCTATATTTTCAACAGAATAACAGGTATGATATAAATATTGTCTTTTACGCAAAATGTTTTGAACTACTTCTCCACTAATTAATTCAATCTTAACACCATCATTAATATCAAGCATACATAAATTTGCTTTTTGATTATCGTCATAAACAATATCAGAAACCGATTTTACTTCCAAAAATTTCTGACATTTCTTTATCATCGACTCAATATCATCTGTCGCTATTCCTATATGATGAAATTTCATTTTTACCGCCTTCTATAATATTTAATACTCTTATACTACGACTGTTCAAGTATTGTTTCATAATTTTTACCTGTATAATTATAAAATTCTTGAAGATATCTATCATAAGTCTCATTCCATGAAGCATACCTATCATCATTTCGATGGTCTGGTAATTCAAAATTTTTCTTTAAACAATCAGAAAAGTATAAGGTAAATTTCTTAGCTCCATATGCGTTTAAATGAGCATAATTAAAATAATCTGTCTCATAATTAATATTTAAATCTTCTAATTTATTAAAATTCAAAACACTCAATTTTTCTTTTTCAATGATATTTATAATTGCATTTAATTCTTTTAGGTCTTCTTCAAAATATGTTCTTGGAGAAACTACAAACAATACATTTAATTTATTGCTTTTAATATATTCTATCAAATCATAAATTACTTCTTTTTGATCTTTGGTTAAATCACCTATTTCATCATTCCACTCAAATTGTTCTTGAGGTTCTATAGTTACTGTTTGACTGCTTAACAAATGCCCTTTAAATAAAATTGATAGTTCTCCCAAATCTTTCTTATATTGCTTCCATAAATCATGATATAAAATAAATGTAAAATAATAGTTTATATAATCTTCTTTTGGTATATCACTATATTTTAAAATGTTAGTAGTAGCTTTAATTTTATTTAGTGAAGGTTTCAATTCATCAGTTACTTTTCTTATGCCGCCTTCATTAGATTTTATATTATTAGCTATAGATATATCAATAACATATAGCTTAGGATTTTGTGCCTTTCTACTTTCTTCTAATAAATATTTAATTGCGGTAAATGGCTGACTATCACTCGATAACAGGCCTGTAGTAAACCCGTATTCATGAAAGGCTAATACCGCATTAAAATGGTTATAGGCATTACTAGAGCCAAGATACATAATATCTAAACTATCTGCAGGTTCATCATAAAAATAGTTAATTGTATTTCTTTCAATATGTAATTTTGAAAATACAACGCTATATATGCATCCAAAAATTAATATAAAAATTATTACTTTAGCCAGCTTTTTCATATTTTTCCTCTTACTAAAAGGATAACATGAAAAAGCAATTATTTCTAGTTATTTAACTCTAGATTCAATAATATTAACCATTTCTCCAACGTTTTTCATAGTTGTTACTTCGCCCATATTAAACTTAATTCCAAATTCTTGCTCAACAGCTACAATTAAATTAATATGCTCTAGGCTATCCCAATCTTCTATATCTGCTGAAGTTGTCTTTTCACTAACAGTAATTGATTCATCATCAAATACATCTCTAAATACATTATTTAGTCTTTCAAAAATTTCTTCTCTTTTCATTATTCTTCCACCTCTATTACATTATTTTTATTTTTATAACTTTCTACATCTTGTTTATAGAATTTATTTCCTTTATCGTCTTCACTTATTAAAGTAAAGCCTTGATCTTCGTAAAAGTTTTTAACCATTTTATTCTTCAAGGTTGGATAATAATATCCATAAACAGTAGTAATATTTTCTTCTTTTGCTCGACGCATTAATTCATCCATCATGGCATATTCCATATTTCGTTTTAAAACTCTACAGCTCATAATCCATAAATCAATGTGTAACTCTTTACCCTTAATATGTCCTATGACAACAGAGATAACACCATTATCGCCAAAAATATCTTCTAATTTACCATAAATTTTTATATAATTTTCACTATTTGCTACATGCTCAATATCAGCAAGTGAATATCTTTTAGTAGTCAAATTAAATTGATTACTTTTATTTGATAATTGACTTATACGTTCCAAATATATTGGCTTAAATGAACTTATTTCAGCTTTCATTTTTAATGATTTTAAATAATCATCATAATTTTCAAATGTTGCCATCATTTGACTTCTTTTAGCATTATCCTTATATAGCTCATTTTTCTTTATATCTTCTTTAGAGAAATTAGTCATTTCAAAATAACCATTATGGTCAATTATTCTTATATAATTTTCAGGAACATCTATTTCAGGCACTCCAATTCCTTCATAAGTCTCTTCAACTATGTGTCTTTCTGCCGGATTATCATCAACAAAAACAAAACTATCGGCTCCTAGATTTAATTCTTCAGCAATATCCTTAATGTTCATATGTTTAGGATTCCAATTAGCTTTAATTATTATAAAATCATCTGGCTTTAAGATTCCTGCTGGATGATTTAATCCAGCAATAGCATTTTCATGCTCATTTTTAGAATTAACATTTAAAATAATTCCTAAATTTTTATGAGCTTTTATATATTCTTGAAATTCAGCATAAACTTGGCCACTTGGAACTTCAGGTCCAATAGCAAGATTTTCAACACCATCATCGCCTACTATTCCGCCCCATAGTGTATTATCTAAATCTAAAACAAATGCTTTTTTATTTTTACCATAAATAGATTTAATAATATTAGCAATATTGAACGCTAAATAAGGGATTGCAGGCACCTCTAATGCATACTTGTACATATGCCAGTAAAATTGATTAGCCCATTTATCTAATCCATAGCAGCTAGACAAATAATTAATATCATTAATAAATATATTATTATGATTATTAATATAACTATATATTTTATCATTCAATCTATTAATAAAATTAATTCTTCCATGCATATCAGAAACATCCTTATTGCCGAGTAAGCGGTAATAAGGATATTCAAAATTATTTTGAATAATGACTGCTCCAAATTTTTCTTGCAACTTTTCCCAGATTTGTTCTAGCTTTTTATACTCAGTTTCCAACATTTGATTTATTGTATCTTCATCATCTACAATCGTAGGATAATTCATTATGTTTCTATTTGTTGTATGTATATAAATGATATCTGGTTTAAAATTATCTAACTCTTCATTGCCAAAAACTGCATCTTCATAATATTTATTATATTCAGATTCATAAAAGGTGGGCTTGATGCCATAATTTAATAAAAATATTTCTAACATATTCTTAATCTCACTAGTAGTAGATCCACCTAAAATAGCTATATTTTTCTCTATTAAACCTTCTTTATTAAGTAATTCCCTTTTTATTTTTTTCTTATTTTTTATTAAATATTCAACATCAAATGGATACTTTAATTCCTTCAAATTATCACCTTCTACTTACATTATAAAAAAAATAGATGATTAATTCAAGAAAATAATCCTCTATTCCATTGTTTACTATTTTCATAGTATAATCAAGAAATTAATAGCTTACTCTTTATCAATATTTATTAAAGTCTTAATTGTATAAATAGGACGATGTTTTACTTCTAAATGAATCTGTGCAATATAAAGGTTAGTTATTCCCATACAACACAAAATTACTCCAAACATAAATAAAGATAATATTATAAGTATAAAGCAAGATAGGTTTATACTTATATTTGCTATAGCAAATATAATGAGCAAAAGCAATAAAACTAAATCAAGAATTAAAGCGCCAATTCCTAAAAACAATACAAATATTAAAGGAAATAATGAGTAGTCTATTATGCCTGTAATGGCGTATTTAATCATTCTCTTATAGGGAAATTTAGTATTTCCTGCAACTCTTTCAATATTTTCGAATTCAATCCATTTAGTATTAAATCCAACATCATTTAATAGTCCTTTGTTAAATAAATTATATTCTTTATATTCTAAGATAGCTTGGACAACCTGTCTTGTCATTAGTCGATATTCTCTTTGACCATCAACCATTTTAACCGAAGATATTTTATTAATAATTCCAAAAAAAATTTTCGTACACATTTTATGAATAAAAGAATAGCCTTTTCTAGTGAGAGCTTTGGCAGCTGCAATATCATATTTCCCATCTTTTAGTGCATCATACATTGAAATTAACAACTCAGGAGGATCTTGTAAGTCTAAATCCATAGTTGTAATATAATCACCAGTTGCATATTTAAATCCAGCCATTGCACAGGCTTCTCTTCCAAAATTTTTTGCCATGGAAATACATTTTATGCGCTCATCCTTAGAAGCTAACTCTTTAATTATTTTTAATGATTCATCCTGACTATGGTCATCTATAAAAATAATTTCAAAATCAACGTAATTCATTTTTTTCATTAAATTAGTCATAGCTTCATAATATAATGGTATCATTTCTTCCTCATTATAGCATTGACCAATAATTGTTATTTTTTCTTTTTTATTTTTCATACATACCTACTTTTTTCAATATACCTTTCTAATATTTAAAATATTTTTAGCTATCTATTGTTGGGTTGGTGCCGGATCATCTAGTTTTACTACCATTACACCATCAATAATTTTTAAAGAATTTTGCTTAGGATATACGTTCATCTCCTTGTATTCATCAGTATTTAAAATTTTCATGTGCGTTTCATAATCTACAACTTCAATTCTTGTTCCTAAGTAATAATTAATTAATTTTTGCCATCCAGTATTACAGTTATCCACATTTCCACCCCAAATTAATGGAGATTCAGCTGTATGGCCAGAACTATAATTAAATACAGCATTTGTACTTTGTTTAAAATATCCTACATCACTATAGCCATTGCCAATAAACATAACCGGCATGTCTATAGAATAATTTTCATTGCTTAGAATTAAATCCATAATTCTTGAAATATTATTAATAGTTTTTTCTTTAGTTATTCTAACTGCCATAAAGCTAGCATTGCTCATAACAAAATAAGTTAAAAAAACAGCACAACAAGTAATAACTCCAACCCAATTAACAATTGTTTTTAAATTATCAAATTTTTTAAAATCGATTAAAGTTAATACAAATAAATAAAAGATAATAAATGAAGAAGACATCAATTGATTAATATCTCTTTCAGGAGCAATTAGCTCTACAATACCAAAACAAATTGGTGATACTATTAAGCAAAATATAATAAAAATTATTGATTTAAAATTTAACTTTTTATTTTTCCAAATTAATAAGACAATAGCACTTATTAGTACTAAAAACAGAATTAGATGCATAATATGCCGATTATATATAAGATTATTAATAATATTGTTAGTAAAAAAATAATTATAAAATGATTGATAAGAATTAACTATTAACGTTGGCAACATCAATAAATTTTTAAGTCCAATTTCATTAGCTCCTGAATAAGATATTAAAGAAACACCCCATATATGTAAAATAATATTTAATATAATTTCATAAAAAATTACTCCTAAAATTCCCATAGCTAAACATAAGAAAAACTTTTTTATAACATTTTTAAAATCCATTTCATTTTTTAATAAATATACTATTGGCAATAGAATACTTAAAGTTGTAGCAATTCCTATATGAGCTTGATATAATCCAAGAGACACTGCTAAAGCTAAAGAAGCAAGAAGAACATTAATTAATTTTTCTTTAAAATTATATATAATAAAAACTGAAGTAGTAGCTAGTAAACAAGCCATTAAAAATTCAGAGGAGCAAAAAACGGAAAACATAGTTTCATAGAAAAAGGGAGCAACCACTGAAATAGAGGCAAATAAATATTGAAAAAATTTATTTTTAACTTTAAATAAATCAATAAGCATTACAATAATTACAGATAGATATATAAGTGAAAGTATTGTCGAAACAACAGAACTAGATAAGCCAAATCTTAATCCCTCAAAATAATGAAGAGCCCATCTTCCTAGAGATAAATCCCAAACGTTAGCTACATAGTGATCTGTAAAAACTATGGAATCAGCAAAAACAATATTGGCAGTAATAACCAAAATATTAACCATAAAGCCAAAAATAATAACAAAAAGTGCTAGTCTTCTTTTATCTTTGTCAAACCATTTTTCTAACTTATTAAATAAATCATTAAATTGTATTATTTTCATAATTTCATCCTTTCTAATTAAAACATTTTAAGTTTAAAGATTTTTTTATTTTTTTTATTATTACTTTTATTAAATTAACAATTAAAGTGAAAATTAAAGTTGCAGCCAAAATTACCAAAAAATAAATTGATGTATGCTTATTACATAAATCAACAATTACACAATTAGGAAACTGAGCCTTAAATCGATAATATGTCCAAATAATGGCAAAATGGTAAAAATAAATTGAAATAGACAAGTTTCGTAAAATTTTGGTATTAAAATTCGTTTTAATGTTAATTTTATTTAATAAAATTAACAGAAAGGAAATAACAACTGGCATCATCAAAAAATAGTCATACTCATTATTTGTAAATGTTTTATCATAATATAGGTATGTTTCCAAGATTAATAATCCATAACTAACAAATAACAAGCATACCACTTGCCATAATTTCATTTTTTTAGGCAATTCAAGTTTGCGAATATAATATCCTAAAAAAGGAAAAATTAGCGTAAACAAAAAATATCTATTGTGATGATAATTATTTATAAAAAAGTTTGTAAAAACTTGAAAACTAGTATTTTCAAATAGATATTTATAAGTTGTAAAAGAAAGCCCAATTAAATAAAATAATGTACTTAATAAAAATATTATATTTATTTTTTTACTATCCTTTACATGGAGAAGAATTATTGCAAAGATTATCAATACTCCTAAAAACCAAAACACTGTAGTTGTTGTAAAATAAAATGTATTCATAATATCTGTTAAAAATAAATTCCAATCAAAAGGGCTTACTAATAATATTTGATATATTATCGCATAAGCTATACACCAAAAAACATATTTTAGAAAATTCTTTTTTATATATTCTGGCAAATCACTTTTGAATTTTAAAATTTTATCTTCTAAATAATAACCCGAACATAAAAAGAAAAAAGGAACAGCTAATCTATAGATATTAGTTTTTAACATATATCCATATTTCACGCTCCATAATAATCCAGTATGAATTGCAACAACACAGATTGCAAAAAACAGCTTAAATAAATCAATTAACTGATTCGATTCACCATTTTTATTAATAGTTTTAGGCATTACTCCACTTCCTCAACTTTTAGTTATTTATAAAAAATTTTAGCAATGACTATCTTTAATATTATTTCCCGTTATTTCGTTATTGATTAAATAATTAGAAAATATCTTCATCATCATATGATCAAAAGTCATATGCAAATCTTCAGCTATTTGCATATCCATTTCATCAACATGCATTTTATAATCAGCCATTTCTTTTAGTTTACCACCAGAGTATCCTGTAATTCCTAGTACTTTAGCACCACATTCATGAGCATATTCTGCGGCATTTAAAACATTCTTAGAATTACCACTTCCTGATATACCTATGAATAAATCTTTTGATGTTATTTTATTTTTTAAAGGGAATCTAAATATTTCTTCATATCCAATGTCATTAGCAACTGCCATCATAGTTGAAACATTATCACTTAAACAATAGAAATTAAATTTCTTTTCAACATATTCAGAAATACCCTTATTAAAGTCATTTTGCATATGTGATGCTGTGGAAGCAGAGCCACCATTTCCGCATACATAAATCATACCACCATTATTATAAGTATCTAAAATGGCATTCATAGCTTCATTTAGTTCGTCTAAATTAAATCTTTCAATACATTTAATTTCTCTGTCATAATATTCTTTTATAGCCTTTTTAAAATCAATTTCTTTTTTCAATTCTTCTACCTCTTTCTTTTTTATTTAAAAAACTATTTACGGCATCAAATAAATCATTTGCGCATTCCGTTGGCTCAACAGTAAATTTACCATCTAAGCCTGCTTCTCCCGTTTTAACGAGTATACTTTTTATTCCGGCATTTTCTGCCATTTTTATATCTAAAGTCGAATCTCCAATTACTATAGACTCTGCTAAACCAATATTATAATCTTCAGCAGCCTTTAATAGCATCCCTATTTTTGGCTTACGGCAATCACATACAATTTTTAGTTCGGGAACTTCGCCAGCAAACCCTTTATCAGGATGATGAGGACAATAATATAACCCATCTATATACGCTCCTTCTTTTCCAAGTAAGGTTTCCATATGACGATGAATATCATCTAAGTTTTGCACTGTACTATCACCTCTTGCAATAATAGGCTGATTAGTTATAACAATACACAAATATTCTGAAGCATTAATCATTTTGATAGCTTCACTTACCCCAGGTATTAGCTCAAAGTCTTCTTTTCTTGTTAAAAAACCTTTAAGTACATTTATAGTGCCATCGCGATCTAAGAAAATTGCTTTTTGTTTTCTTTCTAAATTTCTAGCTTCACATAAGCCATTGGCATAATCATTATTAACACTTTCATATCTTTCAGGAGTTCCCATATCTTTTACATACTCAGTAGAATGATAAGAAAACACTCTATCTTTGCCAAGCATTTTTGCTATTACATCTTTTTCTAAGCCATATTTTCTAGGTTCTGTAAGATAAGTAAATATTCTTGGGGAAAAAATATATATTCCTGAATTAACTAAATTATTATAATCATAATCTCTAACATTTTCTTTAGAATCAAATGCTACAACTTCATTATGATCAGTTATTATTAAATCACTATCAAATGGATGAGAATTAGGATGGGTTAAAAGTGTCGCATCTGAAGCGTTAGCTTTATGAAATGCCATCATTCTAGCAAAGTCAACACTTAAGAAAACATCACCAAATATCAAGATAAAATCATCTTGGATTCTATCTTTTAAATAATATAGTGAACCTGCGGTTCCTAAAGGCTTATCAGGATCTTCTTCATAGTAGCTTATATTAACACCTAAAGTACTACCATCTTTAAAATATTCTTTAATTTTTTCACCTAAATGGCCGGTTACGATAATAACTTCATCAACACCAGATTTTTTCAAACATTCTATTTGATGTTCTAAGATGGGTTTACCCCCAACGGTAAGCATAGGCTTTGGTATTTCATCTTGGGTGATAGAGGATATTCTAGTCCCCTTTCCCCCTGCCATTATAACTGCTTTCATTTTAATGTTCCTTAATATATCTTACTGTTTCTCTAACCGCTTCATCACTTGTTTTACTTGCAGTCCATCCAGCATTATGAATTTTTGTTAAATCATATTGGAACTTAGGAACATCGCCTTTCCAGCCTACATTTCCTCCGGTATAGTTATATTTAACATTTTTATAGCCTAATTCTTCACATACTATATTTGCAATAGTAGTTACATTAGTAGCAGTTTCTACACCAGCATTGTAAATTTCAATTCCTTGTTTCATAGGTATTTCTAAAGTAAATTTAATAATAGCATCAATTAAATCTAAAACATATATATAAGGTTTAGTTTGACTGCCATCTCCTAAAATTTCTAATTCATTTGGATTATTTTGTAGTTTTCTCGTAAAATCATATATTACCCCATGAGTCAAGTTTGGTCCTATGACATTAGGAAATCTAAAAATAACAGTATTAAAATCATTCATATATGTATAAGAGTCAATAAAACTCTCACTAGCAAGTTTAGCAG
This sequence comes from uncultured Bacilli bacterium, assembly GCA_947598485.1. Taxonomy (GTDB): domain Bacteria; phylum Bacillota_I; class Bacilli_A; order RF39; family UBA660; genus UBA6448. Next base: position 26,610 of record CANQFJ010000002.1, on the reverse strand, counting down.
CACCATAATAAGATATTGGCTTTAAATCGCCAGCTGTTTCTGTTAATAATTCCGTTTTCTCTCCATATACAGCAGATGTTGAAGAAAAGAATAGATTTTTGCACCCATTTCTACGCATTAGTTCTAAAACGCTTCTGGTAGTCATAAAAGTATCATTATAATCTACTTCAGGATTTCTACCACCTTTTTGAATATCCGAATTAGCTGCTAAATGATAAACTATATCAAACTTTTCATCTTTTAGCTTATCGCAAAATTCTTCAGTTTTAGCTATATCGATATTATAAAATTTATAATTGCTATTATCTTTAAAGCAATCGACATTTTCTTGATGTCCTAAAGTAAAGTTATCTACAACAACTACTTCATTTTTTCTATTTAATAATTCTCTTACTAAATGAGTACCAATAAATCCTGCTCCCCCAGTTACTAATATTTTCATTTAAACCTCCTTAATTTACAAATATAACTGTTGTTCCTTGGTGATCAAATTTGAATTCCATTTCTGGTAATTCATGCATAGCTTTTCTAAATTTTGCTTGATTTTTTTCAGGAACATAGAATAAGAAGAAGCCACTTCCTCCTGCTCCAAGAATTTTGCCTCCCATAGCACCATTTTTTAAAGCTAGGTCATACCACTCATCAAATTTTGGATTAGATATGCCTGATGCTAAAGTTTTTTTGATTAGCCAATTTTCGTGTAAAGCTTTACCTACAGCATCAATATTATTATGTTCAAGTTCATATTTAAGCTCATGAGTAAGCTCTACTATCTTTTTTTGGCCTTCTTCTTTATCTTTAGCATTAACCATATTTTTAGATTGTTCTTTTAGAATTTTTGATGCGCTATGCTCACCACCTACATAAAGCATAATCAAATTTTTTTCCAGTTGATTAAATGCTTCTTTACTCATCAATATTGGTTCGACAAATACAGAACCATCTTTATTAAATTGATAATAGTTAAGTCCGCCATAAGCAGCAGCATATTGGTCTTGTTTACCAATGGGATTTTTTAAAATATCTATTTCCATATGGCAAGCCATTTGCGCAACTTCTTCATCAGAAATATATTCTCTTTTTTGACATTTTAAATTTTTAATTAAACCTACTGTAAATGAACTAGAAGATCCAAGTCCAGTTCCTTGAGGAACATCAGCAATAGAGGTAATTTCATATCCTTCCATTTTTTCCTGTTTTAAGCACTCTCTAAAAATATTATGTTCTATTTCATTTACATCATGAACCGTTTCAGTCTTAGAGTATTTTAACACCGTTGTCTCTTTATCGAAAGATGGATGAGATGTAATATACATGTACTTATTTATTGTAGTACTAATTACACAGCCACCATTTTTTTCATAAAACGCGGGTAAATCACTTCCTCCTCCACATAAACTTATTCTAAATGGGGTTTTTGTTATAACCATTTTATACCTCCTGTCTAACTTTTGCCCTTCAATTGTTTATCATAATATTCATTACAAACCTCAATGGGATCACCGATTTTAACAATTTTTCCTTTATCAAGCCACACCACTTTATTACATAGCTCCTTAATTGACTCAAGTGAGTGAGAAACATATAAAACTGTTGTTCCTCCCTTAATCATTGACATCATCTTATTCTTACTTTTTTCTTGAAATTTAATATCTCCTACGGAAAGAATTTCATCTACTATTAGTATTTCAGGATCAACAACAGTTGAAATTGAAAATGCTAGTTTGGCAACCATTCCTGAAGAAAAGTTTTTAACTGGTACATCTAAGAAATCTCTTAATTCAGAAAATTCTACTATTTCATCAAACTTCTCAAGTAAAAATTCTTTGGAATAACCAAGGATAGCACCATTTAAGAAAATATTTTCTCTAGCAGTTAAATCACCATCAAATCCTGCACCAAGCTCAATCATAGGTGATATAGCGCCTCCTACTTCCACACTACCTTCAGTAGGCTTCAATACGCCACTTACTACTTTAAGTAAGGTACTTTTACCAGCACCGTTTGAGCCAATTAAACCTACAACATCACCACGGTCTACGTGAAAGCTTACATCTTTTAAAGCCCAAAAATCACTTTTTTTAATTCTTTTCTTCCGGTCAAATAACCTTATGAAGGTCATTTTTAAAGAATTATCTTTTTCAACACCGAGATTAAATTTCATTCCTACATTCTTTATATCTATCATTGTAATCTCCTATAAGTAATAAATAAACTTATTTTGTTTCTTCCTAAATACAGCCATACCTATTATCATTACTATAAAGCCTGATAAAAAGCACGCAAGTAAATATAATGGACTTGGCATTCTAGAAAATAAAACTATTTCTCTAGTAGCATTTATATATAAATATAAAGGATTAAATTTAAATATGTTTTGAAGCCAGGTTGGAAGAATTGTTATTGAATAAAAGATTGGAGTAAAATAATTTAAAATAGTAAGAAGGATACCCCATATATAAATCATATCACGTAAGAAAACGGCAATTGTTGATAAAATGTAGCTTACTCCTAAAGTAAACATAAACATGCAAACATATATAAAAGGTAGTAACAAATAATAAATATTAATATAGCATTTTGTTCCAGCTGCAGCATCACCAGATATTAAAATAATAAGCAAAAGAGGAATTAATGATAAAACAAAATTAATTCCTACGAATAAACATTTAGCCACAGGAAAAATATACTTAGGTATATATACTTTATTTATCAAAGAAGAATTTCCCGTTATTGAGGTCATTGCCGAGTTAGTAGCTTCACTAAAATAATTAAATACTACTAAGCCACTCATTAAATAAACTAAATAGTTAACGCCCTCCATACTAAATTTAAACATATGAGAGAAAACTAATGCCATTACCGCCATCATTAAAAGAGGATACAATAGGCTCCATAAAACTCCTAATACGCTTCTTTTATATTTTATCTTAAAATCTCTTATTACTAATTGCGATAATAAGAATTTATACTTAATAATATTATAATAAATGTTTTTGAAAAATTTCATTTGCATCTTCCTCTATTATATTTTTCCTATACAATCACAATATAAATATACCATATAATTAATATTTTAGAAACAATTTTAAATTATAACGGCCAAAAATCCTAGGTTTCTAGCCAAATAAAAAGCTAGAGATAGGCTCTAACTAACTTTAATACTATTATGGTTTAATAAGAAAAACAGCATATAAAGGAACAGATTTAATTTGTTTTTTAGGATCATAAGCGAAATCTTTAGTACTTAATCTTATTGAATATTTAGGATGATATATTTCCCTATAAATATTTAAACTTTTAGATTGCGTATTTTCTCTGGCTTTAACTTCTAAAGGAATAATACCATCTCTAGTATATAAAAGAAAATCAATTTCCGCTGTGGCATCATTTTTCCAATAATATAAAGAAAAATTATTACATACTAACTGATTAGCAACAAAATTTTCGGTTATAATTCCTTTATACAAAGAAATATTATCTTTAATAATATCCATAGGAGATATTTTTAATAAAGTGTTTAATATTCCAACATCACTTAAGAAAAGTTTGAATGTATCTACATCTATAAAACCTTCCAAAGGAATTTCCGCCCTTTTTGCCATTTTAGCCCTTAAAACTAAATTACTAGCTTCAAGCCAATCTAAAGCTGTTGCATAATCTCTAGACCGAGCATCTTTATCAACTAAAGAATATTGGAATTTACTAGATAAATTATTTAATTGCGATGGTAAAGAATTATAAATTCTTTGTACTTTTAAAGATTCGGCATCATTAGTAACATATCTTCTCATATCATCAAAATAAGAAGATAATATGTCATTTAAAACACTATTATCGTATTTAATATAATCTCCTTTAGTAGCAATAATTTTTTTAACGCTTTCAGGCATTCCCCCAGACATTAAATACATATAGTAATATTTTAAAGCCTTATTATGTAGTGCTTTGCCTAAAGCTCTATTATTATCATAACCATCTTTAATAACGTCAATTAAAAGTTCTTCGTTATTTGCCCAAAGAAATTCTTCAAAATCCATAGGATATAAATAAGAAAAAGTGATTTTTCCAACAGGAAAAGAAGATTTAAATCTTTTTAGCCTAACACCGAGAAGCGAACCAGCGCAAATAACACGTAATTTTGGATGATCCTCCCAAAAATACTTAAGTTCAGTAATTATTTTTTCTGATTCTTGAATTTCATCAATAAATAAAATAGTATTATCCTTTTCAATATCAAAGTCTAATAATACCTTTAATCTATTAAATTTTTCATCCGAAGATAAAACAGAATCATATAAATCAATAATATCATTTCTTTTAATTAAATTAACATAAATATAATTTTGATATTCATTTTGACAAAACTCATTAATAATATGAGTTTTACCACATTGTCTTACACCAAGCATAATTAATGGTTTAGCATGAATTTCTTCTTTCCATTTTAATAAATCGTTATAAATTTTTCTTTTCATAGGTATTCTCCTTATGAATAAGGATACCATTTTTTTAGCTTGAAATCAATAAATTTCACGAAATTCAAAGGACTTTTTGACTATTTTTTCACGAAATTCGAAGCACTTTTTAACTACTTTTTCACGAAATTCAAAGGACTTTTAATAAGGCAATGACATTTACCAAAAAATTACCCACTATTGTAAAATGTCAATTGTAATTTAGAGTAAAATATCATATACTATAAATGTAGTGTTATTCTACTAAAGATAGCATTTGCCTTTTGGTTGGTGCTATGGTTTAAAGACCTAGTATTTTTTTGGTGATATCAACAATTCTTTTAAGAATGTAAATAATCATTATTATAATTACTAACAGTAATAAGATTTATTTTCATAATCTATCTCGCTTTCGTAATAACGTCTTGCCAAAACCCCAACTGGGAAGATTAACAAGTAATGCGATATTAGTACTTGTAAGCTCGGGTAGTGCTATCTTTTTGGATAACATTAAGCTACAATAAATAAAAAAATTATTGATTTAATTTATAAACATTGGATATTCATGTATCAAGTAGTGCCTAGGAAATTTTTGAAGCCCTAGGTTTTTTTATTTCAGGAGATTAAAAAAAGGTACTTAGGCTTTTATACTAGCTTTAAAGCTTCAATTAGTCCTTTGTACCTTCTTTTATATTCCATAATATTATTTTCAATTTTCATAACAGGAGAATATTTTGTATTTTTGTTTAATCTGATCCATTCTGGATCTTCATGAGTGATATCAATTAGTTCTTCATACGTAGCATTTTCCAAAGAAAAATATATTTTATCCAAAAAATCTTTTTCTTTTTTATTAATATTTCCATTAGTAGCATTACCGCATAAATTAGAATAAGAATTCATTATAGTTTCAATTACAGGACCATTATCATAAAAGGCAAAATCGTCTTGAAACAATTTTGAGTCATATTTAGCTAAGTGTACTACTTGAGCTAAAAATAAATATTTATTTATTCTAGCGTTACCTTCGTAAAATTTTCGGCCATTATATGAAACAACATTATAATTAAATAATTTTCTTTCAGGATCTTTGGCAAGAAAATATTCGGCAATTTCCTTTGCAGTTAACATTTTATCACTCTCCTTTTTTAACTATCACGAAATTTAAAGGACTTATTTATTATTTTTAAATACTACTAAATACATAAACTTAAATAAGTTTAAATTATTTTTTATTCTTTTCGGCTCTTTAATCATGCGATAAAGCCATTCTAATTTAAGTTTTTGCCATACTTTTGGCGCTCTTTTAGTGTAACCACTTATAACATCAAAGGACCCGCCTACAGGCATAATTAATCTAATATCTTTTAGCTTATCCTCATTATTTATAATAAATTCTTCCTGTTTTGGACTTCCTGTGGCGACAAAAAGCATATCGGGCTTTGTTTTTATAATATTAGCTAAAGCTTTATCTTCCCTTTCATAACCGCTTGTAATACCTACAATATTGATGCCTTTATATTGTTTTTCAATATTTTCTTTAGCCTTTGTTACAACTTCTTTTTTAGCTCCATACAAGTATACTTTATACTTATCTTTTGCAGCGACATTTAAAAAATCTTGAAATAAATCTATGCCTGCTATACGAGATGGTATTTTGATTCCATGTATTTTTAAAGCTAAAACAGTTCCTATCCCATCGGGAATATTATATTTTTGCTCATTAAATTTTTCTTTTATCAGTTCATTTTTATAAAAATTCATTACAATCAAAGGATTAATATTGTAAATTATATTACTCTTATTATTAGTTAAATCTTTTTTAATATTTGTTAATAATTTGTTATATTCTAAAGTGCATACTTTGAAGCCAAGTACTTTTTCTTCTTTTTTAGCCATTATAATTCCTTTTTCTTCTTTTTCTTATGTTCAAATAAGATATTAGTCTTAGCAACAATAATAATTAATAAGATCATTAACACAATATATATACCTATAGCTAACTTACTATTATTTCCTATTGCATAGAATATTGATACTAAAGAGAAAAGCATACTGATAAAATAGATTATAAATAAGCTTTTTCTTGGTGAGAACTTCATTCTAAGAAGTTGATGATGCAAATGTTCTTTATCAGGTTCTCCTATGCTTTGATGTTTAATAAGTCTTCTTATTATAGCAAATAATGTATCAAATATTGGAATTGCTAAAATTAATAATGGCACTACTAAAGATGTAATAGTAGCCACTTTAAATCCTAATAAAGCTATAATAGATATCATAAAACCTAAGAAGGTACTACCACAGTCGCCCATGAATACTTTGGCAGGGGGAAAATTATGTGTTAAAAATCCTAAAGTTGAGCCAAGCATTATTAAACACAAAATTACATCAAGGCCTGAAGTATTACCCATTATAAAGGCTATAACAGCTATAGTGGCAAAATAAATGCTACTTACCCCAGCACAAAGTCCATCTAAACCATCAATTAAATTAATAGCATTTATAGCAGAAACAATAAATAAAACTGATATTATTTGTCCTGCTAAAATTGGAAAGTATAAATTAAGTCCTAATAAAGTAATATTTTGAAAGAATAATCGGCCATAAAAAACAACAATCGAGGCTACCACAAGATGAACTAAGAATTTATATTTAGCCCTAATTGGTTTAATATCATCTAAAATGCCTAATACAACTAATATAAATGAAGCTATTAAAATAGAAAGCATTTGTGTAGTAACTTCACCATAGGCCATATAACCAAATAAAAAGCCACCATAAATAGCTATACCGCCAAGTCTTGGCATAGGATGCTTATGAATTTTTCTAGCGTTAGGAATGTCCATAGCACCAACATAAATAGCAAGTCTTTTAGATAAAAATACTAAGATAAAACTAACTAAATAAGTTACAATTAATATTTCTAATATATTGTGATTATTAATAACAAAATTCATTATAACTCCTATTAGTATTATAACCCATAATAAGAAGATTTAACAATAATAAGATGTTTATATTAATTTTACTTTTAGAGTTTTTATAGACAACAAATAAAAAAAGAAGTGACCTCCCCGATGACGGCGAGGCCACTTCCATATCTACATTATATCAAAGATGAAATAATAGTTCAATCTAAATAAATAGACTATACTATTATCCAAAATAAGAAAAATATTTTAAAAATAAAAAGGAAATTGGTTATTAATCGGGTATAAATAAATATGGAGGTACATAATGAATGAATTATTTATTTATATGGATGATTCAGGAGTATTAAATGCAAACGAAGGCACATTTGTATATGCTGGATTATTTTTTTACTCAGCAGAAGAATATAATAACTTTATCATTAGATATAAAAGTATAATAAATAGTATTAAATGTAAATACTGTTCAAGTAAAAAGAATTGTAATAATGATTGTCCTGAAATAAAAGCAACATCAAGACTTACTAATGCTAGTCGCAGAAGAATTATTAATCTATTAAAGAGTCAAAAATCTTATGCAGTACTTATTAATAATCAAAAAATATTTAAAAGAATTCTAAATAATAAACTTTCTCGAGCAAGATTTTGTGAATATGCGCAAAAAAGAATTGTAAAAGAAATTGTTAGCTATGCCATTAAAAATAAAGCTATAGATAGCTTACTAACTCTTAGAGTAAATATTAAAATAGATGAGAATAATGCTAAAAGTAATGGCTACTATAATTTATATGATAGTATCTTTAAAGAACTTGTACATGGTATGAAAAACTATGACTACTTTATTATGCATAAGCCTCTTCTTAAGTCTTCCTTAATATTAAGAGTAAAAAAATATAATTCTAAACTTCATTATGGTATTCAGAGTGCAGATATGATAGCTAATTTTATTCATCGCAAATTTAACCAAAATAATATTCATGAGCTAGACTTTGTAACAGTTAAGCTTTTTTTGCCATAGTAAAAGGAAGCCTACGCTTCCTATAACCTAACTGAGAAGATATAATTTATAAATTTTAACAATCATCAGTTATTGACCTGACAAAGTATTTCTACTTCCGGTAAAGAAAATATAACATAAAGATATTTTAAATGTCAATTTTCTTTATTTGACTTTTTTGTCTTTTTTCTTCTTTTTGTGCTTATGCTCATCTTCGAAGATATCATATACTTCATCGGCTTGCTCATCAGCTTTTTCTATTTCTTCTTCGGAAGGTAAATTATCTTTGCTTATTTTCGCAGTTTTAGCTAATTTTTTATCTTCTTTTTGCTTATTTGCTTCTTCTTTTAAGGCACAATATGGGCATCTTTCTTCATTAGTATCATATTCTTGGTGACATTTAGGACATATAGTTTTTTCTTGTACTTCTTCTTTTTTATTTTGTTTGCTTACTTTCTTTTCGGGTTCTTTGTTTTTATTCTTTTTACTTAGAAGACAAAGAATAACTATTAAGCTTACAAATGTCGTACCTGCAAAAGCAGAAGCGATATACAATAATAATTTAGTTTGTTCCGCTATTTCTGTACTTTCTTCTTTATCAAACTTCATAATAGTGTTATCTTTGGTATCTACAGTGTATAGCCCTTCTTCATTAGTTTCTACATTAACACCATAAACATATTTATAACGATCTTCATTAGTTTTTTGAAGGCACTCTATCTCAATATTATTTATCTTTAATGACGAAAGTGTATAGTCATCAAGCTTTTCTTTCATTTCAAGAGGTCTAATAGTTATATTACCTAAATTTATTTCTAAATATTTATCATATTTGCCATCTTCATAAGTAAACATTACTATTTTACCATCTTCATCTTTAAGGCCTATTACTACAACATCCATTATATCGCTGCGATAAGCTGGTATTTCAAATTCTTCGATATTTATAGTTGATTCTTTAAATCCTTTTGGAGCAACTAAATTATCTCTAATCTTTACGACTGTATACTTTTTATTTTCATACTCAACCTCTATAGGGTTTTTATCGATTACTTCAACATTAATTTTATAAACTTTTTCACTACCATTTTGAGCTACAACATATATTTCAAAAGTATTATTACCGGGAGATACACTTTGAGGTCCTATTCCACTTACGGAAGCAGTACTATCTTCCGGCGTAGCGGCAATATTAATTTCTTTAGTATCCTCAGATACTTTAACATTATATTCTAAAGTATCTCTATTAAATTCCGGTTCTAAATCAGCTCCATCTACTTTTAAAGACGCTAAATTATTATTCTTTGATAAACTATCTTGGTATTCATTATAAGTTATAGTATTTACAGTAACAGAACTTGGATTTAAAGTCATAATACTTTCATCAAACCCTACTACATTAGCAGATCCTACGGAAAAAGTACTAGATCCTTTTGCTACAGCGGTAAAAGTATAAGTAAAGGTCATTGACTTAGTTGTATTATTACTAACATATCCTGCTACATGAAGACCATCTGATGAAGATACTAATCTAAAAACACTTGAATTATAGTTAAGACCATATTCCCAGGCGCCTAATGGAGATGCTGAAGAAATCGTCACATAAACTGTTACGTTATTACCAATAATTACTTGTGATGCTGTTGCAGATACCTTAATATTTGCTGTTGCAGCATAAGCAGTACCAGAAAATAGTAAACAACTTAGGAGCGTAAATAATATTAATTTTACTTTCTTCATATTTCATCTCTTTTCTATTGAATAGTTATATATCCTAATATATGCTTTTGAACTCTTAATAAGTCAGTAACATTAACAAGTCCATCTTGATTAGTATCAGCGGCTTTAAAGTATGGTCCTGCCAAATCGGTATATCCTAAAATGCTTTTTTGAACTTTTAATAAATCTTGAATATCGATATTACCATCCCCACTTATATCGCCTTTTATTGTAACATTGAATGTTTTCTTATCGCTTCCATTAGCAATAGTTATGGTATCACCGGTCGAAAGGGTCATAGCATTTTTAGCATCAACAACTACACTTGCGGTAGCAGATACTTTATTAACTTCATTTCTTAATTGATCAATAGTTATTCCCGCGGAGTAAATTAGCATATCCCCCGTTACGGGAGCTGACATACTATTTAAAATATCATCAACACTCATATCTATGCCATCTGTCCTTATAACGTTAATAGTATATGTTTGGACCTTTTGGTTTTGCGCTGTTACAGTAAGTACTACAGGAGTTTTTTCACCAGTCAAATTAATAGTTCCAGTGCCTTCAAGCTTAGTATTCTTGTTAATAATAGCCCCATCTATCTTTATAGAGACAGTGCCTTTTGCAACATAATAGTCATAAACGAAAGTGTCATGTTTAAATCCTGGCAATTCTTTATCATTTATAGTTATACTTTTTAAATGATTATTAGGATTACCATAAGTAGGCATTGGAGAAGCAGTTTCTGGCATATTTGCATAAATAGGAATTACAAAGTCAAATGCTGTTTCTAACAAATTATTAATAGCATAAGAATTGTAAGTAGGTACGGCCTCGCTTGCAGGGCCTTGAATATTAGTTTGATATTGATGAGTATGAGTGGCATAGTTAGAATAAGAAGATGTATTAAACTTTTGAAAATAGGTAGTATCTTGACCTTGGCCTATATAGTTAGCTGCGATATAGCTAGCTCCTCCATAAATAGCCGCATCAAGAGTTGTCCAAGGAGTTCCATGTCCCATATTACCGGCAGCCCATTTAATACCATCGGCAGCACCAGTATATGCTCCAATATTATAAGCGTTATATATATGAGGATAATTGCCATATGCTGTCCCCTTAATAGAATAATTAGTATAATTTCCTGTTGTCTCTAGTCTAATTCTACTGGCAAGGTAAATAGGACTTACATTATAAGTACGTCCAGCATCGTAAATAACTGAGCTTTTTTCTTTAATATCAGTACCATCTAAAATACTTTCCACGGTTTCTTGTTTTTGGGTTACTTCATCAAATGATAATTTTTGAAAGATAAATATTTCTTTTTCATTAAAGAAATTTCTTGGATCTAAAAAGTAAGCTATAGCATCATGACTGGCATTATACCAATTACTTCCTTCTTTTACAATAAAGGTATCAGTTAAGTAATTATAAGATAAATACTCTGTATCAAGAAGACCTTGCGTGTCCTCATTATATGATTGAATTAAAGCTTTACGGTCATATTCTTGTTCGGTTATAGAAGTATTCCAATCTAAATTATTAAAATCAGGAGTAAAAGTCCAATTCGGATGGATTGCTTTTAAGTCACATAAGTCTTTGATATAGCTATCAGGAAAACCCTTAATTTTTAGTTCCGATTCACAGCTAGCTGCAGCGTTTTCATCATACTCAACTCGGGAAAATTCCTTTGTATAATTAGAACAGATATAACCTATATTATGACCACTATAATAAACTTTGTTCCAACCCTTAGAACATGAATCTGATTTATTATATAGTTCTTCATCGACTAATTCATATACCGCATTTTCAGAAATACGATCTATAATAGAGCGAGAACTTGTTGACGGCTCTTCCCTAAGTCTTACACCTGTATAAGGGACAATAATCTTAACAATAGTTTTCGCCGAAACATCTACATAATTAAAAAAAAGGAAGCATGCTATAGATAGTAATAATAATTTACGTTTCATATAACACCTTCCTTTCCTACTCTTATATAATTATATCATTTTATTTGTATAAAAGCAGAAAGCTTTACAATATTTTGTATTTTTTTGTCAACCAAGTGCCACATCTAAGACCATCATAATAACAAATCCCATTAAAGCTAAGAAAGTCATTAAATTTTTATGCTCACTATTTTGACTTTCGGGAATGATTTCTGAGATAACCACAAAGATCATAGCTCCTCCGGCAAAGGCTAATAAATATGGAAGAGAATTACGGACATTTAAAACTAATATGGCTCCTATTAAACTAGATATTGGTTCAACAATCCCACTTAAAGCTCCTATAAGGAAAGCTTTTAGTCTTGAATATCCTGCTCCTCTTAAAGGTAAGCTAATTGCAGCTCCCTCAGGAAAATTTTGAATACCAATTCCCACCGCAAGCATTACGGCTGAAGCTAATGTTACGCCGTCTAAACCATATTTAATAGAGCCAAAGGCAACGCCTATTGCTAAGCCTTCAGGAATATTATGTAATACAATAGAGCTAACAAGTAAAATTAATCTTTTAGTATTGTTATTATCCTCTACATGCTTAGAAACTAATTTATCACTTAGGATTAAGAAAAGTCCTCCAAAAATAAAGCCAATAGCTACGACAAGCCAGGGATTAAGTCCAAGACTTTCTGCCCCACTTAAAGCGGGATTAATTAACGAAAAGAAACTTGCTGCTAACATTATACCTGCAGATAAAGATAGCATCATAGCCAAAATATTTTTATCAACTTTTTTAAAGAAAACAACAATTCCTGCTCCTAAAGATGTTATGGCAAAAGTTAGTATCCCTGCCAAAAAAGATTGAATTGGATTAGCTAAATTTACATACCACGATATCATTTTATTCACCCTATCAGTAGTATATTAGCTATTGAAAAAGTGGCTTGGGCGAAAATAATTATTTTCTTTTAGTTTTCTTAAAAGTAGCGTATATAGCAGCAATGCCAATAAAGACAAAAACAAAAATATTAGAAATCTTGCCATTATTATCAACAAGAAAGTCATTTATTTTATCGGTAAAATCATTGACTTCTTTAATCGTATTTTCAAGTTCTTGCTTAGTAGCTTCTTCAGGTGTTACTTCACCTATCATTGTAGGATCTATATTATCAGTTACTTCATCAAGATTTACAGTGGAGCAATATCCTTCTTCTTTCCCTTCGCTCCATAGCCCTAAACTATTTTCTCTAGCGTCTTTCTGAGCTAAACATAGGCTATTTGTATAACGATAATTACCATAGATATAGGCTACTTCAGCATAACCAATGGACACTAATTCTTTTTGCAGTAAGCTATCATCGACCCAGATCCAGGCTAGGCTTCTGCCATATTTATCTATTTTATTACTATTTTCATACTCAACAATTACTTTACTAGCATTAGTCAGTTTATTACAGGTATATTCGCTAGCATTTTCACCATAGGCTTCAACTTCTTTAGTAGGATGGACAGTTTCAGGCGTATCAATAGCTAGAAATCTAAACTTAAGTTCTTCTTCACCAACCAAAAAAACTGCGGTATCACCATCTACGCATCTTACAAAGCTAACCTCTTGGGCAGTAGTATCCGCCTTAATAGTCATAGGCCAAAAAACTAAAACTAATAAATAAAATACTATACTTCTTTTCATTTAATACCTATTTGCTATAGTAATCCATTTCATCAAGATCTCGAGCAACTTGTTCTAATTCATCATCTTCATCAATATCCATTTCATTAATAGCAAACATTAATTCCTTTATATTTTTATACTTTTTATAATCAATGTTATTTCTATTTAACACTTTTATGTGATGATCAGAAAGTACCATACCATTTTCTCTTTTTTCAAGCCATGAATCTTCTTGAGGTAATCCTTTTTTTAAATCTTTAATATCCATTTTATTCATCTCCATTTATATCTTCATTTAAATACAAGTTTCTGTAAATATTAGATTTTTTAAGTAATTCTTTATGTTTTCCTTGAGCTGCTAAAGTACCTTTATCAATTAAATATATTTCATCAGCATCAACAATAGTTGATAAGCGATGAGCTATTATAATTATAGTATGATTTTTAACTAAATTATCAATAGTCTTTTTTATATAGCCTTGGGATTCATTATCAAGAGCAGATGTTGCTTCATCAAATAAAATAATCTTGGTATTCAAAAGAAGTGTTCGCGCAATTGCCAGTCTTTGCTTTTGACCACCAGATAAATTAATTCCCCCTTCGCCTATAATACTATCATATTTATCAGGAAGGCTCATAATATAATCATCAATATAAGCTTTTTGGCATACTTCCCTAACTTCCTGTAAAGTAACTTTAGGTTTAACTAATCTAAAATTATCTATAACCGACATGTTAAATAAAAAAGGATTTTGTCTAATCGAAGAAATAGTACTCCTTAAAGATTTTTCCGTTAAATCTTTTATATTAACACCATCTATTAAGATTTTACCTTCAGTAGCATCAAAATATCTTAAAAGAAGATTAAAGATCGTTGATTTACCATTACCACTACGTCCTACGATAGCAATTTTTTTATTAGGTTCTAATGTTAAATTTAAATTATTTAAAGCTAATTTTTCATTATCTCGGTATTTAAATGAGACGTTTTCAAAAGTTATAACGCCTTGAGCATTTTTTAAATTAACGGTTCCGTATTCTTCATCTTGATATAATTTATTATTTACAATTTGATCTATTCTATATAAAGAAACCTTAACTTTGTTATAATCTACACCAAACTCAGATATGGAGCTAACCGCTTCATCAATTCGCCAAATATAATTTTCAAGCATCATAAATATACTATAAGCAATATGGCCTTTTACGAATAGATAACCACATGTTAATAAAATAATAAATTCTAAAAGATAATATATTAAATTATTAATTGCAAAATAGCCCATTTCATAATTTCTAATTTTCATATTATTAGACGATAAGGCATCAATTCTTTTATTAACGCTTTTTTCTATATTACTTTTAATGCCTAAAGCTTTAATCTCTCTTATACCCGTTACATTTTCTGTTGTACTTTTAATAAGTTTATCAGTCTGTGTTTTAACTAATTTTTGGGTATTTTTAATAATCGGAAAAAACTTGTAAGAAATAATTCCCATGATTAGTCCAAAAATTAATATTTCTAAGCCTATATAAATTGAAACACCAAAAGATATGATGATAACAAAAACGACAATAGCAAGTTTACAAGCCATTTTAATAATTCGAGCTAAAAGCTCCATAACTCGGTCAGTGTCCGAACTAAGGCGATTGATAAGCTCTCCTACACCCATTTCTTCAAAAGCTATGGCAGGCATATTTTGGTATTTATGGTAAATATCTTTGCTAACATTTTTTATGAATTTTATTTCCAAATAGTTATGAATATAATCTTTAATTACTTGCGCAATACTATAGGAAAAAATTTGTAATCCTGTAGCTAAAAACAGATATATAACAAACTTTTTAAATTTTTTGAGAATTAAGGCCTCTAAGCCTAAGCCTGTAATAATAGCCACAAATAAAGATGGTAAATAAGAAAGTAAAGCAAAAACGACATACAAAAATAATTTAAGCTTATCATTTCTTAAATATTTAAATAAGATTTTATATGTACCCTTATCATCATCTTTATTATTCATAATGATATTATATCTTAAATCATCAAAAAAGCCAACCTTGGTTGACTTTCTTCAAAATTATTTAATTACTATTGTCTTCTTAGTTTCTACGACTTCTTCTTTAGGAACTGTTATAGATAAGATGCCATCATTAAAGCTGGCTTGAATTTGATCTTCATTAATATTTCCTAAATAGAAAGATCTTTCACATTTTTCATATGTTTTTCTTTCGCGATGAAGAAATTTTTTATGTTCTTTGTCTTCGCTATGTCTTTCAGCAACAATCTTTAAATTTCCTTGGTCACATTCAATTTTAATATCTTCTTTTTTAAAACCAGGGACATCAACATCAATATGATAGGTGTTATCCTTTTCATAAATATCGCATAGCATTCCTTGTGGTCTTCTTACATCAATGTCATCATCAAATAAGTCATCAAACAATATTCTTCCAGGTAACATACCTTTTCACATCCTTTCCTATTTATTAATATAGTACTTTTATGTGAAGATAATGTGAAATTTTTATTAAAATATATTATTCTTCGGCTTCTTCGTCGTCCATAGAATCAATTTGGCCTTCAAACTCTTCAATTAATTTAGCTTCTAAAGCGTCATCTGTAACTTTTTCTACAGCAAATTCGTTATCGACTACTAATTCTTTAAATAAATCATATGAATCAGTTGGTGCTTCATTAACATATTTTGATGCTAAGAAATATTTAGAACCATCCTTTTCAGTAGATAATAATAAAATATATTCGCTACCATCTTCTAAGGTAATAACTTCATCAATCCCCATAATATCCTCCTATCTTGCCATTGCTTGATATGTTCTAGCATATCTTTCAACTTTTTTTGCAGCGGTATTTAATCTGCGATATAATTTTCTCTTTTCACTTACTCCTAGTGTACTACTTGCTCCAATAGATTGGTCAAGTGTATCAAGGGAAACATTGTCTTCCTCAGGAGTAAAATCTCTATAATGTAATAGCAAATTACCAATTTGAGTTCCTACATTGCGATAATCTTCAGATTTTCCTTCTAAATTCTCGCCAAGAATTACCGCTCTAACAAGAGCATCACTTCTTTGGCGATTATCATCCCAATCATGTAAGCGACGAGCTTTAACACGCATAAAGTCTAAACTTGGCTCTAATTCAGCAGATACTGTACTTGTTTCGGGCTCACTTGCAAGCTCCGTAGAAGCCGTATAAGTATCCGTTGGGATATTTTGAGTTACTACTTCTTGTGGATTAGAAAATACTGATTTTTGCCAATCATATTTTATATCATCAGGGTTATATTCAAACTCGGGAATATCAATATCTTCAATTCCTCTAAATCCTTCTGCTACAGCATCAGCTTTTTTTTTATCGTCCTCTGCAACAGTAGGCATCTCAGCAGGTGTTTCTTCAAAAGCAGCTGGTTCAAGTACAGGTTCCTCGTATGCAGGTTCTACACTAGGAGTTTCAATAGTAGGTTCAGCTACAGGTTGTTCACCTCTTAACTCACGATTCTTTTTAACCATTCTTTCAATAATAGCATTAAGAGAAACTCCTGTCTTATCACATAAAGCATTAACCTTTAAAAATAATTCTTCATTTTCTTTTACTAAGCCATCAAGTTGAAGCATCATTTCGTAGGTAGATTTTTGACTTTTAAGAACTCTTTTACCATCGGAAGCTATTTCAGAAAGGCTAGTAATTACTTCATTTTCGACTTCCCTTTTTCTTCTTTCAATTGTTTCATCAAGTTCTCTTTGAGCAGCGCTTTGTACGTTCTCAAGCTCTGGTCCTAATAATTTTATATCCATACGATACACCCTCTTATCTTATACTCTATACATACTAATATTACTATAAAATAAAAGGTAAGTCAAACATAAATCAGTTATTTTTCTTCACTTTCTAAATTAAGTTCAATATTATTGATTTTGTAGTCCTCATTTGCTTCATTTAAAGTTAAGTTTTCAATAAATAAAGTTGCTTTAAAATCTTTGGATGCTTTATTAATAGCATCTTTAACATCACTAGAAACAGAAATATCTAGATTTTTAATTGGAGTCTTTAAAGATACATTATTGTTGGTCTTTTCACCCCTGGCATCACTTATAATATTTACGATAATATCGCCAATTTGAGCTTCTTTATTAAAATCATATTCTAATGGTTTAATCGTCGTTAAGTGAATAGACTTCTCTTCATGGTAAAGCTCACTATAGATTTCTTCCGTAATAAATGGGAAATAAATACTAAAATCTTGTAATAATTTATATAAAAGCATATAAACAGTTTTTTGACCTGAGTATCTTGGCATATCTCCAAATTCTTCAGGGCGATATAAACGATGTTTTACTATTTCAATATAGTTATCACAGAAGTTCCAGAAAAATTTTTCTAAACTATTCAAAGCAAGTCCTACCTCGTAATCATTTAAGTATTTAATAAAGTTTTTCTCCATTTCGGCAAACTTACCAATAATCCATTTATCAATAAATTCGAAGTCATTAAATTCTTTATCTTGGAAATCTGCCAAATGCATTTCAATAAACTTAGCAACATTCCAAAGTTTATTAACAAGTTTTTTACCTCTTAAAAAAGTTTCATCACTAAAGATAATATCAGTTCCTAGTCTTCCGGATCCTGCCCAGTATCTTACTACATCGGCAGAATAATTATTAATTAAATCAAGAGGTTCGACTTTGCTATTAGATTTAGATTTACTAATCTTTTCCCCTTTACTAGCCATAACAAAGCCCGAAATCATAACATTATCCCAAGGTCTTTGACCAAATAAATAATAACTTTTAACAATTGTATAGAAATCCCAAGTACGGATAATATCATGAGCATTAGTTCTAATACTCATTGGTTTTAAGATATCTTCATAATTATCTTTTTCCCCATAGTGCATATTAATAAGTGGCGTACCTGATGAAGTAGCCCAAGTATCCATAACATCGGTTTCAGGATTAAATTTAGTACATCCACATTCAGGACACTTATCAATAGGACATTTATCTACTAAAGGATTAACTGGTAAGTCTTCTCTTTTTGCAAAGACAGCTTCCCCACATTTATCACAATACCAAACAGGAAATGGTACACCAAAGTATCTTTGTCTTGATATACACCAATCCCATGCGACATTATTAACCCATTCATCGTATCTGACATGCATATGTTCTGGATACCACTTAATCGTATTACCAATCTTAATAAAGTCATCTTTATGATTCATGATATCAATAAACCATTGATTCATAACCGCGTACTCTACTTCTTTGCCACATCTTTCATGAGTTTGAACTTCGTGTTCTAATTCTTCAATCTTAACAACAACGCCAGCTTCTTTT
Organism: uncultured Bacilli bacterium; assembly: GCA_947598485.1. Lineage (GTDB taxonomy): Bacteria > Bacillota_I > Bacilli_A > RF39 > UBA660 > UBA6448. The sequence continues at coordinate 7,522 of CANQFJ010000002.1, read as the reverse complement.
AAATCTTCAATTATTTTAGCTCTAGCTTCTTTAATCTTAAGACCACCATAATTAGGCACAGAATCGATAATCTTACCATCTTTCGTAAAGATATATTTAAGTGGTAAATTATATTTTTTCCACCACTCAATATCAGTTTGATCACCAAAAGTACAACACATAACAACACCAGTACCTTTAGTAGCATCAACTTTACTATCAGCCATAATAGGTACATCTACATTTATAACGGGAATATGAGCTGTTTTGCCAATTAAATGGTTATGCTCTTCATCATCAGGATTTACAAAAACACAAACAATGGCTGGTAGCAACTCAGGTCTAGTGGTAGCAATCGTAAATGTTTCATTATCTTCCACGGTTTTAAAATTAACATAGTTAAAGGTTGTTTTAATAGTCTTCGTTTCTAGTTCGGCTTGCGCAATAGACGTTAAACACTCATTACACCATAAAGCTGGACTTTCTTTGTGATAGCATACCCCTTTATCTACTAAGTCAAGAAAAGAAAGTTGACTTATCTTGATAGTGGAAGGACTAACTGTCTTATATCTTTTACTCCAATCCGTACTAACACCAAGTTTAGAAAATAACTCTTGAAACTCAGCTTCATACTTATCTGTTGTTTCATAACAAAGTTTAGAGAAAGCTTCTCTTCCTATTTCATGGGCTTTTTTACCTTGCTCTTTTTCTACTAGTCTTTCGGAAGGAAGACCATTATCATCAAAACCAAAAGGATAAAAAATATTATAACCACATAATCTTTTAAATCTAGCAATCATCTCTGTTTGGGAATAAGAGAAAATATGACCTATATGAATCTTACCATTAACCGTAGGAGGAGGTGTATCTATAGAAAATACCTCTCTTTGATCAGGTTTAAACTCATATATTTTATTTTCTTGCCAATAGTTTAACCATTTTGCTTCTTTTTCTAATGCATTATATTTTTTATCTAACATTTAAATCTCTCCTTTATATAACTATCTAATATTTTAAAATACTCATCATATTTGGCATCTGCGAGTATTTCCCGCATTTTTTCAACAAATTTATTATCTTTTATAATCTTTAGTGATTCATCATACTTTAAGTCAAATATAAACGCTAGTAACAAAATATTTTTATCGGTATTATTTTGCACATATTTATAATCAACTGATTCATAATTTAAAAATTGTTCACGAACCTTATCAGATACCTCACAATCATCTAGTGGCACCCCATTTTTTAAACTTGTCTTTTGATATAAAATATCTATTTTATCAGCATCTCTTGTAATCCAAATAAACTTTTTTTGATTATCAGTTAGTTTACTAGGAACTTTGACTTTATTATGATACATTATGGATTTAGCGATAATACTTTCTTCTCTTGAAGATAAATCTTCTTTATCCGCGATTTGATTTAAAAAAATCTTATATCCTAAATCTCCATGGTCAATAGTTCTTAAATCATCAAAAGAATGGTATTTTTTTATTTGCATAAACCGCCCTATATCATGGTATAAGCCACATAAGTAAGCGATGCTAATTTCTTTTTCATCCAATTTAAGATTTTTAGCAATAAACTTAGTTAAATTAGCTACCCGAAGCGTATGTTTATACTTTCGCTCTACCATCTCATCATTCATATCAAAGTTACTGACATATTTTTCAAATATTTCCATTTTTATTCTCCATTAAAAAAAGGTAATACCAAAGGGCGAAATATATCGCGGTACCACCTTTATTTATAACTTAATGCCTTAATGCGGCTTAGACATTTTTACTTACTTTAATTTCGGCAAAACAACTCGCAAGCTACCTTCATTTAACTTTACTATAAAAAAGCTTTCAGCCTATGACTTTTTCTCTCTAAAAAGAATAGTTAAATTACTCCTCTTGGTCTTCGTTTTTTCAGGTTAATTATAACAAAAAGCTCTAGTTTTGACAATCCCTATCTTGCAATACCTTCGGTATAAAAACGATAAGCTTTATCAAGCATTGTCTTTTCCATAAACCCTATTTCTAAAGGAAAAGTACTATCCGGGTCATGGGCTAGGCACTCTATAATGCTATCAACAATAGTTAAATCATCTTCATACCCAGGATATGATATCTCAAGAGCAAATTCTTTTAAAAGAAGGCATTTATCATAAGTAGATAGTTCGTCACTAGGCTTACTTTCAAGAGCAAATACTTCATCCATTTTCATATCTTGTAAAAAAGCAATTAACTCTTCTTTAGTAACTAAATCTGGTAAATTTTTAGCAATGTAATTATCTACTCTATTCATAGAATCATCGGTTATCTTATCAGCTAATTTCTCTCTTTTTTTAAAACTAACAGCATATATGATAAAAGAAGCTATACTTCCTGCGAGAAATGTCACTGGATACCATACATTTTGAGTTATCATATATGAAGGTAGAACCGATATAGTAGTGCCAATACAAAAGACTTTGCCCATATCAACAAAGAAATTCTTTTTAATTATGTCAGGTTTATACACTTCACATAATGACATCGCTGCCCTTTTATAAGTTTCCACTAATTCTTTTTGGACATCTTCTCCTATTTTCTCCATATTTATTCCTTCTTTTTATTAAGTTATCTAGAAAGATCACCGTTGTAAAATTTATAAGCTTTTTCAAGCATTGTTTGTTCAACTATCTTTAAGGCTTCTTCATAGGTTTGTTTGTCTTCTTCATCATCACAACTTAAACCATCAATAATATCGCAAAGGATATGAGCCTCTTCTTCAAAACCAGGATAGCTTACTTCTCTAGCATAACCAATTAAAAGATTACATTTAGCCTCTAAAGATAAATTATCATAATCGGTTACTTCTTGAGCTTCAGTTTCAGCATCAAACGGATTAGCAAAATTTAATGAATGGAAATTATGACTAATCGTAAAAGCATTTTGTTGTGCTAAATTTTGACTTTTTGGTTTATTAACAATATCCGCAGCTTCTTCATGAGCCTTTTTTATAATATTTTTCTTGATAAAATAAGAAACAAGACTAGTTATTAGACCAATTCCTCCTATAGCTAAAGGACCAGTTAAATTTGCACCCGTATCAATAGTTTTTACAATTGTGCCCATAATTATAGCACTTATTACTACGGCGTTACCCACATAAGCAAAATCTCCTAAAAGAGATAATTCTTTATTTTTTAAACCTATAAGAGTATTAGTAGTTTCTTCATATAATTTATTTTTTTCTATTTCATTCATAATATTTATTAAACCCCTGTTCAAACGCGAATTATTGTACAATAAAAAAGCACTAAAGTCAAATTTAGTCCTTTTTCTACATCACTTATTATGCTAAAAATTATCTTGCCATATCTTTAGTGCAAAAACGGTAAGCTTTATCAAGCATTGTTTTTTCCATAGTTTTTATACTCTCTTGAGCTTCTTCAGCACTAATTTGTCCATTTTTTAAACCTTCAATTAGATTTTTAAGATAAGCTACATCTTCTTCCCAATCAGTATAGCCTACTTCTCCAGCATATGACATTAAGCGTTCTCCTTGTGTTTGGATAAAGTCCTCTTCAGAATGCTCATTTGGCACAATAGAGATAGCTAGGATATGTGGTAAGAGCGTAGATATATCCTCGTCAGAAATAAAAGGAAATGCTTCTTTCATTAATTCTATAGTTTGTTGCTTTTTAACTTCCTCTACGGCTTCATCTATTATTTGTTTAATTATAGCGTTCTTGCGAAGATGACTAAGTAAAACAGCAACAACGCTGATGCCAGCCATAACTGAGGAACCTAAAATACTATTACCCGGACTAGTAATTAACGTAACTGCAGTTGCACAAAGGGATCCTATAACAGCCCCACTTGATACTGTTTCCACACTACCCCAAAAGCTAATTCGATATTTATTTTCCAAAATTAGTTTTTTTACTGTTTCTTCACAAGCTTTATCAATACTTTCCATAAACCAAGACCTCCCGTTAAAAACAGTTGCTATTATAAAGAAAAAAAGAGCTAAAGTCAATTATTAGCTCTCTTCATGCTTTGTTAAAGCTTCTCTAAGTCCTCGATAGGGTAAAAAAGCACACGACTTACGAGAATTTTGCTTATAAATATCGGAATATACAACCGCATTTCCTAAAATATCTTCCGTATATTCTTTTTCATTAATCATCTTTTCAAAATTATCGATAATATTTAAAGCCTCTTCCCTGGTCTTCCCTATGAGGTTTTCAATCATAATAGATGTTGAAGATATACTTATAGCACAAGCCTCTCCCTCAAAGGCAATATCCTCAATAATATCCCCAGCAAATTTAATATAAATATTTAAATTATCAATACAAGAACTGTTGGCAGTATTTACCATATCATAGCTATCATCATCAACATGATGTCTATGAAGAGGATTTTGGTAATGTTCCATAATAATTTCTCTTTTTATTTCGGGATCCATTATAACATCTCCTTAAGAATCTTATCTTTGTTAGATAATAATTCTACTAAAGTATCTATCTCACTTTCTGTATTATAAAAGGCTAAACTAACTCTTAAAGAATTAGTTACCTTTGTAGCATTTTTAAGAATTTTAGCACAGTGGTTACCTGCTCTTACACATATTTTATATTTATTTAAGTAAAAAGCTACATCTTGGGAAAAGACACCATCAACATTAAAGCTAACTATCCCACTATCAGCCTCTAAATTAATAATATCTATATAAGGTATTTTAATTAATTTATCTATTAAGTACTTTCTAAGATACAATTCTCTCTCATTTATTTTATCCATACCTATTTTGTTAAGATAGTCAATGGTTGTTCCAAAGCCTATAACAGCAGCAATATTTGGGGTTCCCGCTTCTAGCCGAGTAGGAATATCTTTTAAAATAATCTCACTAGGACTATCAAAGCTTTCATTCATACCTCCTCCTAAGTTAATAGGTTCAAGGCTTTCTAAAAGCTCTTTTTTGCCATATAAGACCCCAAGACCCGTTGGACCATACATCTTATGGGCTGAAAAAGCAAGAAAATCACAATCTAAATCTTTGACATCAACCTTTTTATGAGGAACACTTTGTGCACCATCTACAACAACAAAGATATTATTCTCATGAGCAAATTTACAAATTTCTTTGATAGGTCTTAAATCACCAATTACATTAGTAACTTCAGCCAAAGCAATTACCTTAGTATTTGGTGTCACCATTTTCTTTATGTTATCAATAGTTACATGATAATTACCATCAAGAGGAATATACTTTACTATAGCTCCTTCTTCATTTTGGAGTCTAAACCAAGGAAGAACATTTGAAGCATGCTCACTGGTCGTAATTAATATTTCATCGCCTGCTTCAATTAAGGGAGCAAAAAAGCCATTTGCAATCATATTAAGGGAATCTGTAGCTCCCGAAGTAAAAACGATTTCTTCACTATCAGCATTAATAAATTTAGCTACTTTCTCTCTTGTTCCTTCATATTCTTGATCCACTTTATAAGATATATCATAGTCACCCCGATGAGCATTAGCAGAATACTTATTATAATATTCACTTATCTTTTCTATCACGCATCTTGGTTTTAAACTCGTAGCCCCGTTATCTAAATAGATAATATCCTCATCAAGCATTGGAAAATCTTCTCTATTCATCCTGTTCCTTTCCATAATTTATTTGTTTTACGAAATCTTCCGCAAATAAATTAAATAAAAAACTTTTCTTTAACATTTCTATCGCATCATCATTACTTATACCTTTTGTCTGTAGATAAAAAAGTTCTTCCCAAGGATAATGACCTATTGTAGCATAATGCTCGGCTTTTACTTCATTTGTATCAATTTCTAAAATAGGCATAAAGTTTAAAGACCCATCTTCTAAAATGCCCTTTAAGTCTTCTGTTACTTCATTTTCTAAAGTGCCTTCATTAACATGGACTTTAGCATTTACCGCGCCATGATTATAAGATGCTACCGTTCTTAGTTTGAGAATATAATGATTATTATCACCCTTTATTTCACCATCAATATTAACAGTAAAATCTTGATTAACAAAGCCAGATAAGTTAATAACAAGATAACTATTATTATTTTGGATGGTTTTAATATTAAAGGAATTAAAGCTACTATTAAAGATATTTATAACAAGCATTTCATTATCCTTAAGGGTATATTCTAAATTCTTATCATTATCAATTAGATTAATTACTTTTTTATCCATTAGTATATTATTCACTTTTTCCATTTTCATCTATAATATTAGACCTAAAACCGGTAGTTTCAATTTCTTCTGCTAAATGATGATCACCAGTTTTAACAATCTTTCCTTCCGATAAAATATGAACATAATTAGGTTTAATATAATCAAGAATTTGTTTATGATGCGTAATAATGAGAATAGAACATTTAGACTCTTTATGATACTCATTAATAAAGTTAGCAACAACTTTAAGAGCATCTACATCAAGGCCAGAATCAATTTCATCAAGGATTAGAAAGCTTGGTTTTAATATGGCAACGTGTAATAGTTCGATCTTTTTCCTTTCGCCTCCGGATGCTCCAACATTAACTTCTTTATGAATAAACTTTGGATCAAGTTCTAATCTTGCACAGGCATCTTCCATCTCTTTATTAAATTTAAAGATATTAATATTTTCACTGCTTTTTTCTCTCAAAGCTGTCCGTAAAACTTCCATATTGGTTACACCTTCAATAGAAGTAGGATTTTGAGAAATAAGCATTATACCTTCTTTAGCTATTTCATACGTAGGCTTTTTTAAAATAGATTTATTATTATAGATAATATCTCCTGCTTTAATTTCATAATGAGGATCATTTAAAATAATTTTACATAAAGTAGATTTACCAATTCCGTTTTTACCCATTATCGTATGAATTTCACCATCATTTATCTCAAGAGAAAAACCATCTAATATTTTTTTATTTTCAATATATGCTGTTAAATTACTTACTTTAAACATACTGTTTCACCAAACTTATTTTATCACGTATAAACCATTTGTTAAATACATTATTTTTGCTTAAAAGCTCTTGATTAAATAATATAAGTTAAGTAAAATATTAATAGAAATGCACGTAAAAGCATATTAATTTGAAGAGGGATGTATATGAATCGGATTTTTGATCCAATAGATATTGTTTTTATTATATTAATATCTATTTATTTCTTTATCTTATTTCTTATTATTATTGTCTTATATTTTCATAAAGATAAAAATAATAATCGTCACCTCGTTATTAAAATAGAAAAACCGATTCGTTATAAAGTTATTAAAGTATCTAAGCCAGTTTTAAAATCAACAAATAAAAAGAAAAAGGTTAATAAACCTAAAACCAAGGCCAAGAATAATAGTACTCAAAAAAAGGCCAAAACAAGTACACAAAACAAGAAAACGTCAAAGCAAAAAGCGAGTCAAAGAAAAAGTACTAGTCAAAAAAAGAAGAAATAGTTCAAAAATTATTTTGAACTAGTCAATAAAAAGTAGACACCAAAAGAAGATTATGAGAACCCCAATTCAGTTCTATACTGAACTGGGGTT
>CANQFJ010000001.1 GCA_947598485.1 uncultured Bacilli bacterium | reverse complement strand
TATAAATTTATAAATAGTGATGTTTTACAAAGAATAATTATTTTGCTATACTTAAATAGAAAGTAGGGTAATAAAATGATTGATTTGGCTGTAGCTAATAAAGAAGTACAAAGCTTTCCGTCTTTAAATGTTGATAAGCAAGTAGAATATCTATTTGAATACCCTTATGACTATACACCATTTCATAGCTATATTTTAGGAAATAAACCATTACTTGATAAAGTATCATCTCGAGCTTTCGCTACTTCATATGGCCTTGAAAAACTTGATGCAGTTGTACAAAATAAAATTATTTTTGATAATTTGGCTCATATTAAGTCTTTATCTGAAATTCAACAAAGGGGTCTTCTTGAGGATGTTAAAGATAGAGAGACATATCGCTATTTATTTCAGTATTTAAGGGTTGTTGAAACTCTTGAGCTACTTAGCCCAAATAATATACTAGGATTTATCCGAGGCGTTAAAGATGATGATATATTTTTGACAATTTATAATAATCCTAATATATTTAATAGATTAATGCAGAATACTAAACTTGATCCTAGGATTGAAACTTTTTGGTATCCTAATTTTGGGAGAATACCTATTAGATTTCAAGAATATATTTTAAAAGATCTTAGAGATAAAAAAGAGTATAAAGAGCAGTATGAAGAATTATATGAAAATTCTGCTAAAGAAGCAAGAAATAGTGTTTTGGATGTTATACCTAGCGATTTCATTGGACAAATTGACTATTTTCTTTTAACTCATGATGCTAAAGCTAAAGAGGCATTCATGGCCGGAGTGAAAAGTAACTTAATTACGAATGAAACATTTATGAAACTCTTATCTTTGTATCCAGAGTATCTTTCAATAGATGATATGACAATCATTATTGCTAGAACTTCTTTATATAATATACTTGGTTTGGAAAGCAGTATAAGCATCTTACAAAGTGATAATTCTTTAAAAATGCTGATTAGGGAAAAAATTAAGAAAAGCTCTGAGATTCCATATTATATCATTGATAAGATTTTTATTTTTTGTGCTCCGGAAGATAAGACAGAAATATTAGATAAAATATCTAAAAATAATCTTTTATCTCATAGTGATGTTCCCGATGTAATGGCTTATATAAATAGTAAACTTGCCGAAGATGAAAACTATTTAAAAGACGCTATTGATATGTCTTTACCTCAATATGCTAGAGCAATGATACCTATTAATACGGTAGGCATATTGTGTCCTTATTTAAGCGATGAAGCGTTTGTGAACTATGCTCCGAATGAAATGCTTGATACAGTTATTTTAAAGGTTGAACAAAATCCTGATTTAATGCCTTATGTTAGTAATGCTGTTACTTGTCAGTGGCTTAATAGATTAGATACTAATAGCCCTATAATACATCATCTGCCGGCATCAGGACTAATAAATAGTTTTCTATTTTATATGCGTAATCCTGGAAAAAGGAGAGCCATTTTAGATGAACTTTATGATCGAAGTAGCAAAGGCCCTTTAGTTAAGAATGAAGTCATCGATTTGTTAAATATATATCGTAGTATTGATGCCAGCGAAAAAGAAGAATTTATTATAAAAATTGATCCTTGCTTTTTACTAGGATGTTATGCTGAAGAAAAAAACAATGACCTTAAGGAATTAATTGCTAAAACGATAATTGAAAAACAAGAAAGAGCCTTTAATTTTGAATATCATACGGATTTTTATAAATTTTTATCTCTTCCTGAAAATGACATTAATAAAATTTTAGATAATGTATTACCCATTATCCCTATTAATTTATACTTATTTAGCCCTAGTAAACTTTTAGAATCTATTATCCTAAGAAATTTTAATGAAGATCCATACTCATTAAATAAAGCCGAGGATATTGATGAGTTAGTTTATTCATTAGGTGCTTCAGCTCGTGATACAGTAGGAAATACAATAACAAGTCTTCTTAATGATATTAAAAGCAAAGATTCTAATCTCTATGAACTTCTTAGTAAAAATGATTCTTATTCTGTTTTAAAATTTATCGAAAGATATAATATGGGCTTTTTTAATAATGAGGTTATTTATAGAGCGTTTGTTAGTTTACTTCATAAATATCCTTTTATAACTATGACTATTAATTATGAAATTTTAAGTCCTGAACTTATTAATCTCAATAGCCATTTCCTTGACAAAATAGTTAAATATCCTGATGTTCAAGCAAGAATTATTAATATTAAAAATAATAAAGCAAAGTCATATCCTGTCTTTTTAGAATTACTTAATCACGTTAGTAATGATGAAGATAGAATTTTTGATGATAAGATGCTTATTTTGCTTGATTATTTTGAGAAAAATGAAGTTTATTATGATCATCATTTAAATAATGAAGAGTTAGAAAATCTTTTAAGATATATTTTACTATCTTCAAAGATATTTAAATTTTCTAAAGATAGTTTATCTGTCGATGGTGTTGATCCTTTACGCTATAGTGAGCAAATATCTGAAATATGTGATAAAGATATGCAAAAGGCTAATTCGGAATTTGATATTAAAAACGCCATCTTTAAAAAGTATTTTGATATAACTTATGAGGATGCTAAAGTCTTTTTGTATACTTATGATAATGATTTAGATAGTCTGGATTTAGACGAGGATGTTAAGGTATTTGTCGATAATATTCGTAGAATTGCCAGCCTTAAAAATATTCGCCTTTTATATAGAATATATCAAACTTATTCACCAAGATATAGTATTAATGACATGTTTATAATTATCAATGAATTACAAAAAGCTTACGCCAAAAAGATTAATGAAAGTCTTACAAAAAGGGCAGATACATCAATGCAAATTTCAATTGGTGATGAAATGGTAAGGGTTGTAGATGCTGGTCTTGACTTTAAAGTGCTTACGCATTCTACTAACGCTTATTCTTCAATGCCTATGGTCGATGATGACTACTATAAATCGTGGAATATTGGTAAAAATCTTACTAATCATGGTATATGCACAGCCCTTGTGACTGATACATGCCTTGGTCTTCCTCCTTTAAGAGATGAGAAATATGGCGTAATATTTGGCTTTAATCATTTGGCTATGGGTTCTATCAGTAACATGGGACCTTATGATTTATTTTCCGTTAATAGTGGTTATCGTCTTGAGACTAATCGGGTATCTAAGTTTATGAGTCCTAATAGTGTTGAAAGTAATACTCGTCATACTCATAATGAAATCGTTCTTGAAAGAACCAATTTAGAGGATAATACTACTGTCAATATTCAACCTGATTATGTTATTATCACTAGTGAAATGTCAGACAACCAAAAGAAAAATTCTTTGATGGCTGCTAGACAAATGAATAAAGGTAAGGGAATTCCTATTTTATATATTGATATTGCTAGAATTGTTGCCAATAAAAAAGATACTATTATTAATCTTTTAAGCGAATTTATCAATTCGAAAGATATTAAGACTTTATCCCGAGCATTATCTTTGTATGAAAGCGTTAAATGCACCTTATTTAACATAAAAGATTATGATTTCATAACAACAGAATTTATAGATGATTTTATAACTAAATATATTGAGTATGTAGATACTTTAACTGAAAAAGTTAAAATAGGTAAGTTGCAAGAACTTGAAAAGGCTTTAAATCAAGAAAAAGCTAAATTTGACTTAGTAGTGGATTCTGGAAATCGTCACAAGACCTTTGATATCGATTATAATGCCCATATTGAAAATATTTATAGTAAAATGGCTATTGTTAATCTAGAAAATGATACTGACCGTTTAAATGAATACATGAAGGCTATAAATATTGGAACAAATGGTCTTAGTGCGCATGATGAAACGCATATGGTAAGAGTTACAATGCTTGCTCAAAAAATCGCGGAAATCCTTGGCCTTGATGAAAAAAATATGATGATGGTTATTGAGGCTGCCAAAAACCACGATAAAGGGAGAGTTAATGATGGTAAAAACGTTGGGCATGGTAAGATGGGAGCTATAATGTATAAAGCTGCATCTTCACTTGATGAAAAGACAACTAATATGATTTGTGCCATAATTGAATACCATGAACCAACCGATGATGATGTAACTAAAGAAGCTATTTTTGATAAATATAATATTCCTTTAGAAGATAGACAAACACTTGAATTATTATGCTCAATAGTAAAAGATGCTGATGCCTTGGACCGTGTAAGATTTACTAATCCAAAAGCAATGTTAGACCCTAAAAAATTAAGACTTAATGAAAGTAAATTACTTATTAAATATGCTAATGATTTACTTAATAAAACAAGAGAGTTATCAGAGGAGGATAAATTAGATGATACCCTTAAAGCTTAAAGAAAAAATTAGGAAAACCAAGGAAATTCTTGATGGAATTATATCTGAAGAAAAATAGGAATATTTTCTAGACATAGTAATATTGTTGTGGTATAATGTTTGCAGCCCAAAAGGTATGTAATCCGCTTACTTTATGCTAATGATTACAGGTAATATTTTTTTAGAAAGAGGTGGAATAATGGCTAATTTAGTTGACAAAATCAACGAAAAACATATCCGTAAGGATATACCAGAATTTCGCGTAGGAGACACTGTTAGAGTAGATGTTTGGGTAAAAGAAGGAAAAAAGGAAAGAATCCAAGCTTTTGAAGGCTTAGTAATAGCCAAAAAAGGTGGAAGTGTTTCAGAAACCTTTTCTGTAAGAAAGAAAAGTGGAACAGTTGCTGTAACAAGAATTTTCCCTGTTAATGCACCTACTATTGATAAAATAACAGTTATTAAGAAAGGTAAAGTTAGAAGAGCTAAACTTAACTTTATCAAAGATATGCGAAAAGAATATAGAGTTAAGGAAAGAAATTAATCTTTCCTTAATTTTTTTGTACAATAAACTTTATATCATGTTATAATGTTACTATACGAGCAATAAAATAATAAAGTGAGGCAGAAATTTTGAAATTTTTAAAAGAACTATTGCCCTACATAATAATAGTAGTGGTTGTAATATTGATAAGAACATTTATTGTTACTCCCGTTAGAGTATCGGGTCAATCTATGGAAAAGACCTTATCTAATGGCTATATAATGATTCTTAATAAATTAGGCACGGTAGATCGTGAAGATATTGTCGTAATTGATAAGAGGTATGCTGGTGATGATGTAATTATCAAAAGAATTATTGGTCTTCCTGGAGAAACTATTAAATGCGAAAATGGTACTATCTATATTGATGGGAAAGAGTATAAAGATTCGCATGCTTATGGTACAACAAGTGATTTTACGGAAATAACCTTAAAAGATGATGAGTTTTTTGTTTTAGGAGATAATCGTGTCGTATCTAATGATTCACGATATCTAGGACCCGTTAAGGAAGATTATATTGAAGGAACGTCAAATATTATAATATATCCATTTAATAAAATAGGTAAAGCTAAATAAGAAAGGAATAAAAATGAAATCAAAAGTTTATTTTATAAGGGAAATTAGTCCCGAAAATATTGTTAAGTTGTATGATGCCCTAGGGGTTTCCCTACAAGGAAATGTAGCTGTAAAACTTCATTCTGGCGAAGATGGAAATCAAAACTTCTTAAAGCCAGAGATGCTAAAAGATATAATTGAGCATGTTCATGGTACAGTAGTTGAGTGTAATACCGCTTATGACGGAGCAAGAGATACGACTGAAAAGCATGTTAAGTTAATGGAAAAACATGGCTGGAGTAAGTATTTTGATGTTGATATTATGGATGCTGAAGGCCCAGATACTGAGCTAGATATTCCAGGCGGTAAAGTAATAAAAAAAGATTATGTAGGAAAGCATTTAGATAATTATGATAGTATGCTTGTTTTATCGCATTTTAAAGGTCATCCGATGGGTGGATTTGGCGGAGCATTAAAGCAACTTTCCATTGGCATAGCTTCAAGCTTTGGTAAAAGATATATTCATTGTCTTGGTGATGGTAATGCCTCATATGAAAAGATGTTCCAAGTAGATCAAGTTAAATTTATTGAATCAATGGCCGATGCTGCTTCAGCTGTAGCTAAGAAATTCGAGGGAAATATAGCATATATAAATGTTATGGCCAATCTTTCTGTTGATTGTGATTGTTGTGCTGTTGCGGAAGATCCTTGTATGAAAGATATTGGTATTTTAGCCAGTCTTGATCCTGTGGCTATTGATAATGCTTGTCTTGATTTAATTAAAAATTCAAGTGATCCAGGAAAAGAACATTTTCTTGAAAGAGTTTCCTCTCGCCATGGTGAACATATTATTGATGCCGCTTATGATTTAAAAGCTGGCAATAAAGAATACGAACTTGTGGAAATTAAATAAAGGCTTCGGCCTTTTTTTATGTTATCATGTTAAAGAAAGGATTTAATATGGACATTAGTTTTCTAAATAAGAAATATGATTTATTGCAAAGGAAATATGGGGCTAATAATTTAAATGCTATCTATAATGGTGGATGCACTGATAATCCTGATATTTGTTTTGTTTTTATGAATCCGACAGGTAAAAATATTGCGTCAGATAAAAACTGGGACGGACCAAGGTCACCTTGGCTTGGAACTAAGAATATTTGGGATTTATTTTATGCCGTGAATCTTTTAGATAAAGATGTATATGATGCAATAAAAAAGAGAAAACCTTCACAATGGACGAAAGAATTCTGTAATGAAGTATATGATAATGTAAAAAAACATAAATATTTTATTACTAATTTAGGTAAGTGTACGCAAGTTGATGCTAGGCCACTACCGGATTTAGTATATAAAGAATATCTTGAACTTTTGGAAAAAGAAATTGATATGATAAAGCCTAAAGTTATCATTTTATTTGGCAATCAAGTAAGTAGTATTGTTTTAAATGAAAAGATAATGGTCTCAGCATCGCGTAAAAAAGTATATACTAAAAAAATTAATAAGGATGCTTATAAATGCTTTTGTGTGTATTATCCTGTGGGTAATGGCAGGTTTAACATTGACAAGTCCATTGAAGATATTAAATGGATAATTAAAAATATTGATAATGATGTATTAGTTTAAGCTTTTTTCTCCATATTATTTATAGGAGGAAAAATGACACAAAAAGAATTATCTTATATGGAAGATGCTATTAAGCATGAAGAAAATCTTGCATCAATAATCGAGGAATCTATTAATCTTTTAGATGATGAAAATCTTGTATCCTTTATGCAAAAACAAATGAATAATCATAAAGATATGCAAAAAAAATTAATGATGCTATTGGAGGAAAAAGCTGATGAATAATAATTTAATAATGGAAAACTATTTATTGAACTTAAAAAGTACTGTTGAGGTCTTTGTTCATGGTACTTTGGAAAGTTCTAATGAAGATGTAAGAAAAGTATTAAAAAAGGGCTTAGATATGATTATGCAAGCTCAAGCTGATACCTTTGATACAATGGCTGAATATGGCTGGTACACAGTAGAAAATATTAAAGCCAAAGATATTTGTAAAACGCTAAATAAACTTGAAAGTAATAATTAAAGTAGACTAATAAAGTTTACTTTTTTTATGATAACTTTTTACAAGTAAACTAATAGTGTGTTTAAAAATAACTAAATTATTGTTATATTTAATATGAAAAAAAGGAGTACATATGGATCAAGAAAAGATAGGAAAATTCATAGCTGAATGCCGTAAAGAAAAAGGCTTAACCCAAGAGGGACTAGCCAAAAAATTAAATATTACTAAAAATGCCGTTAGTAAATGGGAAAGAGGTTTAAGTTTTCCAGATGTATCTTTATTTAAAAAAATATGTTCTGAGCTTGATATTAGTTTAGAAGAATTAATTAATGGGGAAAAAGATAATAGTGATAATGCTAAAGAAAAAGCTATGGTCTCCGTTTTAAAAGCCAAAAATAAACTAAAAAAGAAAGCATCAATTTTTTTGTCTATATTATCTATTATTTTTGTAGCTATTATATTAGGTCTTGTTTATTATCATTTTAATTTACAAATTAATTTAATCACAGATTCTGATTATTTATATGAAGATGCCATAAAGTATATGAAAAAGGAAGCGTTTAAAAATGATCCTGATGCTTCAGAAAAAGATTTTAATGTTTTCTATAGTTATTATGGCTTTGGTATCGAGGAAAAAGAAGAATATAAATATGCCTATATGTGGATATATTCATCTTCTTATTTCATTGAGGGAGAAGATTCTGTAGCTTTAGGTTCTGCAAGTTCTCTTCCTTGCAAAGCTACCTTTAAAGACGATAAACTTATCAATATTGAATATCCTAAAGATGGTTCATATTATGCATCATCTATTAAAGAGATGTTTCCTAAAGTTATTGCTACCCAAATCCTAAATTTTGAAAAAACAGAAAATTATAAAAAATTATATAAAGAAATAGATGATAGAAAATATAAATATTATGATTATTTAAACTTAGATATGAGTAAACTTACAATTGATGATATTACTTATGATGATATGATTTTTAGAATAGAAATAGGTAATAAATCTTGTGTGCCAGTTTTATTAACTGTTTATAAAAACAATCGCTATACATTATCTACTGAATACTATAGTTGCAAGCCATGGGAAACGTGTACTTTAGCTCTAAGATATTCTAAAGTAGAAGAAGGCACTTATGACTATGATGTAATGCAAATCATAAAACATAGTGTTGATGCTAGCAATCTCCAATTTCCTATGGATAACTTACCAAAATATGAAATTTATTCGGGAACTTGGTGGCAGTTTATTACTGATGATGATAATAAGTATTTAACTGAATTTTTAGAATCTATTAATGTTGATTTAAATAGGTGCGCTAAGCCTGATTATAATAACTAAGTAAAACGAGGAGTAATCCTCTTTTTTTTGCAACCTTTTAGTTGTTTAATTTGTTATTATAGTGAAAGTACTTTCAAGGGAGGCAAAAGATGGATAATGAATTTATAAGAATATATCATTTATTTAAAAATGATATCTTAAGACTATCGTATAGTTATACCAAAAATCTATCTGATGCTGAGGATATAACTCAAGAAGTCTTTATTAATCTTTATGATAATTTTAATAAGTTCTCGGATGAAGAGTACATGAAAAAATGGTGCATTAAAGTAGCAATTAATAAATGCAAAAATTTAAGCTTGTCGGCATGGCATAAGAAAATAAGCTTTATAACGGAGAAAGAAGAAAATACTATACCGTGTAAAAGGGATGATAGTAGTGATATATTAAATGCTTTATTTAGATTTTCACCTAAATATCGAGTAGTTATTATTTTACATTACTACAATGGCTATAAAGTAAAAGAAATAGCAGACATTTTAAAGATAAAAGAATCTGCCGTTAAAACTAGACTTAAAAGGGGAAGAGAAAAGCTTCAAGAAATAATAGGAAAGGAGAATATATGATAAATAAAGAAGATATTAAAAAAGCTTTAGAAAATATTAAAGTAAGTCCTGAACTTGATGAAAAAGTATTTGCTCAAACCATATATAAAAAAGAAAACAAATCTTGGCATAATAAAATATATATCAAAGCATTTACCGCTGTAGCCTTGGTTTTCCTGTTAACAGTGACAACTGTATTTGCTAAAGACCTAATTTATAAATATGTTTTAAATAAAAAATGGGTAGGAGAGCAGTATTACCAATCAATATCTTTAACTAAACCAGTATATATTAATGATGTAAAAAATTATACTTGTGACAATTTTAAAACCTTAAATGATATGGAAAATATTTTAGGAATGAAATTCATTTTTGATACTTCAAAATATAATGGTGAGATTAATAAGTGTGAAATAAAACTTAATGATGAGGGATATATTGAAGCGGTAGATGTTTCAGTCAAGGATTTCTATGATTATTCCGAAGATAATAAAGAAATAGATTCAGAGTATCGAGATGATTTTACTAAGGAAGAATTTTATGCCTGGGAAGCTAAAAGGAAAATCACTGAAGTTTATATCGAGTTTATGACGCAATATGCTTCTTTAGAAACTAAAGAGAAATTTAAGGAAATACAAATGGATTCAAGCAATGTGGAAACAAGAAATTATGAATTTTATGCTAAAAATATTAATACCGAAGGTTATTATAATCTAACACCAAGTGAAAGACTTGCCTTATCAAAACATGCAGTATTTGTAAATAATAATATTTTATATTATTTTTACGCTAATAGACAGGTTTCTATCGGAGAACTTTTGGACATTATATATGAGTTTTAAAGCAGAATTATCTGCTTTTTATTTTGCCTAAATTAAGGCGCTTCATGGTATAATTAAGAGGATGATCCAGGAGGTTTTATGGAAGATAAAATAGAAATTTTTAAAAAATGGATAGATGAAAGTAATAATATTGTTTTCTTTGGTGGGGCAGGAGTTTCAACGGAAAGTGGTATTCCTGATTTTCGCAGTAAAGATGGACTTTATAATCAAAAGTATAAATATCCTCCTGAAGCAATATTAAGTCATTCCTTTTTTATGAATAATCCTGAAGAGTTTTACGATTTTTATAAAGACAAAATGAACTGTCTAAAATATGAACCTAATATAACTCATATAAAGCTTGCGAAGCTAGAAAAGAAAGGTAAACTTAAAGCTGTCGTAACGCAAAATATTGATGGCTTGCATCAAAAGGCTGGTTCTAAAAAAGTACTTGAGCTTCATGGTAGTGTACTTAAAAATTATTGCCTTAAATGTGGCCTTGAGTATCCTGCAGAATATGTTTTTAAATGTGATGGCGTACCAAAATGCTCATGTGGAGGAACCATTAAACCAGATGTTGTTTTATACGAAGAACCCTTAGATGAAAACACTTTGCTAGAGTCCATTAAAGCTATTCAAAATGCCGATATGTTAATAGTTGCAGGGACATCCCTTACTGTTCATCCTGCGTGCGACCTTATAAATTATTATAAAGGTGATAAACTTGTTTTAATTAATAGAGATAAAACTCCATATGATGATAGAACAGATTTAGTTATAAATGAATCTTTAGGAAAAGTGTTCGAAAAAATTGCTAATTAAATAAATAGTTAGTATAATGGTTTTAGTAGTAAAATTTGCTTTATTTATAAAGCTTAAACTTTTAAAAATTATATTTTGATAACTGCAAGGGAGATAAACATGAAAAAAAACAGACGAACAAAATAATTTATTAATATACAAAAATAAAGAGGGAAATATTGTTGTTGATGCTATTTATAAAGATGAAACTTTGTGGCTTACGCAAAAGGGGATGGCCAAGGTTTTTGACGTTGGAGTTCCTGCAATATCAAAACATTTAAGAAATATTGTTGAAGAAGAACTAAATGAAAGCATGGTTGTTTCCAAAATGGAAAATACCACGTAACCTGGAGCAATTAAAGAAAAAACCCAAACTAACGAAGTAAAAATATATAACCTTGATGCCATTATTGCTGTGGGATATCGTGTTAATTCCAAAAAGGCGACTGAATTTAGAATTTGGGCAACCAAAGTACTTAAAGAATATATCATAAAGGGCTTTGCTTTAAATGATAATATATTAGGTAACATACTATGATATTGGCAAACCAATATCATATGAAATCTGGAAAATAAATTTTGTAGATATATTTGCTAAATTAAGAAAGGAGTGAAAAAAGATGTTAGAATTAAAAGTAGATAATCAAATTATTAATTATATTAAAATAAATGATGAAGATTATATTTCTATTACAGATATGCTTAAGTCAAAAGATGGAGAGTTTTTTGTGTCTGATTGGCTTAGAAATAGAAATACTATTGAATTTTTAGAAATTTGAGAAGAGCTTCATAATCCTAATTTTAATTATGGCGAATTCGCCATAATTAAAAGTCAAGCAGGTTTAAATAGTTATAAGATTAGTGTTAAAGAGTGGGTCTATAAGACAAATGCCATTGGTATAATATCAAAAGCTGGAAGATATGGTGGAACATACGCTCATAAAGATATTGCTTTTGAATTTGGTATGTGGATTAGTCCAAAATTTAAATTATTGTTAATTAAAGAATTTGAGAGACTAAAACAAGAAGAACAAAAGCAATTAGGATGGAGTGCTAAGAGGGAATTATCTAAAATTAATTATAGAATTCATACTGAAGCTATTAAAAACAATTTAATACCTCAAAAATTAAATAAAGAACAAATAAATTTTGTTTATGCTGAAGAAGCTGATGTGTTAAATATGGCATTATTTGGAATGACAGCAAAAGAATGGAGAGAAAAGAATACTAATTTAAATGGTAATATGAGAGATTATGCTTCCATTGATGAACTTATATGTTTAGCAAATTTAGAAAATTTAAATTCAGTGTTTATCAGTTATGGATTAACTCAAGCTGAAAGACTTGAAAGATTAAACAAAATAGCTATTTCACAAATAAAGATATTGTCAGAAAACAATATGAAATATTTAAATAATAATGAAGAAAATATATAAAGGATAAATATGTCATTTGATAGCAGTTATCGGCAATACAACAGTTGAAATTATATACAATAGGGCAGATGCTAAAAAAGAAAATATGGGACTTACTAATTGGAAAAATGGCCCAGATGGTTTAATATATAAATACGATGTTACAGTAGCTAAAAATTATTTAAATGAAGAAGAATTAAATAAACTAAATCGTTTAACTATTGCCTTTTTGGACTATGCTGAAGATATGGCATATGATCATACAGTAATGACGATGAATGATTGGATAAAAGCTACTGATAAACTATTAAAATTTCGCGAGAAAAATATTTTAACCAATCCTGGTAAGATAACTCATAAAGAAGCAGTAGATAAGGCTGAAAGTGAATATGAAAAATATAGGGTAATTCAAGATCAAAAATATATATCTTCAATGGATGAATTTTATGAAAAATATCTAAAAGAAGCAAAAAAATAATGAATGATAAAAACAGTGGAGTAAATAAATATGAATTATAAAAGCAATATTATGATTTTAAATGATATGGATATAGGCATCAGTAAGATTACTTTGGACAAAGGTGATTTAAAAGTTATTGATAAATCTGGTATATATTGTTTTCGGGTCTTTTTATATTATAATTGGAAGAAAATAAATAATATAAAGACCCCTGGAAAAGCCAAGATTGATTTTAATGAATATATATTATCGGAAAATAATGGACCAGCCCTAATTTGGCCTACAGAATCATATGTAGAAAAAATAAATGACGATTCTTTATACTTTTATTTTTCATTTCATGATATAGCAAAAAATATCACTTATATGAATAAAAGAAACTCTTTTGATATTTTGCCTAATTCCCTTGAAGTTAAAATTTTAATTAATTATAAAGATGCTCATAAAGGTTCCATTATATATGAATTTTAAGCAATAAATTTATATAGATAATAAAAAAGGTAGTGATACAAGTGGATGATTATATTTGTAAGATTGCTAATAGAAACGAATTATTAAAAAGATGGGACTATTTGATTGAAATCCATCCCGGAGACAATAAATGGGTAAAATTTAAAGCAAAAGCTCTCAAACATTTTGATGAAAATAATACTATTTCTTATTTAGGTTTTTTAAATAATAAAATAATATGTGAAATAACTGCTTATATTAAAAATTCTGCATTTGCCGGAGATATAAGTGAACCATCATGTTTATTAAGTAATAATATGGCTTATTTAGAGGCTTTTAGAACTAATAAAGAATATGAAGGAAAAGGATATTTTAGCAAATTATATAGATTTGTTGAAAATGACTTAAAAGAAAGAGGATATACAGAATTAGCTTTAGGTGTAGCCCCAGAAGCTGTTAGAAATATGGAAATATATTTTCATTTAGGATTTAGAGAATATATTAAAACTTTAATTGAAAAAAAGCAAAACAAACAAAATGTAATAATTTTTTATAAGAAGAAAATATAGGAAGATAATCATATAAATGAATAATTATCAAAATCCAAAAATATTAATTGTGTAATCCGAAATTCAAAAAGACTGCTAAAGGTGATAACGTCATTTGGCCTTTAATAAAAGTAAGAAAGAAGGTGTTAATTTGGATAATAAATTAGAAACAATTTCAAATCTTTTTGATGGCAAGGAGATAAGAAGTATTTGGGATAGTGAGAAAGAAGAATATTACTTTAGTGTTGTTGACGTTATAAGTGTATTAACCGAAAGTAAAGATCCATCTCATTATTGGAGAATTTTAAAATCTAGAATGATTCAAGAGGGAAATGAAACCGTCACAAATTGTGACACTTTCAAGTTAAAATCAAAAGATGCTTTCTCAAAAAAGTAAGAAGATTGCAACAAAGGGAACAAAGGCGACAATAAAAACTGGAAATAATGTTATTAAAAAAACTGAGAAAGTAGCAAAAGAATCGGTTAAGGCTTCACAAAGAGCATTAAAAATTGCGAGAGAAACTGCTAAACAAACAGCAAGAGCAACAAAGACAGTGGTAAAAGCAACTATATCAGCCATAAAAGGAATAATTGCAGCAACAAAGGCATTGATTGCTGCAATTATAGCAGGTGGTTTGGTAGCACTTGTGGTTATTATAGTAATATGCTTAATAGGGCTACTTGTTGGTTCTATTTTTGGTATATTTTTTAGTAGTGAAAAAACAAGCCCCAATGCTATAACTATGAAAGATGTAATAGCAGAATGTAATCAAGAATTTTCTGATAAATTACAAACTATTCAAGACCAAAACCCACACGACGATTATGTTCTTGATGGTAATATGGCAACTTGGAAAGATATTCTAATTATTTATACAGTAAAACAAGCCAATGGCTATAACGGTGAAGATGTTATTACAATAGATGATAATAAAAAAGCGATAGTAAAACAACTATTTTGGGAAATGAATAGTTTATCTTCAGAGGTAAAAACAGAAAAAGTTATAGAGCAAGGAATCAATACAGATGAAATGCCGAAAGAAGTTGAAAAAAAGGTATTGCATATTATAATTACTTCTAAAAAAGCAGAACAAATGAAAAATGAACTGCATTTTAGTCCTACCCAAATAAAGCAATATAATGAATTGTCTAGTAGTGAATATAATTCGCTTTGGGGTGGAGTTATTTATGTTTTAAATAATAACGGCGATTTTATTAATTGGCGACAAGCAGGACAAAGTTGGTCTGATATAAGAATTGGTAATACAAATAGTACCATAGGGAATATTGGTTGTTTGGTAACTTCAATAGCAATACTAATTGAAAAATCCGGAGTTAATACTACTATAATACCTTTTAATCCAGGTACTTTTGTAGAGGCATTAAATAGTAATGGTGGTTTTGATGGTAAAGGGAACTTGATATATGCTCCAATAAGTAAAGTTGTTCCTAACTTTAGTTATGTTGGTAATATAAATTTAAGAGGTAAGACTAGAGCCGAAAAACTAGAAGAAATAAAAAAGTATCTTAATCAAGGTTATTATATAACTATTGAAGTAAAAGGAGCAACACCAGGAAATCAACATTGGGTAGCAATACTTGGGGTTGATGGTAATAATGTAAATATTGTTGATCCTGCGAGTGATAAAACAGATTTATGGACTGCTTATGAGTGGAGTAAATCTTCACAATTTAATTATTTTAAGGCAGAAGCATAATGATATTAGCATTTTTAAAAATAGGTTTAGGAATATTTTTGTTAAGTTTTAAAATAAAAAAGGTTATTTCTAAGTTTAAGAAATAGCCTTAATACATATTTTTGATATAATTTAAATGAAAAGTGGTGACTTATTATGGAATATAATGAATTGAAAAAAAGATTTGATTCTAATAATAAATTAAAGATTAGACTATATAGTTTAGAATATATAATAGAAAAAGTAGAATCACATAGAAATATATGTTATATATTATGAAAAAAGAAAGTTTAGTTATGATTCATTTGATGAATTGATGAATAATTATACGGTATATAATGAGCCACTAATAGAACAAATAGATAGAATTAAAATTCTGGAATAAAATTTAATACGGTAAAAAACATTTTTATCGTTTTTTTCTACCCAACAATTCATCAATACTAAATGGTTTATAGATTTTGGTTAGATTATATAGAAATACGGTAGGTATTATATTTGTCGCATTTTCATAGTGTGAATAAGAAGCCTGTGTAGTATTCATCTTTTTTGCAAGTTGTTCTTGTGTCAATTTATTTTGTTTTCTTATCATTCGTAAATTTTTACTAATAAGAGTTAAATCTATTTTTAAAGGTTTATATAATGTGTTATAACTTGTTATTCCAAACAAATAATCAAGACTATAATTAAAATGATTTGCATAGGCAATTAGCCTTTTTATAGGTATTGTATCTTTTCCAGTTTCCCAACCTGAAACAGTTGAATAATTGACTTTAAATAATTTTGCTATATCTTTTTGCTTAATATCTAGCATTTCTCTGCTTTCTCTTAAATTCTTTATAATCACTATAATCACCCATTTTTATTATTTCATTTACTTGTGCTATTGTTATATTTCTGGGGAAAATAGCATATTTTTTAAAAATATTCACCAATTTATAGCAAAATGAAACAATAAATGATATAATTATTTTGTGGACAATGAATAAAAAAACACAGAGTAGTTATACAATTAAAGAGTGCTAAAAAAATAACTGCTAATACAGTTGTTTTTTAGTGAAGGTACCAGTGGGGTGTAGTAAATGAAAATAGGAAAAATTGTTTACTATGTTATAGTTAATAAGGAAGATTTAAAATTAACAGAGGATAATTATACTGATACTTGTAAGGCGAGAATTGTATTAAAAAAAATGTTAGATTATTTAGATCTCGAATTTCCAGAGATAACTATATCAAAAAATGGGAAACCCTATTTTAAAAACTCAAATATATATTTTAACTACTCTCACTCCAAAACTTATATTGCTTGTGCTGTATCAAATTATGAAGTTGGTATTGATATTGAAGATACCAATAGAATAATAAATAATGAAGTTGCAAGTAAATATTTAGATGGAGAAACAGACAATAATAAAAGAATTGAAAAATGGGTAAAAAAAGAATCATATAGTAAGTTAAAAAGATTAGGACTCTTAATTCAATTTCAAACTACTAAACTTGAAAATGTCAAAAGCAAAAATTTATTTATAAATAGTAATGATTATATGTGTTCTATATATTGTGATTGTAATAATGTGGTTTTTAAAAGATTATTTTTATGAAGTGAGGTAGTTATGGAAAAAGTATTAGTAACAGGTGCTTATGGTTTTCTAGGAAAATATTTAATAAAAGAATTAGTAGAAAACGATTACAAAGTAATTGCTTTTGGAAGAAAAAAAGAAGAATTTGAAAAATTGAAGCAAAAAAATGTTGATATATATATTGGGGATTTTTGTAATAAAAAAGACATTGTAAATGCTTCAAAAAGTGTAGATTATATTATTCACGCAGGTGCATTATCAACTGTGTGGGGCAAAAGAGAAGATTTTATAAACACAAATGTAGTTGGAACAAAAAATGTTCTGTATGCTTGTAAACAAAATAAAATAAAAAGACTGATTTATGTTTCATCACCTAGTATATATTCTGGTAAAGCAGATAAATTAAATATTTCAGAAAATGATTTTGATGATTCAAATAGACTCAATTACTATATAGAAAGCAAGATATTAGCAGAAAAGGAAATAAAAGCAACAAGAAATATTCCTTATGTGATAATACGACCAAGAGGCTTGTTTGGAATAGGGGATACAAGCATTATCCCAAGACTTATAAAAGCCAACAGAAAAATAGGAATACCATTATTCAATAATGGCAAAAATATTGTGGATATAACTTGTGTAGAAAATGTTGCTTTGGCATTAAGACTTGCTATTGAGAGTAAAAAGGCAGTCGGAAATACATATAACATTACTAACGGAGAGCCTAGAGAATTCAAAGAAATATTAGAAGAATTATTTAATAAAATTGATGAGCCACCTAAATATTTAAGAATAAATTTAAATTTTATGTATGGTGTTTCTTCTATAATAGAGTTTATATATAAAATGTTTCATATATACAAAGAGCCTATGATAACGAAATATAATATTTGTACATTAGGGTATAGCCAAACATTAAATATTGAAAAAGCAAAGAAAGATTTAAATTATAAACCCAAAATGACATTAAGTGAGGGAATAGAGAAGTATGCAGAACATTATAAAAGAAATAAGATACTATAATTGTGGTTATTGTACTAATAATTTAAAATTGGTTTTAAAAAAACATAAAAAAGAGATTAAAGTATTTCCTGCCGGTGTATTTTTAATAAAACATCAAAAAAAAGGATACATATTATTTGATACTGGATATAGCACTGAAATATATAATTTGGGGTGGAAAGGAAAATTATATAATTTGTTTAATCCTACTTATGTTGAAAAAAGTGATCAAATAAATATTCAGTTAGAAAAAAGTGGCATTAAATGTGATGAAATAAAATATATCATTTTATCTCATTTACATCCAGATCATATAGGTTGTGTTAAGTATTTTAAAAAAGCAAAAATTATAATTTCTGAAGATACTTTTAATACTTATAAGAATAATAAAATTAGATACTTAATTTTTGATAAGTTATTACCAAAATGGTTTGAAAACAATTTGATTATTATAGATGATAAAAAATTAGTAGAGGGGAAAAATAAGTATTTTGAATATTATGATTTGTTTAAGGATAATAGTATATTATTAACGAAAGTTAATGGTCACGCATTGGGACAAATATGTTGTCTAATAGAAAACAAATTATTTCTAGGTGCTGATTCAAGTTGGGGCAACGAATTTGTAGGAAAAGCAAACAATTTCAGAATTTTTCCAAGATTTATTCAATTTAATATGAAAGATTATATTGTTAATGATACTTTGCTAGAAACAATGAAAAAAGATGGCATTGAACTATGCTTTAGTCACGATACCTATGACAAAGAGGTGATAAAGTTATGATAGAAAAATTAAAAGTAGTAAAAAATTTTATTTCATTAAGATATTTTAAAAAATTTAAAACGAGAAAGAAATTAGAAAAATATCAAAAGAAAATGCTATTAAAACAAATGAAATATATCAAAAAAAATTCAAATTATTTTAAAGATATAAAAGCAGATAGTATTGATGACTTTAAAAAGATTCCAATTATGGATAAAAAAATAATGATGGAAAATTTTAATGATTTAAATTGTGTTAATATTGATAGAGATGAAGCATTAGAAATTGCAATAAACGGTGAAAAAAATAGAAATTTTGATGAAAAATTAAATAATATTTCTGTGGGTTTATCATCAGGCACAAGTGGTGCTAGGGGATTATTTATTATTAGTGATGAGGAACGAGCCTTATGGGCAGGAGGAGTATTAGCAAAGTTTTTACCAAAGAAAAATATATTTGGTCATAAAATAGCATTTTTTCTTCGTGCTGACAATAATTTGTATGAAACAATAAATTCTAAAGTAATACAATTTAAATACTTTGATATTATGAAAGATATGAAAGATAACATTAGATCGCTGAATGAATATCAGCCAACTATCATTGTCGCTCCACCATCAGTATTGTTATTATTAGCCGAAGCACAAAATAACAAAACAATAAATGTTAATCCAGTAAAAATAATTTCAGTTGCAGAAGTATTACATAAAGAAGATGAAGATTATTTTAAAAAAGTATTTCATTTAAAAATTATACATCAAGCCTATCAATGTACAGAGGGATTTTTAGGATATGTATGTGAATGTGGCAATTTTCATATTAACGAAGATGTAATTTATTTAGAAAAAGAATATATCGACAAAGAACGATTTGTACCAATAATTACTGACTTTTTAAGAAAATCACAGCCAATTATTAGATATAGACTAAATGATATTTTAATTGAAGATAATAAGATGTGTCCTTGTGGCTCAGCAACAATGGTTATAAAACGAATAGAAGGCAGAGAAGATGATATATTCATCTTTAGAGGAATAAAAGAAAAAGAAATAACTGTTTTTCCAGATTTTATAAGTAGATGTGTAATATATGCAAAGGGAGTTAAGAATTATAAAGTAGTCCAAGAAGATAGAGAAAATATTACTATTTATCTTGATAATATGAATAGTAAAATTACAAAAAAGATACAAGAAGAATTTGAAACACTTGCTGAAAAAATGAAATTTATATGTCCAAAAATAAAATTTAGCAAATATGAATTTAATTTAACAAAAAAAATGAAACGAGTTGAAAGGAGAAAATAATATGAGAAATGTTAAAATAATAGGATATGGAAATTATTTACCAAATAATGTAGTAGAATTTGATGGAGAAAAAAGATATAGGTGTAATGGTAGTGAAACACAATTAGAAATGGCAGTTAAAGCAGCAATAAAAGCATTAGAAAAATCAAAGTTAAAAATTAATGATATTGATTGTATTGTTTCTGCAAGTGCTGTTACTATGCAGCCAATTCCTTGTAATGCAGCACTTATACACGAACAAATAGCAAAAGGAACAAATATTCCTGCTATGGATATAAATACAACTTGTACGAGTTTTGTCACAGCACTGGATACAATGTCATATTTAATTGAAGCAGGAAGATATAAAAATGTATTAATAATTTCAAGTGATGTTGCCTCAGAGGGACTAAATGAAGAACAAAAGGAAAGTTATACATTGTTTTCAGATGGTGCTAGTGCTTTCGTAATTTCAAAATCTGAAGATTGTAATCAGGGAATTGTCGGAAGTTTAATTCATACATATTCAGAGGGAGTTCACGCAACGGAAATACGAGGTGGAGGAACTCTTAAAACTGCAATGAAATATAAACCCGAAGATAAAGCCGATTATACATTTGATATGAAAGGTAAGCCAATTTTAAGTTTATGTGTAAAGAAACTTCCTGAAATGTTTAAAGAATTTGAAGAAAAATATAAGGTTTCTCTAAAAGATATTGATTTAGTGATACCACATCAAGCAAGTCGTGCATTGCCATTTATTATGCAGATATTAAAAATTGATGAAAAGAAATATGTAAATAAAGTTAGTGAATATGGGAATATGGTATCTGTATCAATTCCATATATGTTATGTGATTTATTAGAAAAAGGAAAAATTAAAAAGGGAAATAAAGTATTATTGTGTGGTACAGCAGCAGGATTAACTTGCAATATTTTGTTATTAAATATATAGGAGTGTAGTTATGTTAGAAGTAGTAAAAAATGTTTTAAAAGATCAATTAGGTGTTGAAGAAGAAATCAATTTAGAATCAAGATTAAGAGAGGATTTAAATATTGATAGTTTATTAGCAGTTCAATTATCTGTATTGTTAGAGAACGAATATAATATAGATATAACTGAAGAAGAACTTTCAAAATTAATGACTATAAAAGATGTTTTAGATTTATTGGAGCAAAAGGGGATAAAAGCATAATGCAATTAAAAAAAATAAAAGATTTAATTGCAATTATGGATAAAGAAAATTTAACAAAAATAGATTATGAAGATAAAGAATTAAAAATAACATTGGAAAAAGGAATTTGTAATGATATAAATAATGAAAATAATGAAGATTGGATAACATCTCCTACTGTTGGAATTTATTTAAATCGTGAAAAGCCTTTAAAAATAGGACAAAAAGTTAAAAAAAATGAAGTCTTATTTATAATAAATTCAATGAAAGTTTTAAATAGTATTGTAGCACCTAGAGATGGAATAATTAAAGAAATTTTAGTTAAAGAAAACGATATGCTTGAATATAATCAAAAAATAATGAAATTAGGTTGATATTATGATTAAAAAAATATTAGTTGCAAATAGAGGCGAAATTGCTGTAAGAGTAATAAAAACTTGCAAAGAATTAAATATAAAAACAGTTGCAATATATTCAAAATGCGACAAAGACTCTTATCACGTCTTTTTAGCAGATGAAGCATATTGTGTTGGAGATAGTAGTCCAAGTAATTCATATTTGAATGCAGATAGTATTATACAAATTGCAACTAAAACGGGTTGTAATGCAATTCATCCGGGTTATGGCTTTTTAAGTGAAGATTATAAATTCGCAAAGAAAGTTATTGAAAATAATTTAATATTTATTGGTCCATCACTTGATGTGATGGAAAAGATTTATGACAAGCAAAAATTAAAGAATATATTAAAACAAATCAATGTTCCTTTAATTGAAAGTTATAAATTAAAAGAGTTTATTAAATCAAAAGATAAAAATATATATCCTATTTTAATTAAACAAGTAAATGGTGGTGGTGGTAGAGGAATAAAGATAGTTTCTTCCCCATCAGACTTAGAACAAACAATAAAAGAATTAAAGAAAAGTCAAAATGAAGAATTTGATATAAACAATTATTATGTAGAAAAATATATTGATGTTTATAGGCACATTGAAGTTCAAGTTATAGCAGATAAATATGGCAATATTAGTATCTTGCCAGAAAGAGATTGTTCTATTCAAAGAAATTTTCAAAAATTTATTGAAGAAACACCATCATCTATAAACAATAAGAAATTAGTTGATGAAATAAAAAAAGAGGCATTAAAAATATTTCAGTTTTTAAAATATGATAATGTTGGAACTGCTGAATTTCTTGTTGATAGTAATTTTAATTATTATTTTTTAGAGATAAATGCAAGAATACAGGTTGAACATACCATAACGGAAGTTGTTAGCGATATTGATATAGTTGAGGAGCAAATAAATATATCTGCTGGAAATAAGAATGAAAAGGAAATATTTATAACTCCTAACTATTATGCGTTAGAGTGTAGAATAAATGCCGAAGATCCAAATAATAATTTTATTTCAAGTAGTGGAAAAATTGATATATTGAATTTGCCTTGTGGTAGAAATATAAGAGTTGATTCATATATTTATCAAGGATATTCATTAAAGCCTTTCTATGATTCATTGTTAATGAAAGTAATAACTTATGATAAAATAAGAGATAGAGCAATAAATAAAATGCAATCTTGTTTAGATGAAATAATTATATCCGGAATTAAGACAAATATAGATTTTAATTATGAAATCATAAATGGAAAAGATTTTAAAAAAGGTAATTATAAATTTAAGAAGTATTAGAGGTAGTAAATATGAATGTATTAGCAGTAAAGAAACGAAGTAATATTATAAGAAACAATAAGATAGAAAATAAAAATATTTGTAAGAAATGTAGTGGAGAACTAGATGAGTTTTTCGTTTGCAAATCTTGTGGTAATAATTCTTATATAACTGCTAAACAAAGAATATTACATATCTCTGATAAAAATACCTTTAAAGAATTAAAACTTGATAAAGTAGATATTTCTAAAAAGTGTAATTATGAAGATAAAATAATTAAAGCACAGGAAAGTACAAATCTTGATGAAGCAATAATTATTGGAACTTGTAATATTGATGGAAGAAAAGTCGTTCTTGGTGTTATGGACTCTAAATTTATGATGGGAACTTTAAGTGTATCAGTTGGAGAAACCATAACAAAAGCATTTGAATATGCTACTGATGAAAAACTGCCTGTAATATTGTTTTGTGCAAGTGGTGGTGCAAGAATACAAGAGGGGTTATATTCATTAGTACAGATGGCAAAAATAAATGCTGCAATTAAAAAGCATAGCGATAAAGGATTACTATATATTTCTTGTTTAACTAATCCAACAATGGGTGGAGTGACTGCTTCATTTGGTCTATTTGGAGATATAAATATTGCAGAAAAAAATTCACAAATTGGTTTTGCAGGTAAATCAATAATTGAAAATCTATATAATGAAAAATTAGATAGCGATTTTCAAACAGAAGAATACAATGAAAAAAATGGAATGATAGATATTATTGCTGATAGAAAAGAAATAAGAAATATATTAGTAGATTTATTGAAAATGATTAACAATAATGAAAAACTTGTAAAAGTAAGTAAAGAAGAAGAACAAATATCTGATACAAATAATAACTTATTAGAAATATTAAAAAATGTTAGAGATATAGATAGATTTAAAGGAAAAGATTATTTAATTAGTATATTTGATAAATATATTGAATTAAAAGGAGATAGAATTAGTTGTAATGATTCTTCAATATTATCTGGTATTGGTAATATAGATAATAAGAGTTTTATTTTTAATATTCAAAATAAAGGAAGAACACTAAAAGAAAATGAAGATACCAATTATGGACTTACAAGACCAGAGGGATATAGAAAAGCACTCCGAATATCAAAACTTGCCGAAAAATTTAATATTCCAATAATCAACATTATAGATAGTGCAGGAGCAGACCCAAGCATTTATTCAGAAGAAAATGGACAAGCCAAAGCAATAGCAGATTGTTTATATACTTTTTCAGATTTAAAAACAATAATAATATCTATTGTTGTTGGAGAAGGATCTAGTGGTGGAGCACTTGCATTGTCAGTTTGTGATTCAATCGGTATGTTAAAACACTCAATATATACAGTTATTTCTCCTGAAGCATATCTAAAAATAATGCACAAAGAAGAAAAAGTAAGTAATGAATTGTTAAAAAGTATGCGATTTACGGCACAAGATTTATATGAAGATAAAATTATAGACGAAGTTATTGATGAAAATGAAGATTTAGATTTTAATGTTAAGAACATTAAAGACTTCATATTAGATAAATATGATGATTTAATAAAGAAAGACTTACAAGAACTTATTGATAATAGATATGAAAGAATTAGAAATTGGGATATTGCAGTAAGGAGAATGATAAAATGAGGGCTTTTGTATTTACAGGTCAAGGTAATGAATATAGTGAGATGGCAAAAGAATTATATGAAAAAAATGAGTTTGCCAAAAACTTTATAGATAAATTAGATATAAATTTCAATTTTAAAGATATATTTGTGAACGAAAGCGATTTAATTCACGATACAAGATATTCACAAATTGGTAATTTTGTTATTAGCACAATTTTAACTAAATTATTAAATGATAAAGGAATATATGCAGATGTATGTGCAGGACTATCACTTGGAGAATATACTGCACTTTGTTATTCAAATGCAATTAGTATAGACGATACAGTTTCAATTTTAGAAAATAGGTCAAATATAATGTATGAAGCATTAAATGGTAAGAATACAGGAATGTATGCAGTTATGTTTTTAAACTCAAATGAAATTGAAAAAATAGTTAGTGAGTTTGATAATGTATGGATAGCAAATTATAATTCACCAGACCAAGTTGTAATTGCAGGTAATAATGATGAATTAGAAAAATGCTCTAAAAAGTGTTTAGAAAGTGGTGCAAAAAAAGTTGTTAAACTTGATGTAATTGGTGCATTCCATTCTGGACTACTTAAAGAAGCAAGTAATGAATTAAAAGAAGTTTTAAATAAATATAATTTTAATACACCATCTTTGCCAATTTATTATAATTATGTAGGAAACAAATCAAATGAAAATATAAAAGAATTACTTGTTAAACAATTATATAATTCTGTAAGATTTGAACAAAGTATTTTAAATATGATAAATGATGGAGTAGATGAATTTTATGTCATAGGAATAGGAAAATCTATTGATAGTTTTATTCGTTCTATTGCTATATACAACAAGTTGAAATTAAAAGTAATTCATATAGAAAAACTACAAGATTTGGAGGCGATAAATAATGAATAGAGTTGTTATTACAGGAATGGGTGTTATATCTGCATTAGGAAATGATGTAGAAACATTCTGGAATAATATCATAAACGGAAAAAATGGCATAGATTTAATAACAAGTTTTGATACAGAACAATTTGATTCTAAATATGCAGCAGAGGTTAAAGATATTGACTATAATGGAATACCAAAGAGAGATTTACTATTTGATTCTAAATTTATAAATCTTGCTAGGGTTGCTTCTACACAAGCATATAAAGATAGTAAATTAGATAATATAGATTTTGATAAAGACTATTTTGGAGTTTATATTTCAAATAGTATGGGTGGAGTTGAAAAAGTAAATGAAGGATTTGAAACTTTAAAAGATAAAGGTCCTTCAAGAATGTCGCCTATGTTAGTTCCGGCAATGCTTCCTAATATGGCTTCTGGTAAAGTTGCAATAGATTTAGGTGCAAAAGGCTCAAATATGGCAACTGCTGCTGCTTGTAGTGGTGGAGCAAACGCAATAGGTGAAGCCTATTTAAAGATAAAACACGGTTATGAAAAAGTAATGGTAGCAGGAGCAAGTGATGCTTCAATAACACCATTTTCAGTTGCTTGTTTTTCTGCAATGAAAGCA
Organism: uncultured Bacilli bacterium; assembly: GCA_947598485.1. GTDB lineage: Bacteria > Bacillota_I > Bacilli_A > RF39 > UBA660 > UBA6448. The sequence continues at coordinate 73,347 of CANQFJ010000001.1, read as the reverse complement.
TTATATAGAGGAAATAATAAAGATGAAGCCTCAATCCCATTTGATAAAAGAAGAAGTGGATTTGTAATAGGAGAAGGCTCTGCAATACTAATATTAGAAGAATTAGAACACGCAAAAGCAAGAAATGCTAAAATATATGCAGAAATAGTAGGATATGGTTGTAATTGTGACGCTTATAATATGGTTTCGCCAGATTATGAGGGATTAACTTGTACAAAAGCAATGAATAGAGCATTAGAAGAAGCAAATATTAAAGAAAGTGATATTTCATATATAAATGCTCACGGAACATCTACACCATTAAATGATAAAACTGAAACAAAAGCGATAAATGAAATATTTAAGTCAAAACCTTATGTTTCATCAACTAAATCAATGACAGGACATTTATTAAGTGCAAGTGGAGCAATAGAAGCACTTGTCACAGTTAAAGCCATTGAAACAGGTATAATGCCACCAATGATAAATTATAAAGAGTTTGATCCAGAGTGTGATTTAAACTTTGTCGCTAATAAAGCAAAGGAGAACACAACTATGAAATATGCAATGTCTAATTCATTTGGATTTGGTGGGCATAATGTATGTTTGATATTTAAGAAGTGGGAATAATGGAAATAATTAAGATAGAAAGTGTAGATAGCACAAACACTTATGCAAAGCAAATAGCAGATGAAGTGAAAAATAACGTGGTTATTATTGCAAATAAGCAAACAAGTGGATATGGAACTAATAATAGAAAATGGTATTCTGACGAGAATAGTATTATTTGTAGTTTTCTTATTAAAGATAGTAATAAAACTATTCCATTAGATTATTCATATAGAATTGGAAAAATTGTTTCAAAAGTTATAAATAGAGTCTGTAATGTTGAAACTTATGTAAAGAAACCTAATGATATTTATTATAATGGTAAAAAATTAGGTGGTATTTTGATAGAAACACAATATTCTTTAAATAAACTTGATTACTTGATAATTGGTATAGGAATAAATGTTAATCAAAAATCTTTGTCAGAAGATATACAAGAGATTGCAACATCACTTTCTATTGAAACAGGTAGATTATACAAAAAAGAAGATATAATAAGTGGGTTAATAAAAGAAATAGAAAGCGAGGAATAGTAATGAACAACGCAAAGACATTTAAAGACTTTTTAGAAAAATGTTATGAATTGTATCCTAATGATGTTGCAATATATCGTAATGTTGATGATTATGATACATTTGAAGATTTATATAATAAGACAAAATATTTTGCAACATATCTATTAAAAAAAGGATTTGAAAACAAGAGAATTGCTGTTATAGGTAAAAATTCTTATAATTGGATTCTAACATATTTATCAGTAGTGTCTTATGTTGGAGTAATTGTTCCACTTGATAAAGAACTAACACCCACTGAAATTGAAAGAGTAATAAAACAATCTAATGTAGATTTATTATTCTATTCTTCTGATATGGAAGAAAAAATAAATGATGTAAATAAAGATTTTAGGAAGATAAAGTATCTTAATATGGATTCATACGATTTTAAGAAAATAATTAAAGATGGAAAAAAAATATATTTTAAAGACAAATCTGTTGATGAAATTAAAAGAAGTGATAGTGAATTATCAATATTACTTTTTACATCTGGAACTTCTGCAAAAGCCAAAATAGTTAAACTATCACAATATAATATAATTCGTGACGCTTATAATTTGAATTTTAGATTTGATTTAGATACTAATGACAAGTTTTTTTCTATATTGCCTCTACACCATACCTATGAATTTACTTGTTCAGTAGTGACACCTTTAATGAGTGGATCATCTGTATGTTTTTGCTCATCATTTAAAAATATTAAGAAAGATTTAAAAAAGTATAAGCCGACAGTAATAAATTGTGTTCCAAGAGTATTAGAATTTATTACATTGGGAATAAAAATGGAAATAAAAAATCAAAAGAAAGAAAAATTAGTAAGCAATATGATTAAATTAACGGATTTTTTATTGAAGTTTAAGATAAATATCAAAAAGAAAGTATTTAAGTCAATTCATAATGAATTAGGAGGTAATTTACGCATAATTCCTTGTGGTGCTGCAAGACTTGAAGATGATGTATTTGAGTTCTTGATGGGATTAGGATTTAATATTTATCAAGGCTATGGTTTAACAGAAACATCACCTATATTAACCGTAATGGGAATAAAATCTAAAAGAAATAATAGTGTAGGAAAGCCTTTAAAAGAAACACAAATTAGAATAGTAAATAAAGATAAAGATGGAATTGGTGAGATAATTGCAAAAGGTCCACAAGTAATGATAGGATACAACAATAAATCACAAAATGAGGAAGTGTTTAAAAAAGGTTGGTTTTATACAGGGGATTTAGGATATCTTGATAAAGATGGTTATCTTTATATAGTAGGTAGAATTAAAAATGTAATAATAGCAAATAATGGAGAAAATATATATCCAGAAGAAATTGAAGAAAGAATATTAGAATATGATTTTGTTAAAGAAGTCTTGGTTAAAGCAAAAGAAGTTAAAAAGGAATCATATTTAGTCGCTCATATTGTTTTGGAAGATGAGTATAAAAAGAAAAAAAATATAGAAGAATCCATTAAAATAATGATTGATGATATAAATAATAATCTTCCTATTTTTAAACATATAAGTAATTATGTAATAGAGGAGCAAGAGTTCCCAAAAACATCAACTTTGAAAATAAAAAGGTGGTAGTAATAATGGAAAAGGTAAGAGGTATTTCTGATGGAGAATTGATGTTTTGTGATGTACAAGAGTTAGTTAATTCTTATACAATTCAATTTTTAGTAGAATTTACAGGCAATATATCAATTAAAGAAATAGAAGATACAATAAATGAGATAGTAATAAAAAATACCGGAAGCAATGTATTTAAAAACAATAATAATTGGTTTGTAAGTAAGGATAGAATATATGTAGAAGAATTAACTTTTGATTCTGAAGCCTATATGCTTAATGAAGACTTTTTTAATGAAACAACAAATTTTAGAAAGCATAGTATAGAACTTTATTTATTGAATATAAAAGATGAAAAAAGAAGATATTTAGTTTTTAAGTTCTTTCACGGCGTTATTGATGGTAAGGGTGCAATTTTAATTATTGAAAACTTTGTAAATAAAATATGTGGTAAGGAAGAACACTTATTAAAGAATGATATAACAGATAAAGAATTTATAAAAAATCAGAATTACTATAATAAAAAAGTAAAATTAAAACCTAAATATTCTTTAAATAATATAAACAAAATTAACAGTTATAAACTACAATGGAATGTTCTAACAATAGATAATTATATTCCAAATATTGTTGCTAAAATATCAAAAATATTACAAAAACATTTTAAAAATGATACTGTCAAGTTTATGATACCTGTTGATTTAAGAAATTATGATAGAACTACTAAAAGAATTGGAAATCTAATTTTGCCCATTTATATAGACGTTAATAAAGATGATGATATAAATAAAATTGGTGGAGAATTACTTTTATCATTGAAAGAGAAAAAAGAATTAAATATGTATAGTGCAAAAGGATATAACTATCATAACTATCCAGAGAAAATAAGAAGATTTGTAATAAAAAAGTTTTTTAATTATTTAAGAAATAAAAATAAATACTTTGTTGGTGCAATAGTATCTCATTTAGGAAGATTAACTTTCAATAGTTCTTATAAATTTAACATTGAAAATATCATTTCACTACCTAATCATCAACCTTTAACACCTTTTTCAATAGTAATTACAGAATATAAAAATAAAACGAATATAGCAATTTGTAGTTATAAAAATCAGATACCAAAAGATACATTAAAAAGTATTATAGAAGATATGGAAGGAGTTGAATAAGTATGAAAAGAATTGTGTTTTTCTCAACTCCTGCTTTCGGACATATAAACTCTGTATATCCTGTAATTTCAAAATTAGTAAAGAATAATTATCAAGTAGATTGGTATTGTAGTAAAAAGTATAAACAATTTGTAGAGCAAACAGGTGCAAACTTTATAGAATACAAAGTTGATTTTGATAAATATAGTTTAAGTGATTTGACTGCAAACTTTTATAATCTTTATCAGGGATTATTGAGTTTGAATAGAGAATGCTATTTAGAATACTTAAATGATATAAGAAATAATAAGCCTGATTTAATTATTTACGATTCAATGTGTTCTTTTGCAAAAAACATTTCAAAAAAATTAAATATTAAATCAGTTTGCTTTTGTACTACTATGGCATATAATTCCTTTACATTTACTTTTTCAAATATGTTCTTTTCAACAATAAAGTTAATGTGTAGAAACTTAAAGCCTATCATAAAGTTGTATAAAGAAGAAAAAAGGTTTAGAAAAGATAATGAAGTTGTTAAATTGAATGTTATGGATTTATTTGTTAATAAGGGAGATATAACCATAGTATTTACACCAAAAGAATTACAACCTTTTTATAAAACTTTTCCAAAAAATTTTGTTTTTGTAGGTACAACAATTAAAGATAGAATTACAAATAAGACAAAATATGATAAATATGACACTTATATTTCACTTGGATCTATTTTTACTGAAAACAATGAATTGCTAAATATAATAGTTGATAGTGAATTATTAAAAAATAAAAAATCAATAATGAGTGTAGGAAACTTGAAAATTGACAATTCAAAAAATGTTGAATTTGTAAAATCAACAGACCAATTATCACTATTGCCTAATATTGAATTGTTTATAAATCACGGAGGACTTAATAGTGTTTATGAAAGTTTATATTTTGGTAAATTCCAAATATGTATTCCTCAACAAGAAGAACAAAGAATGACAGCCATTATTGTAAATAAGAAAAAAATAGGATTATATATTAAAAACTTTGACAATCTGAAAAAAGATAAAATAGAATTATGTAAGAAAGAATACAAGAAAAATATAGATAAGTATAAAAATATTATCAAATCTTATGATGGAACAAAAATAGCATTTGATAATATAGAGAGGTTAATTAAATGAGATGTATAAAGTCCACTTTTGAATATATACTAAATTTTATAATTGTACACTTATTTATTGGGGTTATTTGGTTAAATAATACTTATGGCCATACTACCGGTGAAGAAAAAGTATTCCATTTATTAGTGCCTCTAAATGGTGTTAATTCTGATTATTATAAAAGTTATATATTTACTGCGATAATACCAACTATAATTATTGCTGCAATCATTATGATTTTAATTATAAAAAGCGAAAAGAAAAAGTTATGGATTTATATTCCACTAACAGTAATTTCTTTATGTTTTGCATTTAATCAGTTAGATATATATAAATATTTATATAGCAACATTGTTAAATCAGATTTTATAGAGAAAAACTATGTTAATCCAGATGATGTAAATATTGAATTTGATGAAAAGAAAAATGTAGTTTATATTATTTTAGAGTCAATGGAAAATACATATTCGTCAAAAGAATATGGTGGAATTATGAAAGAAAACTTAATTCCAAAATTGACCACTCTTGCAAATGAAAATATAAGTTTTTCAAATACTAATAAATCTGGTGGTAGTTTATATTTAGATGGTAGTAATTTTACAGTTGCTTCAATGTTAGCACAAACATCTGGAATGCCATTAAAAATAAATTTGGATTTAGTTTATAAATATGACTTTGATAAGTTTTATACAGGTACAACGCTTGGAGATATATTATATGATAATGGCTATGATAATTATATAATTATGGGCTCTAATTCAAAATATGGAGCAAGAAATACTTTATATGGGAATCATCATTACACTATTTCAGATGTAAATACTGCAATAGCAAAAGGCAAAATGACGAAAGAAGATATTGTTTGGTGGGGATATAGTGATGAGGATTTATTTAAGTATGCCAAAGAAGAATTACTTGAAATATCAAAGAATGATAAGCCTTTTAACTATACTATACTTACAGTAGATACCCATTTTGAAAATGGATATGTAGAGAAAGATTGTAAAAATAAGTTTGATGACCAATATTCAAATGTAATATATTGCAGTGATTCAATGATAAATGATTTTGTTGATTGGATAAAAGCACAAGATTTTTATGAAGATACAGTAATTATTATGGTTGGTGATCATATATCAATGGATACAGATTTCTTTAAAAATGTACCAAATAATTATGAAAGAACAACATATAATGTCTTTATAAATACTGACTATCAAAAAGAAAATATTAAAACAAAAGAAAGATTATTTACTCAATTAGATATGCTACCTACAACAATTAGTGCAATAGGTGGTAAGATTGATGGAGATAGATTAGGTTTAGGAACAAATCTATTTAGTAATGAAAAAACTTTAATTGAAAAGTATAAATATGAAAAGGTAAAAAACGAACTTGGAAAAAAATCGGATTTCTATAATTCATTTATGGGAGTAAAATAAAAGGAGCAAATGTAATGAAAAAATATATATTTAGAAATACTGCAATAGAGTATTTATTCAATGAAGATTATAATTTTAGTGGATATAGTGATGTTTCAGTAGATGATATATATGATGAATACTATTTCTGTTATTTTATAGATTATTCAAATAGTAAAAATGAAATACTTAATTGTATAAAAAAAGCAAAATTCAATTTTGATTTTATAACTAAAAATATTAAAGATAAAAAAATATATGTTTTAACTTTATATAATTATTTTAATAGTTCTTTTATACTATCTGATAATGAAATTGAAAAGGAAATTAGCAAGTTTAATGAGTACATATACAATTTTAAAAATAATGTATATGTAATTGATATAAAGAATTTTTTTGTTGAATATTCACCTGTGTTTGATGAAAGATTTTATTATAATTATAATGCTATAATATCTCCAAAATTAAAAATAGAATTTGCAAATTGGTTTGATAAGCAGTACAAACTTATAAATGAAACAAGAAAAAAATGTTTAATTGTTGATTTTGATAATACTATTTGGAATGGAGTTTTAGGAGAAGATGGAATAGAGGGTATAGGATTCAATGGTTCATATCCTAATAATATTTATGGTGAAGTTCAGAAAATTATAAAACAATTAAAGGATAATGGAATAATAATATGTGCAGCAACTAAAAACAATCCAGAAGATATAGATGAATTATTTGATAAGAGAAAAGATTTATACTTAACAAAAGATGATTTTACTATTATTAAAAGTGGTTGGGACAATAAAGTTAATTCTATTATGGAAACAGTAAATCAACTCAATATAGGAATGGACTCTGTTGTGTTTATTGATGATAATAATTTTGAAATTGAATTAGTAAAAAAATCATTAGATGATATTGTTGCTATTTTATTACCAGAAGAAAAATATAAAATACCAAGTACATTAGTAGAAAGTTTCAAAGATTGTTTTTCTATATATGAATTATCAAATGAAGACTTGGAAAAAAATAAAATGTATAAGAATATGCAAGAAGCAGAAAAATTGAAATTGTCTATTTCTGACTATGATACATACTTAAAAGAACTAGATATGAAGTTAGAGATAAATTATATGAATGACTTAAATATTGATAGAATAGTTCAGTTAATCAATAAAAGTAATCAATTTAATTTAACTACAAAAAGATACACAAAAGAAGAATTATTAAATAACATCACAAACAAAGATTTTGTATATTGTGTTAGAGTAAGCGATAGATTTGGGGATTTAGGTATATGTGGTGTATGTATTATAAAAAATGATAATAATTGTTATTATATTGATGAATATTTATTAAGTTGTAGAGTTTTGGGTAGAACAATAGAAAATGAGTTTTTAAAAGTTATTTTAAATGATCTATATAGTAAGAATATAAATACAATAAATAGTGAATATATTAAGACTAATAAAAACTCGCAAGTTGCAGACTTCTATGATAAATTTGGATTTAATAAATATGAAGAAAGTGATACTAACAAGAAATACAATTTTAATATAAAGAAATATGATTTGAATGATAATATGGAGGTAGTATTTAATGGAGAATGAAATAAAAGAGATAATGAAGAACATTCTCAAAGTTGAAATATCTGATGATTCTAATAGACAAAACACTGATGTATGGGACTCATTTAATCATTTGGATATTTTAGTAAATATAGAAAAAAAATATGGAATATCTTTTTCGCCAGAGGAAATGGCTGAAATAAATTCTTATGAAGATATTTATAAAATAGTAAAATCAAAAACAGATGAACAATAAAGTTCGTCTTTTTTTTGATTATTTGGGGTTATCTATATAAAAAAATACAAAACTTTATCATTGCCTACAAAGTTCGACAAATTTTGCAAAAATATTGTCTTATAATGTTCATAGTAGCAATGCCATAAGGCTATGTATTATGTGAAAAGAGGAGTAGTAAGTTGTAAAAAAAATAAATAATAAAGATTAGATAAGGAGTATGCAGTATATTCTAATTTATTAGTAGTATGTTGTATATTCACATAAGTAATAAAAGATATACTTTTATACTTATAGTTCTTAATTTAAGGCATTGACTTTGTAGGAGGTCGTATGCCTTTTATGTGTATTAAGGATTATATAATATTTAATGACATTTTATACGATGAAATAATACTTAAAGATATATTGTTGCGTCTTTGTGCCTTTTTTAGTGCCGGTTGTTTCTCTCATTTGTTGAGGGGAATAACCGGCTTTTTTTGTACCTATTAACTGGAAAATTATGTAAGTGCAGAAGCCCACCTTTTATCAATTTTGAATTAAAAAAAATTTGAAATTGATAGGAGGAAAGAAAGATGGCAGAACGCCCAAAAAGAAGAAAATAAAAGGATAATCCTTATACATTAAATTATATTGAAGAAAAAAATATTTATATTGTTAGTTTTAAAGATGGTAAAGGACATTTACAGGAGGTAGAAGTAAGTAGAGAAATATATAAAGTATTTGATAAATCCGAATTACAAGATATTAAGGAACTTAATGAGTATGACAGACATATAGAACATTCTGAAATATTTGAAAATAATTTAGAAACACGAGCAATAAAATTAAGAAATTAAAAAATAACAAAAGTGAATTGCAGAAGAAATTAGAAAGTATCTCTTTTGAGTCAGATGAAAATAAAGAATGGTTAAGAAAATTTTCAGATAAAAAAGAATTAAAGGAATTAAATAAAAGGATTGTTGATGAACTTATTGAAGATATAGTAATAGATAAAAGTAAAAACATAAAGATTATTTTTAAATATGAAGATAAATATTTGGAGGCATTAGACTTTATAAAACAACATAAATGTGATATAATGTCATCAAGTTGAAAGCGTATTAAAAAATTATAAAGTGAAAGGAATGATTTTTTTATGGAAAAAAATATTAAAAATAACGATACAAAAAGTTTTCCTAACGTCTCCATTAACTATTATCCAGGTCATATGGCTAAAGCTAAAAGGCAAATAATAGAAAATATGGATTTAATAGATATAGTCTATGAACTTGTGGATGCAAGGGCCCCATATTCAACTAAGATTAATGATATTGAAGATATTATTAAAAATAAACAAAGAATACTTATTATGACTAAAAAAGACTTATGTAATATGGATATGACTAATAAGTGGTTAAAGTATTATGAAGATAAAGGTTATAATGCTATCGCAGTTAATTTAAAGGATGATAAAGACTATAAAAAAGTTGTTGACTTAACTCATAAACTTACTAGTTATATTCAAGAGAAAAGGGCAGATAAAGGCCTAAAAAATAAAGAGATAAAAGCTTTAGTAATTGGTATACCTAATGTCGGTAAAAGTAGTCTTATCAATAAAATGGCTGGAAGAAAAGTAGCAAATGTTGAAAACAAACCAGGGGTAACTCGTCAACTTAATTTTCTAAAGACTAATTTAGGTATTACATTACTTGATACCCCAGGCATTTTATGGCCAAAATTTGAAAATCAAGAAATAGCCTATAATATCGCCGCTTTAGGATCAATTAAAAGAGAGGTTTTAAATACTACCGATATTGCTTTACATTTACTTAATATTTATCACGCCAACTTCATAAATGTATTAGAAAATATATATACCGTTTCTGGTAATAATGATTTAGAAATTATGGAAAACCTTGCCAGGAAATGGGGCTTTGTAAAAGATGGAGAAGTCGATTATTATAAAACTTCTGAAAGAATTTTAAACGATGTTGCAAATGGAAAGGTAAATAATATAACATTAGATATATGCAAGTAGATTTATTAGAGTATGAAACAAAATATCATGACTTAGGTTACGAATATATCGCGGGCACTGATGAAGCTGGCCGTGGTCCTTTATGTGGCCCTGTAGTGGCCGCGGCCGTTATTTTACCCAAAGGCTATAATCTTCCTGGCCTTACCGATTCTAAGAAGTTAAGTGAAAAGAAAAGAGAAGAGTTCTATCCGATTATTATGAGGGATGCTATCAGTGTCGGTGTTAGTGTCATTGATAATGATGAAATAGATCGAATAAACATTCTTGAAGCAAGCCGTAAAGCAATGTGTGAAGCAATTAGTAAACTTGACGTTAAACCAGATTTTGTTTTAACTGACGCCATGGATATTCACACGCCTAATCATTTAGCTATCATTAAAGGTGATGCCAAAAGCCTTACAATTGCCGCGGCTTCGGTCATTGCTAAAGTTACCAGAGACCATATTATGGAAGAGTATGATAAAATATATCCTCAGTATGAATTTGCTAAACATAAGGGTTATCCTACGAAAAGTCATCTTGAAAAAATTGAAATGTATGGTATATTGGATATCTATAGGAAAACATATAAACCGGTCCAAAAGATTATTGAAAGGAGCAACAATGAAGTTTCTCAAAAATAAGATGGCTTTAAGCTTTATAATTCAGTTATTTTCACTAATGTTCATTGAGATAACCTTTAGACTTATTAACGATTACACGATTTTTAATTATTCTTTATTAAGAGTATTTCTTTTTAGTGTTATATTATCGACAATCATTAGTTATCTTACATCTTCTTTAAAACCAAAAATTATGATTATTGTTAATCTTATGATTATGTTTGTATATTCACTTTATACATTTATTCATATTGGCTATCTTAATTATATGGGAACTTATATGTCTACTTCTATGTCATCGCAATTTGGCGCTATTACATCATATATCCCTGAATTTATTAAGTCTTTAAAGCCTGTATATTATTGTGAGTTTATTCCGTTTTTAACATTTTTTTTGGTAAGCATTATCATATTTAACCATAATAAAAATAATATAAGTTTCTTTAAAATTAAAAAAAGATATACTCATGAAAGTGCCATCAAACTTTTAACAGCCATGATTAGTATTTTAAGTTTTTCGATGCTTTATTATAATTTTTTATCTGACCATTATATGCAAGGAGAACAAGCAATATCATTGTTAGATCTTTTTAAAACGGGCAGTCAACCAGCTCTTTACGTAAAAGAATTTGGTATTATGCCATATACTATTATTGATTTAAAAAATAAAATTGTTCCTTCGGAGGAACTTACTTTGGTAAGCAACAATAATTTAGCTTTGGCTTTGAATAATACTAGAGAGTATGATGATTCTTCATGGCTTGAGCTTATTTCTAAAGAAAACGATGATAATTTAAATTCACTTAATAATTATTTTATAAGTAATACGGTAACCAGTACTAATAGCAAAACAGGTCTCTTTAAAGATAAAAACTTAATAGTTATTATGATGGAATCTGTTAATGATGTTATTGATAATCCTGAATATTTTCCTAATTTTGCTTTTTTAAAAAATAATGGGTGGTCTTTTACTAATCATTTGTCACCACGCAGCAATTGCCCAACTTCGAATAATGAATTTTCTTCTTTAACAGGCATTTATGCTAATCCTAATATTTGTACTGCAAATGTATATGAAGACAATACCTATTTTGAATCGCTTTTTAATTTATTTAACAAGGCCGGTTATTATACTAATAGCTTTCATGATTACTATGATAAATTTTATGATAGAGAAATATACCACCCTAATATGGGCTCACAAAATTATCATGGTGCTGAAGAGATGGGAATCGAAGTTTCTGATTATGATTATCCATCTGATATTGATATGATGAATTACTATTTAGAAACACTTGATAGCGAAATTCCCAAGGGTAAGAATTTTATGAGTTATATTGTTACTGTATCTTCTCATGGCTCTTATCAATATCCTTCCGTAACTGGCGATATGTATTTAGATATGACAGAAGATACTGACTATTCAATATATACGCGAAGATATTTATCAAAATTAAAAGTTCTCGATAATGCTTTGGGGGTTTTACTTGATGGTTTAAAAGAAAAAGGAATCTTGGATGATACAGTAATTGTATTATATGGTGATCATTATCCATATACTTTAAGTGATGAGTTAATAAATGAGGTATTAGATCGCTCATTAGATAGTTATGAAAGAGAAAGAACTCCTTTAGTAATATATAATTCTAATTTAAAGGCTGAAGAATTTACTGACTATACAAGCTTTATGAATCTAACGCCAACTCTAGCCAATTTATTTGCTTTAAATTTTGACCCACGGTTATACTTAGGCGAAGATTATTTTAGTAGCGAATATGATGGCATTGTAGTATTTCCTGATTTATCATGGATAAATAATGACATGTATTATGAATCGACAACGGGTGAAGTCACTTATTTTACAGATAAAACATATACATCTGAAGAAATAAAGAAAATAAATCAAAAAATATATAATAAAAATAATGCATCTCTGCTCGCAATAAGGTATAATTATTTTGCCTACCTGGAAAAGGCATTAAAAAATATAGAAAAAGAGGTTGATAGCTAATGAAAAACGTTATTATTGTAGAATCTCCTGCTAAATGTCGTACTATTGAAAAGTATTTAGGTAGTAAAGATTATGAAGTTGTTTCCTCTAAGGGACATATAAGAGATTTAGCTACCAGTGGTAAATATGGTCTTGGCATTGATATTGAAAATGACTTTAAGCCTACTTATGAGATAATTAAAGGTAAGAAAAAAGAAGTCTCTGCTTTAAAGAAACTAGTAGCCGAAGCCGATCACATTTATCTTGCTACCGATCCCGACCGTGAAGGAGAGACTATTTCTTGGCATTTATATGATGAACTTGCTATTAAAGACAGTAAATACGATAGAGTAGTCTTTAATGAAATTACCAAAGATGTTGTTTTAAATGCTTTAAAAAATCCTCGAAGAATTGATATGAATCTTGTTCATAGTGGCGAAACAAGAAGGTTCTTAGATCGGATAATCGGTTTTCGTTTAAGTAAGTTAATGCAAGCGAAAACATCGGGGAAATCCGCGGGCAGGGTTCAAAGTGTTGCTTTAAAATTAATTGTTGATCGGGAAAGAGAAATACTTGCTTTTGTTCCTAAAGAATATTGGACAATTGAGGCTGATTTTAAAGATTTTGTGGCAACTTTAGATACTTATCATGGCAAAGAAGTTGAGATTAATAATGAAGCTGAAGCAGATGTTATTTTAGATAAATTAGGTAATGACTTTATTATTGAAGATATTGAAGAAAAAGAAAAGAATCGTAGTTCTAAAGAAGTTTTTAGAACATCAACCTTACAACAAGTTGCTTCTTCAAAGCTAGGCTTTTCGGCATCGAGAACAATGAGCATTGCCCAAAAGCTTTATGAAGGTATTAATATGGGTGGTGACCATGCTGGTTTAATTACTTATATGCGTACAGATTCAACACGTATCTCTGATGAATTTGTTAAATCCGCATTTGCTTTTATTAATGAACATTATGGCAAAGAATATGTAGGGTATGTAAAAAAAGGCAAAAAAGTAGAAAATGAACAAGATGGACATGAAGGTATTAGACCAACATCCATTAATAGAAAACCTGAAGATGTAGCAAAATATTTAACTAGCGAGGAGTTAAAACTATATAAGTTAATTTATGCTCGAGCTGTAGCTTCATTAATGGCCGATGCTAAAGTTTTGGCTACGACATTAAAGCTGAATAATAATGATTATATTTTTAAAGCTACGGGATCAGTTCTTACTTTTGATGGTTATCTAAAAGTATATAGTGAATATGAAGATCAAAATGATACTGTTCTTCCTAATTTACAAGGGGTAAAAAGCCTGAATACTAAAAAAATTGATAAACTACAACATTTTACGAAACCTCCTGCTAGATATACCGAAAGTTCACTTATTAAAGAACTAGAAAGCTTAGGTATTGGAAGACCATCAACTTACGCTACAATTATCGCCACAATTAAAGACCGAGGCTATGTTAATATTGAAGATAAAAAGTTTGTACCAACCGAAGTAGGCTTTGAAACCACAGATAAGCTTCAAGAGTTTTTTTCCTCTATCGTCAATGTTAAATATACGGCAGCTATGGAAGATGATCTTGATAAAATTGCTGAAGACAAAGCAGATTATCTTAAAGTATTAAGGAATTTTTACGATGGTTTTGCTCCTCTTGTGGATAATGCTTTTAAAAATATGGAAAAGAAAGCACCTGAGCAAACAGGAGAGAATTGTCCAGAATGTGGTAATCCTTTAGTTATTAGAAAAGGTAAATATGGTGAATTTGTTGCTTGTTCTAATTATCCTGAATGTAAATATATTAAAAAGGAAGTTAAACAAAATACCGTAGTTTGCAAATGTCCTAAGTGCGATGGAGATATCATTGAAAGAACTACTAAAAAAGGTAAAGTTTTCTGGGGATGTAGTAATTTTCCTAAATGTAAGTATGCTTCTTGGTATAAACCAACAGGAGAAAAATGTCCGGTTTGTAAAGATTTATTAGTAGATAAAAATGGTGAAACCATTTGTCCAACCTGTAGTGCAAATGATAAAGAAGAAAAGTAAAAAATTTTTTAGACTGTTAACCCAAAATTTGTTAATGGTCTTTTTCTTTGGCTTATTAATATCTAAATAAAAATATAATTGACAAGATGGCTTGAATGAAATTATACTTATATTATAAGAATAGGAAGGTGACATGCTAAATGGCAATGGCATTTCTGTCATTAGAAAACTGTAATAAGGCTGAGCAAGTAAATAATGTTATTGAAAGTTTGCCCGAAAGATTACGCCTATGTGCAGAGGCATTTCGCAGTAGTGTAGATGGAGAAAACTTTAAAGAAGTTTTAGAAAAAAATGAGAATAATAAAATAACTAAATATAATATTTTAAAATATTGTGACTCCATTGAACAAATGGCCTCTACATTAGAAAGATTGCACCAAACAATTTCTTCATTAGTACTTAATTCAAGAAGAGCAATTAGAACAAGCTCTATGGAGAATGATAATGAATAATGATCTTAATAATCTACAAGGACTAGAACAAAATGTAATTTTGAAAAAAGAAGATTTAAATTCGATACTTGATTTATTATATGCTTCTGATGGTCAAGGCCTTTTAAGTGATTTATCTACTGCCTGTGGCCAAGACTCCTCATTAGGAATAGCTATTACAGAATTAGCAGCTAAAGTATCGCAAGCAAGAACAAATGTTATTCCTGAAGTTAATAATTTAATTAAAATTTTTGAGGATAATAAATAATTATTAAACTAAATCTAATATTAATAGATGGCTAGTTATTACTAGCTTTTTTTATGCCACCGTGAGATAATTAAGCTATGAAATATTTTGTAAGAATAGTTTTATCCATTCTAAGTGTCATTATCGCACTTTTATTTATTATTGCAATATCTTTTTATGTGCAAAAAAGCTCTGGTAATATACCATATTTTCTAGGATATACAGGCTTTGTTAATACAGGGACAAGTATGCTTCCAACCATTCAAAAAGGAGACTTAGTTATTCTTAAAAAACATGATTCTTATAAGATAGGTGATGTAATAAGTTTTGATGAAAATGGTATGACTGTAACTCATCGTATTATTAATATCGAAAATGGGTCTTATGTAACCCGAGGTGATAATAATAAATTTACCGATGGCCATTTAGTTAATGATATAAATGTTTATGGTAAAATGATTAAGGTGATTCCTAATGTTGGCAACTATCTTAAATTTTTTTATAATCATAAAACCCTTGTTTTTAGTATTTTAGTTTCTTTAGTTGGTGGCTTCGTGGGAATAAATATAGGACTTAAATATGTACGCAAAAATAATAATTGAATATCCCGTTAAAACTTTAGATAAATGTTTTACCTATGAAGTGCCTGAAGATATGGTTAGTGATATTAAAGTAGGTATGAAGGTATTAGTACCATTTGGTAAAAATACCGTTTTTGGCATTGTATTAGAACTCACAAGCGCTAAACCAAACTTTATAACTAAAAAGATTTATCGTATTGATAATAAAGATATTTATTTGAATGAAGAATTATTAAAGCTAGGCAAATATTTGCAAGAAAAAACCTTATGTACTTTAATAACCGCATATCAAACTATGCTTCCCTCAGCACTTAAAGTGAAAAGCCAAAATAAATCATATGATAAATTTGATACTTATTATACTTTAAATAAATCGCTAGATGAAGTAAATAAATATATTGTGGAAAATGAAAAAAGATTTAAGCAAATTAGCATTTTAGATATGCTCATTAAGGGCGATGTTTTAAAAAAAGACATTAATTCATCAAGTACTAAGACTTTAGAAAAACTTGGTTTAATTAAAGAAATAAAAGTAAAAAAATATCGCCTTAATAATGAAAAAAAAGAAATAAAAGATACTTTCAATTTAACTAAAGACCAAAAAGAAGTGTATGACAAGGTATCCTTAGACAAATATGGCATTTATCTTCTTGAAGGGGTAACGGGAAGTGGTAAAACAGAAGTCTATATGCATTTAATTTCTGATGCTCTTGGAAAAGGTAAAACCGCGATTGTTTTGGTTCCTGAAATATGCCTTACTACCCAAACAGTAAAAAGATTTTATGATCGATTTGGCTCTGATGTAGCTGTTTTTCATAGTGGCCTTACGCCAGGAGAAAAGTATGATGAGTATTTAAAGATATATCGTGGCGAAGTAAAAATAGTTGTTGGTACAAGATCAAGTATATTTGTGCCTCTTAAGGATTTAGGAATTATTATTATTGATGAAGAGCATTCTGAAACTTATCGTCAAGATTCTAATCCTAGATATGATGCCAAAGATATGGCTGACTTTAGAGCTAAATATCATAATTGCCCTTTGTTATTAGCGTCCGCCACTCCTACATTAGAATCAAGAGCCAGGGCTGATAAGAAAGTATATACGTTATTAACCTTAAAAAATAGAGTAAATAATATGGTTTTACCTAAGGTTGAAATGGTAGATATGGCTTTGGAGCTTAAACAAGGACATTACTTATTTTCCTCTGTACTTAAAGAAAAAATAAAAGACCGTCTGCAAAAAAAAGAACAAATAATACTTCTTCTTAATCGCCGGGGATTTGCAACCTATATTACTTGCTCTTCATGTGGCTATACCTATAAATGCCCAAATTGTGATATAACCCTTACATATCATAAGACTTCTAATAATCTAAGATGTCATTATTGTGGCTATGTTACTAAAAAAGATGATGTATGCCCTAAATGTCATGAAAATAGTTTAAATTATTTAGGAGTTGGAACGCAAAAAGTTGAACAAATGCTTCAAGAACTTTATCCTGATGCTAGAATAATACGCATGGATCAAGATACGACGACAAAGAAAGGCAGTTATCAAAGAATTATTGATGACTTTGCTGACAATAAATATGATATTTTATTAGGAACCCAAATGATTTCTAAAGGGTTAGATTTTAAAAATGTTACTTTAGTAGGTATCATTAATGCTGATACATCGCTTAATTTACCAGACTTTAGGGCTAATGAAAAAACTTTTGATCTTTTGTATCAAACCGCAGGCCGTGCAGGAAGAGATAAGAAAATGGGAGAAGTTATAGTTCAAACATTTAATCCTGATAACGAAGTCTTAAATTATGTTAAAAATAATGACTATGATGGCTTTTACTTATACGAAATGAATATTAGGCATAAGCTTAAATATCCACCTTATACTTATATTTGTTTAATTGTTATTAAAAGCGCTAATTATGATTTATGTGCTAAAGTTGCCACGGATATCAAGAAGTATATGGAGCCAAAAGTTGATGCCAAAACTATTATTTATGGTCCCACTCCTGCGAGTGTATTTAGGGTAAATAATATATATCATTTTCAAATAACTATTAAATATACTTTTGACAATAATCTAAATCAATTATTAAAAGAGATAGAGAATATATATAACCAAGATAAAGTTGAACTTGAGATAACTTTTAACCCAGCGCGTTTTTGATTGTATTTTTAAGTATTTTATTTTATAATTAAGAAGATGGTAGGTAACAAAGATGAATAATAAGGGGCAAGCTTTAGTCGAGTTTATTATTATAATCCCAGTGCTTATTTTAATAATTCTGGCTATATTTGATTATTCGCAAATAATAAAGACAAGAAGCGATTTAGAGGACATGATGGAAGAAGTAGTTGATAACGCTAATTATAAACTACCTTCAGATATCACATTTAATGAAGTAACGACCGATGGGGAGATAAGTTATTACTTAAGAAAAAAAATTGAATTATTATCACCATTTTTAAATATAGTTATGGATAACCCTTATCCTGTGGAAGTAAAAAGAGTGATATATGAATAATAAAGGGCAAGCTTTAGTCTTTGTTATCTTACTTGTTCCTCTTATTTTATTACTATTCATGGGAACAATCCAAGGTATAAATGTTAATTATCAAAAGAAGAAAATTATTAGTAATTTAAAAACTGTAATATCTTCTTGCTATGATAAATGCAGTGATGATAATATTAAAGAATTATTAAAAAAGAATAATATTAATTATAATTTTATTGATATAAAAAGAAATGATGATTTAGAAATTAATATTAAAGTAAAAGCTGATAGTTTTATAAATGATAGTTATTTAAATCTAACTTTAGTAGGGACTAAAGTAGATGATAAAATAATAATAAAAAGGGTTAGTTGATGTAGATGAAAAAAGGAAAAAGTTTATGTATTTTTTCTACTAAGGGTGGTGTCGGAAAAACAACAACCGCAATCAATATTGCCGGAGTTTTGTCATGTTTACAAAAAAAAGTTTTATTAATTGATTTAGATAATACTTCCGGAGCTATTGCTACTTATCTTCGAAAGAATCCTCTTAAAACAATCGCTAACTGTGCAGAAGATTATATTGGCCATGTTTTTGATAAAATTGAAAATTATGTTACTAAATATAACGAAAATATTGATATATTAGCATCTGCTAAAGATCCAAGAGTAGGTAGTAAACTTGATACAAATATTATTCCTTTAATCATTGAAAGAGCAATTTATAGTTATGATTATCTAATTATTGATATGAACCATAGCTTAAATGAATTTAATTTAACTATTTTAGATAATTGTGATTTATGTTTACTTGTTATGTCTAATGATTTAATTGATATTAAAAATACTGCTAATCTTGTTAGTGTTTTTAAAGATGCGGGTAAAACTAATTATAAAGTTATGCTAAATAATTCCATAAACCCTAATAGAAAATATTATAGTTTATTTGATATTAAAAATGCTATTAAAGCTAATATTGACTATTATATAGATTCATCTTTTTATCTTGCTACTATTGATAAATATATTTATGATGGTCAAATACTAACTCTAAATCCTAAAATGCCAAAGGCATATCCGAACATTAATAAAGCGTTTAAAACTTTGATAGATGATCTAGAGGAGGTACAAGATGAAAAGTAGCCTTTTAAATGAATTTGATTATTCTAATAAAAATATAGCTCCCGCTACAATTAGTGATTATGAAATATTTAAAGATAAAGATTTACTTGATAGTTTAAGAACCAAAATAGTAGAGAATCTTATTGATAACAAGATTCCCGAAAATATTGATACATCAGTCTTTATTAATGAACAAATCAATAAGGCGATTGAAGGATATGACTTAACGGCCATTGAAAGAAGTCATTTATTTAATTTGATTGAAAACGAAATAAAAGGCTTTGGCCCTTTAACAGAGCTTCTTGATGATAATAATATTACCGAAATAATGGTTAATTCTCCTAAAGAGATATATATTGAAATCGATGGTAATCTTATTAAAGACGAAACAGTATCTTTTATTAATGATGCACATATTATGCGAACTATTCAAAGAATCGTTGAACCTATGGGTAGGACAATAGATGTTAATAATCCTATGGTGGATTCAAGGCTTGAAAATGGAGCGCGTATTAATGCCATTATTCCGCCCCTTTCAACAAAAGGACCTGTTATAACTATTCGTAAATTTAAAAAACAACTTAATAATGTTGATGAACTTTTAAGGCTGGGAACATTAACAAGTGAGATGGCGCACTTTCTCGATGCGGCTGTTAAAGCTAAACTAAATATTATTGTCTGTGGCGGAACCGGTTCAGGTAAAACTACTTTGTTAAATGTTTTAAGTACCTTTATTTCTTCCAATGAAAGAATTATAACAATTGAGGATGCGGCAGAGTTAAAGCTACTTCAACCTCACGTTATAAGTTTGGAAACAAGAACTACTAACTATGAAAAAAGTGGGGAAATCACAATTAGAGATTTAGTACGTAACTCTCTAAGAATGCGGCCGGATCGTATAATTGTAGGTGAAGTAAGAGGTAAGGAAGCTTTTGATATGCTTCAAGCAATGAATACCGGCCATGAAGGAAGCTTAACCACTTTGCACGCTAATGGAGGGCATGATGCTTTGCATCGTCTTGAAACAATGGTTTTAATGGCTAGCATGGAACTTCCTGTTAAAGCAATTCGGGAATATATTGAGGGAGCCATAAATTTAGTTGTTACCGTTGATCGTCTTGCTGATGGAAAAAGAAAAATAACGGATATAGCCGAAGTTAATGGCTTTGAAAATGATGAAATAAAACTTAACCATATTTATAGCTTTGTGCAAAAAGGCTTAACGGAAAATAAAGAAGTTGATGGTACTTTTGAAAAAAGCCATATTAGGCCTAAATGTTTAGATAAGATAGTTTCTTATGGTTATAAAGATATAGAAGAGTATTTTAAATAATTAAGAAAGGATAAATAATGAAAGATATTATAATAAGAAATTTTTTATTTGATCTTATATGTATCAGTATTTTTTTAATATTGGCTTTTCTTATTATAAAATATTATTTATCTATTAAGTTAAATAAAAGAATTAAACCATACGTTATTAATGTCAAAAATGATGATCAAGTATCCATTATTGATATTTTAACGGGAATATATTTAAAATTAGTAGCTAAAATATCATCATTTTTTAAGAAACATCATTTATTTACAAAGTATTGCCAAAGATTTGATAAATATCTATTATATATCCAAAAGAATACTTTTGCGGGTATGGACTTTGTCGCTGGTAAATTCGTAATCACAATGTTTATTAACTTATTGTACTTCTTAGTATTAGGAACAAGAACTTTAAGCTTTAATATATGGCATTTTATTTTAGTAAATATTATTAGTTTTTATTTTATGGACATTATTCTTATTATTTTATATCAAAGTAAAAAGAAAATAATTGAAGAGCAACTACTTCAGGCTATTATTATAATGAATGGGGCTTTTAAAAGTGGTAAAAATATCTATCAAGCTGTGCAAATAATAAAAAATGAACTTCCTAATCCTATTAAAGAAGAATTTGAAATTATTGCTAAAGATTTAGACTATGGTCTTGATGTTAATATTATCTTTGCTAGATTTTATGAAAGAGTAAAAGTAGATGAAGCCAAATACATTACATCATCACTATCTCTTTTAAATAAAACCGGAGGTAGTGTTGTATCTGTTTTTAACATGATTGAGAAAAGATTTTATAATCGTTTAAAAATAAGAGATGAGCTTAAATCTTTAACTTCAACAAGTAGGCTTTTAAAAAATTTCCTATGCTTTATTCCTTTTATTTTTATTTTATTTATTATGATCTTTGATCATAACTATTTTGCTCCGTTTTTTAACTCTATCGTTGGGCTTGTTGTATTAGGAATTATGATTACCTTATATGTTGTTTATATTATAGCTATTCGTAAGATAATGAAGGTGGATGAAGTATGAAAATAGATTACATTGTTAAAATACTTTATTCAAAAAATATAATTAATAAAACGCAAACCAAGATTAATCTTCTAGGTATTAATAATAAAATTGATATTAATAAATATCTTATTTGTAAATTTATTTTATTAGTACTTGTATTTTTAATATCATTATTTATGTTTGATTATGGTTATTTCCTTGCTCCTTTATTAACTATTATTTCATATTTTTTATATGATTATTTACTTCTTGATACTAGAATAAAAAAACGGGCTAATATTATCGAAAAAGATGCTATCTTCTTTTTTGAAATTCTGGTTTTAAGCTTACAAACCGAGAAAAATCTAAAAATCTGTTTAGAAAATACCTGTAATGCCATAGATAGTGAAATGGCTAGTGAATTTAAAGAGGTTTTAAAAGAAGTAGAAATAGGTAAATCTTTAACGGAAGCATTAAATGCTGCGAAAGAAAGAATACCTTCTAAAAACGTTAATAATATTCTTTTAAATTTAATTGAATCATATACCTATGGTACAAATGTTATTGATACTCTTAATAATCAAATTGAGTATTTAACGGATAAGCGAATTTTAAATATTAAAGGTAAGATTAATAAAATACCTACCCAAATATCTATAATATCTGTCTTATTTTTTATTCCTCTTATTATGTTATTAATATTGGGACCAATTCTTTTAAAATATTTTATAAGCTAAATAATATAGTTGCAATAAAATTTCCTTTAATATATAATAAACAACCATTAAAGAGGAAAAAATGGATAAGGAAAAAGCTATATTAATTTATGTTGATTTGAGAACATTATGGGACACTTATACTGAAAAAGATGCCCATGATTTTTATCAAACATTTTTAGACTTTATTAATAATGTCAAAACACTTGGCCAAAAATCTGGCAATGCTAAAACGATACTTTCGATAATAACGGATATTAGCTATCCTGAAGTTGATCGTTATGCTGGCGATTACACATGGGAAAACCATATTTCTGCGGCACTTAGCGAAGCTAGCATGATTGAAGTCATGGGTCAAAACGATGCAAGTGGAGTAACTCACTACCAAACTAATCCATTTGGCCTTATAGGTAAAACTTTACTTAACAGATGGTATCTTGATATCGATCGTTCAAAAGGAGCTGGAGCATGGGAAAGAGAGTGCCATTATGATCCAAGATCACTTTTGACTAAAACTGTTTCATACGTTAATGAGCTTGAAGGAATGTACTATATTGATCATATTGTTTTAATATCAGATAATCCTCAGGCTATTACGCAGGAAGAGTTAGCTAAACAAACTGGCAAAAAAGTCGTATGGTTACAACCAGCAATGCCATGGTGTGAAGCTTGGCACAAAGATGATGAACTTGACCCAGATATAGCCTGTGATGTGTATTATGATGATCATTATTTTTGTCGTTTTTTAGCAGAAGCTAAAGGTGTTAATCTTTGCTTTAAGGCTTATTTAAAGCATTTAACCGAGGAAATTGATTCAACGCGAAAATAAATTTAAGCACTTAATGGTGCTTTTTATTTTTTATAAAAATCTTATTGGAGTTTACACTTATAATTTTTTTTGATATAATCTAAAAAGAAAATAGGGAAGTGATATAATGCCAAATATAGACGATTTAAATGATATCGAAGAAAGTAAAAATCAAAATACAATCATTGAACTTAATAGTACTGATGAAGAAACCGCGAAAATGGATAGTGTTGAGGTAGAAGAAATTTCTGATACTGAACTTAAAGTAAAACCTATGCCTAAAAGAAGTAATAAATATAATAAAAAAAGCTTTAAAGAAAAATGGTCGGATTTACCTAAGGGAACAAAAATTGCGATTATTGTTATACCTGTTATAGTCATTTTAGTAATAATTGCTTTATTGGTATACTTCTTAGTTCTTAAAAAGGATGAAGAAAAACCTCTTGATCCTGCCGAAACAATTGTCATTGAAAAAGACAATTATAAATATCAAAATGGTTTTTTAATATTTCTTGATGAAAGTGATAATGAAATAGGAAAATATGAGTGTAAAAATAAAGACGTTGATAGATGTTATGTAGCTCCATTATCTAATGAAGATGATTTTGATGTAGCGGAGTATCTTAATAGTAAAAATGAAGAAATTCAAAGAACATCAAAAGTTATTTCTAATAGATATGTCTTTGTCTTTGATGAAGATAAAATAAGTTTATATGATATGAAAGAAGAAGCTAGTTATGGTGATTATGAACTTATTAAAACTGGTAACATAGATGAGAATTATGTTGTTGTTAAAGAAAGAGCCAATGGCTATGGTATTCTATCTTTTAAAGATAGTTCTTATGAAGAATTAATAAAACCTTCTTATGAATATCTTGGCATTATGAATAGTTCTAAAGCTTTTGTTGCTAAAGAAGATGATAAATCATTCTTAATAAATAGTGCTAATGAAGTCTTAACGGCTAAATTAAACGGTGATATAAAGCAATTTAGTGATAAGTATATTTCCTTATATACTAGTGATAAATATGCGCTATATGATTATAAAGGAACGGCTTTAATTCAAGATGATGGTATAGAATATCTTGATTTTAAAGATAACTATGTTTTTGCTATTAAAGATGGCCGAATTTATGCCTATGATGATACATTATATAAGTTAACAGAAACGGGCTATAAATTAAAAGCCAAAGAATATCGCCCAGCATACATATTTGATGATAAGAATAATTATAAAGAAACGAAGAGTGCATATTCATTAACGATAGATGATGCTAAAATTACAATCGAGATTGATGGCAAAGATAGAGAAATTAACGTTAATGAAGGAAGGATAAGCAAACAACTTCCTTATGTAAATTATTTTGATGGTTCTTTATTCTTTTACGCTGATCAAGAGAAAACTGATTTAATAGGTAGTTATACATGTACTAATGAAAATAATGTTACAAGTTCTACGAAGACTCTTGATAATTGTTTTGTAGCTCAAGCGCAAAATATTGTTAATGATTCTGATACTATGGGATATATTCCAATTATAAATAATAAGTATGTCTTTATTAGAGATACTAGTTCTAGTGATACTAATCAAAGAATAGTTATTACAGATATTGAAAATGCTAAAGTATTAGGTACATATCAAAAAGTAGATGTTTTATATAGAACTGCTGATGTGTCTCATATATCTAGTTTAGATGAACTTGTTTATGCTCAAAATACCAGTGGTAAATATGGTGTCATTAAAATTGATGCTACAACTGCATCTAAAAAATTAAATTTTGATTATAGTAGTATATCTATATTTAAAAATGATTATTTACTTGCTAAAGACTCTGAATACTATCGCTTGTTTGACCTTACAAAATTATCACCAGAAAATGAAATTATTCGTAGTAAATATACAATAGTGGATTATTCATATGGTAATTTTATTGTAAATAAAGATAAGAAATATACTGTTTATAATGAAAATGGCAAAATAGTTAGTGTAGATTTAGATTTTGCTAAACTTGAGTCAGATCTTTTAATTGGTGTTAAAGATAAAAAGCTAAACTTATATTCTTATGATCAAGATGCTAAAGGTATTCTTCAAGAGGAAATTGATTTAAGTTCTATTAAATATACTGATATTAGTGTTGATAATAAAGACGGCTACGTTATTACGATTAAGTTAAGTGATAAGACAGAAATGGTTTATAAATATGATCGTCAAGGTAAAAAAATAACTGAACCAGCAACAGACGAAGAAGAAAAGCCAGACGATAATAAAGATAAAGGAGAAGATACTAGTGAAAAAGAATGATTTTGTATTGCCAATCTTAATCATTCTTTTACTATTTTTTGTTCCTGCTTCGATATATGGGGTTCATAAACATAATAGTAGTATTCTTGATCGTGATAACCCTAAACATCTTTATAAAAATAATAATAAATTATACTTTTATAGTGCTGATGATGTTTTATTAGGCATTTATGAATGCAAGCAAAAAAATTTATGTGACCGGGTAACTACGACGGTTGATGATGCTGATAATGAATATAAAAGTATAGACGCAGCCATGCTACCTATTTACAATGATGAATTTGCTTTTATTCAAGATGGTGAACAAATATCGTACTATTGGGTAAAAAACGATAAAATAATTTATAACTTAAATTCGGTGAAAGATTATGGTATTGGCATTCAAGGAAACTTACTTATTGTTCAAGATGAAACATTTAAATATGGTTTATTCGATCCTTTTACAGGCTCTTATGTTATTAATCCTACCTATGATTATATGGGTTTAACGGGTAATGATTTAGTGGATGATAAAATAAGTATAGATAAGATTATTGTAAATAAAGATGGATATTATTGTTTAATTGATGAAACAGAAAATGAATTAACAGCTAAAATCGCGGACGCTATATATACTTATGATAAAGATTTTATTTATGCCAAAACTAATTTAGGCAACTATATAGTTGTCGATTATCAAGGAAATACAATTATTGATGATGACTTTAAGGTAGTCAATTTATTAGAAAATTGTAATGCTTTAATTAGTACTAGCTTTATGATTAAAATTTATAGCAAAGACTTTAACTATATATATTATGATGAACCATGTGATTCCGAAAACATATCATTTAGTGAAGAAGATGGTAAAGTTATAGTTACGGACGTTGATGGTAATACAATAGCTACCATTCCTATTGATGAAGATCATGCTTTACCAGTTGAAGATACAACGGAATATAATTACTAATAATAATTTTAAAAAAGGAAACTATGAATGTTAGTTTTTCTTTTTTTATGCTTGACTATATATATATATATATAATACAATTATAAGAGAATAGGCTTAGTAGTAAGGAATGTAGAATATGAAGAAAGTAAAAAATAAGGGCTTCACGCTCATGGAGCTAATTGCTGTAATAGTGATACTAGGAATAATCGCGGTATTGGCAATGGTATCAGTATCAACAGTCAGAAGTAGAGTAAATGAAAGAGAATACGAATCATTAGCCAGTAAGATAGAAGTTGCTGCTGAAAATTATGCTGAAGAAACTGGCGTAAATAAGATGTTTGTGCAAACTCTTATTGATAAAGGATTAATTGAAGCCGATGATGAAACAAAACAAATATATGATCCGCGAAATGAAGAATCAATTAATTGCCAAGTTATAAATTATAGTAATGGTAAAGCAACTCTTGAACAAGCTGAAAATCCTCTTTGCGATATAACAGTTCTAAATGATGAAGCTATTAAAATCCAATATAGATTAAATAATGATACAAGTAATAAAAAGCAAGATTTAAAAGGTGATAAATGGTTTAACCAAGGAGTAACTCTATCCGTAGATACAACCGGATTAGTAAGTGTTGATTTAGCTAGTGCCAGCTATAGTTGGTCTTCACCTGTAGCTCCAGATAAAGTCGAGACAGGAAAAGAACTAGTAATAGATGATAAATATGTAAATGATATATTCCAAGTAACTGTAAAGGTAGGCAATAATAAATATACAGCATATGGAAATGTAAAAATAGATAGAGAGCCTCCAAAGGTATATAACTTAATTGATGAAAATCCTGAAAACTGGTCAACTAAGAAAAATTTATCATTTGAATTAAGTGATGCGGAATCAGGAATATATGGCTATCAAATAACTTATGATACTAAAGAACCTACTACTTGGACAAAGGTTGATCCTTCAGGAAAAACAAGTGAAAAAGTAAAAGTGACCAAAGATTTAAAAACTCTAAAAGAAGGCGACTACATCTATGTATGGGTTAAGGATGTTGTAGGAAACATAAATAAAAGTGAAGTAACACCAAATGGATCTGCATCACTACAAATAAATAATATGGATGTAGGTTTTGATAGTGTAACTTTAACTGGAACACCAGATAATAATACCTATTCACAATCTGTAACTTTAACAGGAACAGTTGAAGATCAAAAATCAGGCGTAGTAGCTTGGATGTGTACAAAAACAAATAAAACACCATCAGCAAGTGATAAAGGTTGGAAAACGATAACAAGAACAAATAGTAAAACTAATGTAACTTGCCCAACTAGTGCCGCAGAAAATGGAGAATATTATTTATATGCTAAAGATAATGTAGAGAATATAGGAAAAGCCAGCTATAAAGTAGAAAATGTCGATAAAACTATCGACTCTGTAAAAATATCAGATACCAAGTCTGGATACAGAGAATCAACTATATTAAGTGGCACAGCCCTAGATACCAAAGCTGGTATAGTAGGATATGCTTTTACAACAAGCAGTAGTAAACCATCCACATTTACTAATATAACTAAAACAAAAAATGAAGTAACATTTTACTATGATAAAGCAGATGAAAACATAACTTATTATTTTCATGTAATAGATGCAGCCGGCAATTGGAATCATGATTCCGTAAAAGTCGAAAACATAGTTGAAGAAAGAACATATCCTGGTAATTTATTTAGCTATTCATCTTCGAATATAGAAGATCAAATTGAATTAGATGAATTAGACAATCCTGTTGAAATAGTTAGTTCTACAACAGATCAAGGATATATTAGTGCTAGTCTATCAGATTCAGATTCATATGCTTATGTCAGAGTCTATGGTGGTCAAAATAATCCCCAACCATATACAGGCACATGTAGTAGTACATCTTATTTAAATACGTATGCTGCTTCTCTTACATGTTCTACAGGTTATTATTGTCCAGATGGTGGTACCGCTGGCAGTGATGGATGGTGCTATCCTACTAAAACTCGTATAACTGATGAGTGTGGTCACACTTATTACTTAGACGATGAATATGAATTATCCACTTGCCCAATACCGTATCAACACTTTACTTGTATCAACGGAACATGGACACAAGTTGATGATAATTATGGCGCCACACCTTGTGAAGTAGGCTATGTTAGAATAAAATTACCTGAAAAACCTAAAGACTATTATGATTGCACAAGTCCTGAAGGAGCTTGTAGCCCAGACGGAAGTACAAATGATGGTAAATATGGATGCCATGCAACCTGTAAGTTTACGAAGTATCCAGCTTCTTGTTCAGGAAACAAAGATTATGCTTGTAAATCTGGCGATTATAGAGATGATAGCGATTGTTACTCTTGTTCAAGAGGTTCATACAGCAATGGCACATGCAATTATTCATGTACTCTATTTCGTGATTATTGGGAATATAACATAACTATTAATTATTATGTTATTAAATAATCTTGCTTATAAAAAATTTTAAAAACAGATAATTTGCTTAAAATATCTGTTTTATCGTTTTTAAAATCATTAAGTAGTTCATAAAAATCTATTATTATTAATTATTATCTAGACATGATAAAAACAAATGTGATAGAATATGGATAATAGGATGGTTGGAAATGAAGAAAGTAAAAAATAAGGGCTTCACACTCATGGAGCTAATCGCTGTAATAGTGATACTAGGAATAATCGCAGTATTAGCAATGGTATCAGTATCAACAGTCAGAAGTAGAGTAAATGAAAGAGAATATGAATCATTAGCCAGTAAGATAGAAGTTGCTGCAGAAAATTATGCTGAAGAAACTGGTGTAAATAAGATGTTTGTGCAAACTCTTATTGATAAAGGATTAATTGAAGCAGATGATGAAACAAAGCAAATATATGATCCGCGAAATGAAGAATCAATTAATTGCCAAGTTATAAATTATAGTAATGGTAAAGCAAATCTTGAACAAGATGAAAATCCTCTTTGTGATGTAACAGTATTAAATGATGAAGCAATTAAAATCCAATATAGATTAAATAATGATACGAGTAATAAAAAACAAGACTTAAAAGGTGATAAATGGTTTAATCAAGGAGTAACTCTATCTGTAGATACAACCGGATTAGTAAGTGTTGATTTAGCTAGTGCCAGCTATAGTTGGTCTTCACCATTAGCACCTGATAAAGTAGAAACGGGAAAAGAACTAGTAATAGATGATAAATATGTAAATGATACATTCCAAGTAACAGTAAGAGTAGGAAATAATAAATATACAGCATATGGCAGTGTAAAAATAGATAGAGAACCACCAAAAGTATATAACTTAATTGATGAAAATCCGGAAAACTGGTCAACTAAGAAGAATATATCATTTGAATTAAGTGATGCTGAATCAGGAATATATGGCTATCAAATAACTTATGATACTAAAGAACCTACTACTTGGACAAAAGTAACACCATCAGGAAAAACAAGTGAAAAAGTAAAAGTGACCAAAGATTTAAAAACTCTAAAAGAAGGCGACTACATCTATGTATGGGTTAAGGATGTTGTAGGAAACATAAATAAAAGTGAAGTAACACCAAATGGATCTGCATCACTACAAATAAATAATATGGATGTAGGTTTTGATAGTGTAACTTTAACTGGAACACCAGATAATAATACCTATTCACAATCTGTAACTTTAACAGGAACAGTTGAAGATCAAAAATCAGGCGTAGTAGCTTGGATGTGTACAAAAACAAATAAAACACCATCAGCAAGTGATAAAGGTTGGAAAACGATAACAAGAACAAATAGTAAAACTAATGTAACTTGCCCAACTAGTGCCACAGAAAATGGAGAATATTATTTATATGCTAAAGATAATGTAGGGAATATAGGAAAAGCAAGTTATAAAGTAGAAAATGTCGATAAAACTATCGATTCTGTAAATGTATCAAATACGATGTCAGGATATAGAAAATCAACTGTACTTAGAGGAACTGCCTTAGATACTAAAGCTGGCATAGTAGGATATGCTTTTACAACAAGCAGTAGTAAACCATCAACATTTACTAATATAACTAAAACAAATAGTCAAGTAACTTTTGACTATACCGCAGATGAAAACAAAACATATTATTTCCATGTAATAGATGCCGCGGGCAACTGGAAATATAGTTATGTAACAGTTAAAGATATCGTTATTGAAAAAACATATCAAGGTAGTTTATCTAGTTATTCATCTTCATCAATTAGTAACCAATTTAAATTAGATAATCCTGTTGAAATAGCTAGTTATACAACAGATCAAGGATATATTAATGCTAGTCTATCTGGCTCCTATGCTTATGTTAATGTCTATGGTGGACAAAATGATCCCCAACCATATACAGGTACATGCAGTAGTACATATTATTTAAGTACATATACTGCTTCCCTTACATGTTCTACCGGTTATTACTGTCCAAGAGGTGGATCTCCTACCAGTGACGGGTTGTGTACACCCGAAAATTATTATACTAGTGATGCTTGTGGAAATTCGTATTATCTAGGAACTCGATATATAATAACATCTTGCCCAACTGAACGTCAACCTTGGAAGTGTGTCAATGGTAAATGGAAACGTTGGGGAGGTGACGACCCTTATACTTCGTGCGATACGGGATACTCTAGAGATGACCCAAGCAACTTCTGGGGATGTAATAATCCATCAGGGCCATGTACTGATGGACAAGAAACAATTGTTGACTCGGCATGTAAGGGTAATTGCGATTGGGATGGTAATTATCAAGCTTCGTGTTCAGGGTATGAAGATTATACTTGTAATTCTGGCGATTATCGAAATGGTAGTGAGTGCAGCCATTGCTCATATGGATCATACAGCAATGGCACATGCTATTATCCATGTACTCAATATCGTGATTATTGGGAATATAGTGTAACTATTAACTATTATGTTATAAAATAAGGAGAAAAAATAAATGAAAAGTGGTAAAAATAAAAAGAAATTAATAATTATTATCATTAGTATAGTATGTGTTTTAGCTTTAATAGCTGGAGCTGTAGTATATCTAGTAATAAAAAATAATAAACCTAAAGAAAAAGAAAATCCTACTGAATATAATGAAAAGGATGTTGAAGAACAAGTAAGAAACGCTTTTTATAATAATTTCCTTATAACATACATCTTGGAAGGAGATATTCAAGTTGGTGAAGGTACTTTAAGAATTGATGGTAGTGATGATGTATATTATGCCGTTACAGATTATCTTCTTGAAGATATTCATGATATAAGTGATATTAATGATTTGATAACTAATAATTTGACACCTGCGGCTGAAGTTCGAGCAAGAAAAGTTATGTCTAGTAGTTATGCTAATCAATATATGTCTCAAAATGATGTTTTATATGTTAAGAAAACGGCTACTCCTTGCTTTAGACTTGAAGAAAAAGTGGACATGAATATAGCTGAATATAAAGTAATTGATAATCGTTTATTTACTGTTTATAATAATGTTCCATATGAGGTTTCAAAAGATGAAGATGGTAAATATACAGCAAGTACTTTATGGAATACTTGTATTAAGGACTTTGGTTCAATTGGTATTGGTAAAGAAGATGAATTTATTCCAAATGCCGAGAACATATATACTGCTAGCGATTTCAATGTTCAAGAATAAAGTTATTTGATGCCATAAATAAGAAATTTTTATCTCATCGTGGTATAATAGATTACGAAGAGGATATATGAAAAAAATAGTTTTAATTGATGGCAACAATTTAATGTTTAGAAGTTATTTTGCTACGGCTTACACAGGCAATGTGATGCGTAATAGTAAGGGATTTCCTACTAATGCGCTTTATGGTTTTGTTAATATGATTAATAAAATCATAACGGAAGAATCACCTGCCTATGTTGCCGTAGCTTTTGATATTGGTAAAAATTTTCGTAAGCAAGAGTACGATTTTTATAAAGAGGGACGTAATGCTACACCCGAGGATTTAATCAAGCAAATGCCTGTTGCTCGAGAGCTTTTAGATGCCATGGGCATAAAATACCTTGAACTTGAGCCATATGAAGCTGACGACATTATTGGTACGCTTGTTAAGATGTGTGAAAATGATAGTGATTTTAATGCTACAATCATATCTAGTGATCGAGATTTATTACAATTAATTAATTTTGAAATTGATGTAAAACTATTAAAGCAAAATGATTATATAAGATATAACGAACAAACCTTTAAAGAAGATTATGGAATAGATCCCATAAGAATTATTGATTTGAAGGCCTTAATGGGTGATGCATCAGATAATATACCTGGTGTAAAAGGTATTGGTGAAAAGACAGCTTTAAAGCTTTTAAGAGAGTATAACACCCTTGAAAACTTATATGATAATATTGATAAAATAAAGGGTAGTGTTCATGATAAATTAGTAAATGATAAAGATAATGCTTTTATGTCTAAAAAAATTGCTACTATATATCGTGATGTCCCCTTAAATATTAATTTAAATGATTTAAAATATAATGGTCCTATTATTGATAAACTTAAAGAATTATATAGTGAATATGAATTCTTATCTCTTTTAAAAAAGTTAAATTCTCCTGTAAATGATAGTATAAAATATATTGAAGTAAATGATGATATTAACATTGTACTGGGGGATAAAGTAGCTTTATATGTTGGGGCTTCAGATGAAATATATACCAAAGCTACTGTTATAGGAGCAACAGTTTTTGATGGTAAATATTACTATTATTTTCCAAAAAATGAAATGCATCGCTTAAAAGATGCTTTAAAGGCCAAACAAGTTATAACCTATGATTATAAAAAGAATTTATATCTTGACGTTGATATAGAGTGTCAAGATGATATTATGCTATCAAGCTATATTCTTAACTATAATAGTAAAGATGATATAGCTCTTTTAGGAAGTATATTTAATTATGATATAAAATCATGGCCTAATTTAATTAAAGAAAACAACCTAGAACAAATTATAAATAGCCTTTGTTTATGCACTAAGTTAATATTTGAGATTAATGATACATTGCTAAAAAAGTTAAAAGAAGAAGATATGTATGATTTATATCAAAATATAGAAATGCCCTTAATAAAAGTATTATATAGTATGGAAAAAAATGGCGTTAAAGTAGATAAAGATACCCTTAAAAGACAAGATGAAGAAATAAGTATTAAACTTGAGGAAATAACCAAAGAAATTTATAAAGTAGCAGGAGAGGAATTTAATATTTCTTCGACTAAGCAACTTAATGAAATATTATTTGAAAAACTAGGTCTTCCGCATGGTAAAAAGAATAAAACGGGATATAAGACTGATGTAGCGACTTTGGAAAGCCTAAGAGGTATTAATCCCATCATTGATTTAATTTTAGAATATCGTACATTAAATAAGCTTAAAACAACATATCTTGATGGTCTTCAAGGATATATTAAAGATGATATGAAAATCCATACTATCTTTAAGCAAACAATAGCAAGAACAGGAAGGCTATCTTCAATTGAACCTAACTTACAAAATATACCCGTTAGAGAAGAGTTAGGTCGTAAGATAAGAGAAGCGTTCATACCTGAAAATGATTTATTTTTAAGCTGTGATTATTCCCAAATTGAATTAAGAGTTCTTGCCCATGTAACTGGTTGTACTCATATGATAGAAACATTTAAGGAAGATGGCGATATCCATGCCAAAGTCGCCGCGGATATTAATGGGGTAGAGCTAAAAGATGTAACGAAAGAAATGCGTTCTAAAGCTAAGGCCGTTATTTTTGGTATTGTTTATGGCATCAGTAGTTATGGCCTTATGGATAATCTTAAAATAACAAATAGTGAAGCTACCTATTTTATAAATAAATATTATGAGCTTTATCCTGAAGTAAAAAATTATATGGATAATACTGTAAAAAAGGCTAAAGAAAATGGCTATGTCACAACACTATTTAAAAGAAAAAGAGTTCTTGATGAACTTAGTAGCACTAATTATATGGTAAGACAAAGTGGAGAAAGAATGGCTATTAATGCTCCGATTCAAGGTACCGCGGCCGATATTATAAAGATGGCAATGATAAAGATATATGATAAATTTAGGGAAGAAAAGATTCAAAGTAAAATGGTGCTTCAAGTACATGATGAACTAATATTTGATGTCAAAAAGGAAGAACTTGATAAAGTAAATAAAATAGTTAAAGACACAATGGAACATATTGTTGATTTAAATGTTCCACTTAAAGTAAGTAGCGATACAGGAGACAATTGGTACACTACTAAGTAAAGGAGGATTCTATGCCAGAACTTGCAGAAGTATATACTGTAAAGGAAGTATTAAAAAAACAAATATTACATAAAAGAATTAAAAATATAAAGATTTTATATAATAAGATAATTGAAAATGATATAGAAGATTTTAAGGCAAAACTTATTAATAAAGAATTTATTGATATTAAACAAAAAGCAAAATATTTAGTATTTGAAACTCAAGATAATTATTTAATTAGTCATCTAAGAATGGAAGGAAAATATTTTGTTAAAGATAAAAATGCTGAAATACAGAAGCATGATCATATCATATTTGAACTTGAAGATTGCTTACTAATTTACAATGATACTCGCAAATTTGGCCGAATGGAATTAATTGATAAAGATCAGTTAAAAAGCTATTTTCAAAATATTGGTCCTGATGCTAATACTGATATCAAGCCAGAATACTTGTACAACAAAGTAAAGAATAAAAAAACTACTATAAAAGGCCTTCTTCTTGATCAAAGTATAATAGCAGGTCTTGGTAATATTTATGCTGATGAAGTGCTTTATGAGGCTAAATTGAGGCCAAATGTCTTAGGGTGTAATCTCATTTTAAATGATTGTCAAAATATCTTAAACGGGGCGAAAAAAGTGCTTGATATGGCAATTAAGTATAAGGGAACTACCATTAGAAGTTATACGTCTTCTTTGGGCGTAAAAGGTGAATACCAAAATTTTCTAAAGGTCCATACTAAAGAGCAATGTGAGTGTGGTAATAAAATAACAAAAGAAAAAATATGTGGTAGAACATCTTACTATTGTGATAAATGTCAAAAAGCAAAATAATCATAAAATTGACAAAAAATAGTTGCATTTATATAATTTTTAAGATAAAATTAATAAGTACATCTGATGTGGGCTTGTAGCTCAGCTGGTTAGAGCGCACGCCTGATAAGCGTGAGGTCGGAGGTTCAAGTCCCCCCAGGCCCACCATTATGGCCCGTTGGTGAAGCGGTTTAACACACATGCCTTTCACGCATGGATTCATGGGTTCAAATCCCGTACGGGTCACCAAATTTGAATTAAAATACCTTATAGTGAGGTATTTTTTAATGCTTAATTTTACAAATTAAAAAGTCCTGAAATTTTCTTTCAAGACTTTTATTATTAACTTAAATGGCGGAGCAGGAGAGATTTGAACTCTCGCGACAGTTTAACCCGTCCTACACCCTTAGCAGGGGCGCCTCTTCAGCCTCTTGAGTACTACTCCATACCAAGCTACTAATTCATTTTACTAAATAGTAGCCCTTTTGTCAATCAGTTGAAATCTTTTTTAGGTTTTCAATAAATGAATTCATTTCATTAAAATAATCAGCATTAGAAACAGTAAGAGATGATACAGTAATTTTTTCAGCTTTATAATTATTAATTAAATCAGTAATTATATCTGTATCTTTATCAGTATCAAGCATTAAAATATATTTATATTTACGATCTTTAAAATTAGTTTTAATAGAGTCTAGCTTAGTATCTTTTAATTGTTCATCTAAAGGTATAACTTCGAAACCATAAGCCTCTAAAAACTTAAATGTGCTATTTGCAGATACGATAACATTACTATTTTTTTCTTTAGCAGCTTTTCCAAGAGAATGTAGAGAAGCATCCATTAGTGAAATTCTTTCTTCAAAATCTTTATATTTACTCTCAATATTTTCAATAGTAAATTTATTATTTTCTTTTTCCGTTAATCCATCTTTAATGTTTTTGGCAAGCATAAGATAATTATTTGGGCTAAGCCATAATTCTGTAATATCATTATTTAGCTTTAAGCCACTTGCAACATCCATGATATATAAATTAGAATTTTCATTTATTAAATCTTTAGCAATTTCTTTTTCTTTAGTTAACCCATTATAGATGAATACATCACCTTTAGCATAATTGTTTATTTGTTTAGTAGTAAGGGTGTAATTATCAATATCACAATCGACAGGATATATACTTGATATAGTAGCGTTATCACCATAAAGTTCATTTACTAAATAATTAACGGGATATTCAGTTGTATAAACAATTTCTCCCTTATTTTCATCTTGTTTTATAGAACAACCTGTCATTACTAAAAATAAACCTAATAATGCTATTAGGAAATTAATTTTTTTCAAAATTTTCCTCCTTCGGGGGTACAGGGTCATATCCCACATCGCCATACGGACGACACCTTTTTATTCTTTTTAAACCCATTTTAATTCCCTTTAAAGCACCATAAGTGTTTATAGCTTCAATCATATACTCGCTACAAGTAGGAGTAAATCTGCACATTTTATGGCCTAAAAAAGGTATTATTTGGTAGGCTCTTATTAAATAAATTAATATTTTTTTCATAACCAC
This sequence comes from uncultured Bacilli bacterium, assembly GCA_947598485.1. GTDB lineage: Bacteria > Bacillota_I > Bacilli_A > RF39 > UBA660 > UBA6448. Next base: position 35,851 of record CANQFJ010000001.1, on the reverse strand, counting down.
CAACAAAGATGATTATACTATATTTTAATTCGTTTTACAATTATATTGTCTTATGGTATACTTAAAGAAGCTAATAGAATGGGTGGTTATGATGAATTTTTTAGATAAATATGGGATTAAAATAAATAATCAAGATTTACTATTAACGGCTTTAACTCATTCTTCATATGCTAATGAAAATAATTGCGAATCTTATGAAAGACTAGAGTTTTTAGGTGATGCAGTACTTCAAGTATTAATCTCTGAATATTTATATAATACTACGGACCTAAAAGAAGGAAAAATGTCTAAAGAAAGAGCAAGTTATGTATGTGAAGATGCCTTAGCTTATTATGTTAAGAAAGTTGGCTATAATGATCTTATTAGGGTGGGAAATGGTTTACATGGCCATGTTAATGATACGATTATTGCTGATACTTTCGAATCTGTTTTGGCCGTTATATATCTTGAGTGTGGTTTAGAAAAATGTAAAGATTATATTAATGATGTAGTCATTCCGGAAATAGAAAATGAAGAAATCTTTTTTAAAGACTATAAAACTTTACTTCAAGAATTTGTTCAAACTGATCGTAAGTCAGTAGAATACGTTTTACGGGTTGACAACCCTCATGTTCCTGAGTTTGCCGTAGATGTAAAAGTTGATAATATTATTCTAGGTAGTGGTAAAGGTCGGAGTAAAAAAGAAGCTGAACAAAACGCTGCATCAGATGCCCTAAAGAAATGTGCTAGGTAAAATATGTACATTAAAGGTATTAAAGCGCAAGGATTTAAATCCTTTGCGGATAAAATGGAATTAGATTTTTCTAATGGCATAAACGCCATAGTAGGCCCTAATGGCTCAGGCAAGTCGAATGTTGTTGATGCCATATTATGGGTACTCGGTGAGCAAAGTATTAAGACTTTACGTGGTGAAAGCGGCATGACCGATGTTATTTTCAGTGGTTCTAAAACACGTGAAGAAGCTAAAAAAGCTAGTGTATCAATTCTTTTTGATAACTCAGATCACGCTCTTAATACCGATTTTAATGAAGTAGAGATTAAAAGAGTAATTTATAAAACGGGTGAAACGGAATATTACATTAATAATGCTCATGTTAGGCTTAAAGATATAAGTGATTTACTTATTGATGTAACTAGTAAATTTAATATAATATCGCAAGGAAATATTAATGCTTTAGTAGAAAATAAATCGAGTGAAAGAAGAATTTTATTTGAAAGTGCCGCAGGTGTTTTAAAATATAAGAAAAGGAAAGAAGAAGCGCTTAGAAAACTCGAAGGTACTAAAGAAAACTTAACAAGAGTTAATTTAATTATTAAAGAGCTAAATACTACTTTGGAACCCTTAGCTAAGCAAAAAGATGAGGCACTAAGATTTCTTGATTTAAAAAGGGATTTAGAGGCTATAGAGATTGCTTTAATTACAAGTGATATAACAGACCTTACCAATCATTATGAACAGTTAAAACAAGATAATACTCTTTTACAAAAGAAACTATCTGTTATGAATATAATTCATCCTATGGGTATTGAAAAAAAGAAATTAGAAAACCTTAAATTGGAAGAAACGATTAACAATCTTAATAAGAAACTAATTGAACTTACTAATTCTTTATCTTCCTTAACTAGTGAAAAACAAATTATTATGGAAAGAGCTAAATATAATCTTGATAAAGATACTATTAATACTAATTTAGTATCTTTAAAAGAAGAAAAATTAAATCTTGATAAAGATTTAAATATTTTAGAAAAAAAGCTCGAGGGGCTTAAAAATGAGGTTATAACGCTAAATAATGAGAAAAATGAACTATCTGATGAATCCCTAAAGTTAAAAGTTAAAATCACAAATGAAAATAACACTATTAATGAGCTTAATAAAAATATCTTCACATTAGAAAATAAAATTAAATTAGAAAAAGAAAATAATGAAAATAATCTTTATCTTCCTCGAAGTGTATCTAGTATTATTAATAATCCTAAACTAAAAGGAATCCATAACGTTATATCCGCTCTTATCAAATACAATGATGAATACGATACCGCAATTACTACGGCTTTAGGAGCCTCTGCTAATTTCTTAGTGGTTGACGACCAAAATAGCGCCAAAAAGGCTATCGAATACTTAAAAGAAAACCGCTTAGGAAGAGCAACATTTTTCCCAATAAGCGTTATTAAATCACGTTATTTAAATAATGATTTAGTAAATAAGTTAAAGGATAAAGACGGCTTCATGGGCATTGCTTCCGATCTTGTAAAATATGATAAGAAATATCAAGATATTATTGAAAATCAACTAGGAAATGTCATAATCATGGATAACATTGATCATATGTTTAAACTTGCTAATGAACTTAATAATAGCTATAAAATGGTTACACTAACAGGTGAGGTGACTTTCCCTGGGGGCTCAATAGCTGGTGGTGAAGTGGCTAGTAGCTCTCGTAGTCTTATAACAAAGCTTACTAAGCAGCTAAAAGACGTCCAAACAAGCTTAGAGGCCGAGAATATAGCTCTTGCTAGTGATAATGAAAAATATAGTTCCATTGATAAAGAAATCGAAGATATTAATCATAAAATAAGTGAAAAAAGATTCATTATTTCGATGGAAGAAGATAATAAAGAAAAGTTAAAAGTCAAAATTAATGAAATCGGTTCCAATATTACTAGCCTTGAGGATGTTAGTAATAATAAATTAAATGACTCTTTAGATAAATTATTAAAAGACATAGCTAATAAAGAGAAAGAAAAACAACTTTGTGAAGATGATATCACGGAATATCAAAGTAAAAAATTTGATTTAAATAATGAAATAAATTCTTTAGAAAAGCAAATGCATGATCAAAATGCTAGTTATAGAGAACTAGAAAATAAAATTAATGCCAATGAAGTAGAAATTGGTAAATATGAAGTAAAGATTGATAATTTAATAACAGAGCTTGCTTCAGACTATAGTTTAACGTATGAAAATGCAGTAGGGAAGTATAACCTTACAATGGATCATGAAAAGGCTAGAACCACTGTTAATAAGCTTAAAATGGATTTAAAAGGCCTTGATAATGTTAACACGGGAAGTATTGCCGAATATGATAGACTTAAAAAAAGATATGACTTTCTTGATAAACAACGTAATGATTTGGAGGCTTCATCACAAGAGTTATTAAGTATTATTGAGGATATGGACGAGATAATGAAGGAAAAATTTAAATCAACCTTTGATAGCATTGCTACTGAATTTTCTAAGGTGTTTAGAGTGATGTTTAAAGGTGGTAATGGCCTTTTAAAACTTACTGACGAAAATGATTTACTAAATACAGGAATTGATATTTTAGCAGTTCCACCAGGAAAAAAGCTAAACTCGACAACCTTTTTATCAGGAGGGGAGAAGGCTTTAACTGCTATATGCTTAATATTTGCTATTCTAAATGTTAAACCAGCGCCTTTTATTGTTCTTGATGAAGCAGAAGCTCCTCTTGATGAAGAAAATGTCAGCATGTTTGGCGAATATCTAAAAAACATGAAAGATACTAGCCAATTTATCTTAATAACCCATAAGAAAAAAATGATGGAATATGCCGATAATTTATATGGTATTACGATGCAAGAAAGTGGAGTATCTACAAGAGTTAGCGTTAAGCTTGAAGATTATTAATAAGCTAAAAAACGTGTGTTTTTATTAAAATTAATTGACATAGAACTGTTAAGATTTTATAATAAAAATGTAAAGAAAGTAGTGTGAAAAAATTGGAATCATTAAACGTATTATTACAAGAATTAGGGGTATCTAAAGTAAAGCTAGCTAAATATTTAGGTGTTTCAAGACAAATGGTATACAATTACTTAACTTTTGACAGTATTGAAAAGTGGCCTAAAGAAAAGAAAATATTATTATTACAACTTCTTGGAATTGAAGAAGGTACCGAGGAAGAAATTAAAGCTTTAAAACCTACTACCGACTATTTAATGGAAGTAGAGAAGAGGTTACACGCTAATATTAAGAAAGAAGATAGTATTGAAAATAGTTTCGACTTATCTGATGTAGATAAAGATGGTAAACTTCTTTTAGCGGATATTGTATATTTACTTAAAGAGAAATTAATCCAAGGGGGCTTTACTAATATCGCTACCATTAAGTATTTATACTATATGCTACAATCTATTGATAATGTACCGGAGATTAAATACATATTAGCTTATATAGCTAAAACTAATGGCTTTATTGAACCTGATGAATTCGTTTATGATGAAGATCGCCAATTTATTTTCGAGGGCATTTTATATTCTGGCCTTACTTTATACAACAATGGGGGAGCGTCAAAGTCTAAAGTAGCTGAATCAAGAAGAAGATTTATTGCTGAAATTGAGCAAAAAAATGAAGAAAAATTAAGCCGTACTCAACAATTAAATACGATAAAAGTTCAAGCTTTAAGAGAACTTGGTTATGATGATATAAACGAAGGAAATGCAGCAGAAGTATTTGAAAAGATAGCTGAAATACAATCTAGAAAGGTGTAACTCCCCTTTCTTTTTTTATGCAAAGAAGAGTAGGTACCCTATCTATACGTACGCACACATATATATCCTTATTATATTATTAAATAAGGTTATAAACGCGCGTATATATCCTTATATTTTATATATAATAAGGTTATAATGCGTATGAGAAATTTTTTTAAATATGTTCAAATAAAATTTTAGCATTTAATTTTGTATGTCATTTTGCATACAATAATATCTTTCTAAGAAGTGATTGTGCTATAATTAAATATGTATTTTATATAGTTAATTTAGAATTTTATATTGGTTCGTTTAATCGATATTATGTTAACCTCAGTTTCGAGAAAGTTAAGTATCTTACCTTTCTTATTTAGTGTATCTTGATCTTATTATAAATATTATTAAGAACCCGGTCATACTAGTAAGTATTAAAAAGGTTCCTAAAATCATTTGCCAAGATATCTTATTGTCAATATTTTTTATATCTACTACGGGTTCCTTATTTGGTTTTTCTTCAATTATTTTATCTACAATGTTTTCAAACATATCATCTTTATTAATGTCATCTCCCACGTTGGAGTAGTATAAGCCAAAGTTACAAGGTGAATATTCTGAGATTTCAGTAGCTTTGGTATATTCATTATTATCACCTACAAGCCATGAAGTAAACCATGTATATTGTTGAGATAAATGTTTAGCATATCCTTCTTTAGCAACTTCATAGGCAGTTTTGCCTGCAAAGGAATCTAAAGGAATATCATAATTCATAACAATAGGCTTTTCTTCGTATAAATGTAAATATAATTTATTTATTTGATAGGCTTTATAATCGTTATTGGTTTTATAATTTTCATCCGCGGCTTTAAAGATTGCTTTTTCTAGGGTATAGGTATTAAGAATATGTTGGCCATGAGAGTACTCCCCTTTCTCATCATGCCCTACTACTACTTTAGGTTTATATTTTCTAATCATATCAACTTGAAAATTAATGGCATCATCTTCAGTATAACCAGCTTCATTTAAATAATTTAAGGCATCATCAAGATTTTCTGAATACTCATCAGGAAAAACACTTATCTCTGGGTAATACTTTATTCCTAGAGTCCAAAGGCCATTTAAAAGCTCATGGTATCTACTGATATTATTATAATGATTTGTATAATATACTACTTCGATTTTCTTACCCCGATCAACATAGGTGGGAAGTAAGCCTGCGAAAAATAGTTGCTCATCATCAGAGTGAGTTGAAAAAAGCATTAAGTCACAATCACTTAATCTTTCCCAATTTTGAACCCAATTAGGTAATTGTTCATCAAAAACATAAATATCCGTTAATATATAATCTTCATCATATTTTATTGTTATATTGTCTTCATCTTCAAGTTTTACAAGTTCATGAAGATACTCATTTTCTCCTAAAGAATAAGATTTATTACCCGTTATCTTGCCCGGTACATAGTTTTTATCATAACTTATATAAAGATAGGTAATTTTCGATGGGCAAATAATATTAATTTCTTCATCTTTATTAAAGCTTACATAAGAAGTAAAATCATCATCCGTTAATTCCTTATATACGGTCTTATTTGAGGTTATTGTGCACTTTGAAGTAATCTCTTGGGCTAAAGCAACATTGGGAATTAATAATAAGAAAAATAGAATTAACTTTTTCATAATTACCTCATATCATATATGATTATATCACTTTCAATTAAATTATTAAACTTATAATCATAAATATTAATCCTGTCAGCATACCTATCACAATAAATTTTTTGCTATTATATTTTAAGGCTTCAGGGAAAATATCTTCAAGTGCTAACGTGATCATAATGCCACTTACAATAACCAAAATAAGTGATATTGCAAATGGGCTTATATATCTTGCTAGGAAAATATATGATAAAATGGCTCCTAAAGGTTCTGCTAAACCAGATATGAACGTTTTACTAATGGCTTTTAACCTTGAGCCGGTAGCATAAAAAATGGGAACTGCTATAGCAATACCCTCAGGAATATTATGCATGGCAATAGCTATTGTTAACTTTATTCCCAAACTTGTATCTAAATAGGTGCTTAAAAAAGTCAGAATTCCCTCAGGGAAATTATGAATCATTAATGTTATCATTGATAAAATACCTAACTTATAAAGTTTATTATCAATTTTATTTAAAAGATGATAAATTAACTTCAATAATAAATAACTTATTCCTAAAAGAGGGATTATTAGGCTTAAAAGCAAAACCTTATTACTACTTTCTTTGATAGCCTCAGGAATTAAATCAAAGATACTTACGCCGATCATAATCACCATTGAAAAGCTCAAAGAAAAAGAAATAATCTTATCTTTATTTTTCTCTTTAAAGGGAATGAATATTAGTAAACCCCCTACTACGGTGGAAAGCCCCGCAAGCAATGATAATATTAATGCCAATTTTATATTCATAACAATATATATGCTATAAAGCATCCAAACTTGCTAAAAAAAGCATTTTATGTTAGAATATAGAGCTTGTAACGGGAATATGCCGTTATAAAGGGGTTTTTGGTTAATATGATAATAAGCTTTTTGGATGCTAATAATGTACGTCACGAAGGTAAAGTCGTCGCTGTTTTCCATAATAATGATAATCATTATATAGCTTATGCCAAGAAAGATAAAATAAATAATAAAATAGATATCTTAGTAGGTAAATATGAACCAAAAGAAAATAATGTCATAAGAATTTATGATGTTTCTTCTAGTGATGAATGGAAATTCATTAATAAATTTCTTATGAATAAAATTAATGAAGGAGAAATAAATGCCTAAAAAATATGCTATATATTGGAAAAAGAATGGTTTTCTATTTGAAGAATTTCTAAATGGTGAAAAAATTTCTAAAAACCATAAAGAATATAAAACCATTATTAGAAACTTTATTCATGCCGGATATACTATAACATATGAAGACAAGTTTATTATTTTAAAAAGCAAAAGGAAATTTGGTAAATCCTCTACTGTAATAGTGATATTAAATGATACAAGGGTTCTTAATGATAAAAAATTTAAAGAATTAAGAAAAGACATTGCAAAAGTGAAAAAAGCCAAGGGATATAACTTGACTATTACTGATGAGGAAGGTAATAAAATCATTACTAAGAAGCCTCCTACTAAAGCTCACAAAAAAAGATTTTCTTTTTTCCACAGCCATATTGCTCCCCTTGGCATGGCTTTAGGAATACTAGTTTTAAGTATATCAAAAATTAATTTTGGTACCTTAGGTAAAAAAGACGATGTATTAGAGCCCTACTTATTGGATAGTGACTCATTAGTAGATGACAATAGTTATGCTATGCTTGATGAAAATAATAAAGACATTTCGTATAACGTAAGTGAAATTAAGGAAGAATCAGAATATGATAACTACATAAAAACCTATGCTAATTACTTTCATTTAGATGGTGAAAAAGTAGTCGAATTTGCTCGTAAAGTAACAAATAATTATACCCTAGATTTTCAAGATATAATTGGTACTGATAATTATGATATCAATAGTAAAGAGGCCGCTTGTCTAATATTCGTTCACGAGTTATACAATAATAATTTGGCTATCAGTTTATTAGATTATGGCTATTCAATTGATAATTTTGTCCTCGATTCCTCTATTACTACTCTATCGCCAGATCATATTCTTGCAAATGGACAAACTTTTGAACAATTTTTTGGCCATGTTTGTGACCTATTACAAATAGATAAGTATTGGCTTTTAGGAATAACATATTTAGAAACAGGAAGACTTACAAGTAATCTTGCGCAAAATAATAATAATTTTGGCGGTTTAAGAGGTAGTGCGGGCTTTTATACTTATGTAAGCCCTGAAGCAGGTATTATAGCTCACTGTCGAAATTTAAAAAGATATGAAGCCTTTGGCTTTCAAAATATATATGAGCTTGCTGGCACCTATGTATTTGGCAATGCCGGTTTAATCTATCAAATTTATGAAAATCCCAATAATGCTAATTTGCTTTCCTGCAAAGCTACAATGGATACTTGGATTAATAGCATTACCTGGTTTCATGACGGCTTTGTAAACAATAGTCAGGAAATATTTGGTAGTGAGGATATTCCTGAACCTGCCGAAATGACTTTAAAAAGAGAAAATTAAAGTTCCAATTATTTCCATGATATATTATTAAATATTATCCATACTATTTGTAGGAGGTAATATGAATAATAGTAAAGCACGCGCAAATGCTGCTGGTGCAAAAGCTAGAAGCAACGCTAGAGCTAACTCTAATGCAAGATCAAATGCCAGAGCTAACTCTAACGCTAGATCAAATGCAAGATCTAACGCCAGAAGTAATGCAAAATCAAGTGCAAAATAATTAATTATTCTTGATCGTTTCTTGGATGAAAGCTATAATCATCATGTACCTTTGTATTAGATATATGTGAATAGATTTCAGTAGTAGTAATATTGCTATGCCCAAGAAGTTCTTGAATAACTCTTAAATCTGCCCCATTATTTAATAAATGGGTGGCAAAAGAGTGTCTTAAAGTATGCGGAGAAACGTGTTTTTCAATACCGTTTTCTCGGCATATTTTTTTTAGTATTTTAAAAAAACCTTGTCTAGTTATCTTACTGCCTAAATTATTAATAAAAACAAATGAACTATTCTTATCTTTTAATAAATAATCTCTATACTCATTAATATAAGTATTTAAAGCATTTCTAGCCGAGTCATTAATTGGTACAATTCTTTCTTTACTACCCTTGCCAAATACACGAACTATACACTCATCAAAATCAATATTGCTAATTTCTAAATTCACAAGCTCACTTACTCTAAGACCCGTGGCATAAAGCGTTTCAAGCATCGCAACGTTGCGATAATCTATAGGTTTTGTAGGATTAATATTTAGAAGCTTATCAACTTCTTCAATAGTTAAAAATTCTGGGAGCTTTTTGGCAAGTTTAGGAAGCTTAATAGTGCTAGTAGGTATTTTATCAATTATTTTATTTTCGAGTAAATAAGTATAGAAAGAGTTAATAACTGTCAAATAATGAGCTCTTGTTTTAGCGGATATATTTTCATCATATAAGAAATTTCTTATATCATCAGTAGAAAGCGTAAGTAAATCTCTTTTAGCAAAAAAATTATTAAATTTATCTAAGTTATAATAATAAGACTCATAAGTATTATTAGATAGTTTTCTTTCATATTTTAAATAATCTAAGTACTTATTAATATAATCATTATTCATACGACATCACTATTTTAATTATAGCAAAAAAAAAGATAATTGTTAATTATCTTGAAGGATTGTCACTAAGCTTTTGCTCACAAGTTTTTACAGCTTCTTCCATGGACGTAAAGATATCTTGCCCATGAACATCAAAAACATATTCAGGGTCTGAAACGTATGTTAGATGACCTTGATATATCTCTAAAAAATTTATTGTATCCTCTATGGTAATACCACAAAAAGAATTTAAACGAGGAGAAATAACCCTAAAAATGTCTTCACTATAACCCTCGATAGTTGCCGCTTTGGCCATTACTAAAAATTTGTCATCATCGCTCCTTACACAGCGTCCTTGAATTATATTTAAGCCACCATTTTGGTTTGCTTGAAATTTATAATAAGTAAAGGTTTCCCCAAGAGCTTTTAAAAATTGATATTTAGTAAAAGAGTTAAAAGAAGTAACAGATGCAGAAAATAAAAGGCTACTAATTTGCACTTCGCTTCCGTTTTCATCTAAAGCTGTATACCAACTCGTATTATTATCATAAGAGTGATATTTTTCATTAATGCTTTTTTTAACATCTGCCATAACAATATCACGAAGGCCAATAATATCCATAAGTTTTCTCCTTTTGTATGTCTAATATTCTACCACCCATATATTATTAAAGTCAATTATGATATAATACAAATGCGAGGTAAAAATGGAAATTTTGGCAGATAAATTACGACCTAATTCATTAGACGAAATTCTAGGTCAAGAGCATTTAGTTGGCAAAGGAAAAATTCTTAGAAACTTAATTGATAACCATAAAATGTTTTCTTTAATTTTATACGGAAGACCAGGTACAGGTAAAACTTCTTTAGCTAGAGTAATAGCTAAAGAAATAAATAAAGAGGTCGTTTTTTTAAATGCCACAATTAACAATAAAGCTGATTTTGAAGCCGCCATTGAAAAAGCTAAAGGCTTTGATGATATTGTCTTAATAATTGATGAAATTCATCGCATGAATAAAGATAAACAAGATATTCTCCTTCCCTATGTTGAAAATGGCTCTATTATTTTAATTGGCCTTACAACTTCTAACCCTTATATGAAAGTTAATCCCGCAATTCGTAGTAGATCACAAGTTTTAGAATTACATGAATTAAGTGAAGAAGATATTATAAAAGGAATTAATCGAGGAATAAAAGCCTTAGATAATGCTTCGATAACTAAAGAGGCTGCCAAATATATTGCTTCCTATGCCTGTGGCGATTTAAGAAGTGCTTTTAATCTTTTGGAGGTGGCCTACTATAGTTGCAGTGACCATAAAATTACCATCGACGTTTTAAAACAAATTGATAGTAAACCTAATTTATATCTTGATGGTAACGATGATGCCTATTATGATATGCTATCTGCTTTGCAAAAATCTATAAGAGGCTCAGATGTAGATGCAAGTATATATTATCTAGCAAGATTACTTACTATGGGTGATTTAGATTCCATTGAAAGAAGACTATCAGTAATTGCTTACGAAGACATTGGACTTGCTAATCCAGGTATCGGTCCAAGACTTGATAGTGCTATAAATGCCGCGGAAAGAGTTGGACTACCTGAAGCCCAAATTCCCCTTGCCTATATAGTTACAGAAATGGCTTTATCACCTAAAAGCAACAGCACTAATACCGCTTTAAATAGAGCTATGGAAGATATAAATATGGGACATGGTAAAAAGATTCCTAATCATATAAAAACTAATTCTAAAGACTATAAATATCCCCATGAATATTATAATAGTTATGTTGCTCAGCAATACTTACCCGATGATATTGTTAATCATAAATATTATATTCCTAAAGATAATAATGTCGAAAATAACTTAAATAAAATATATAAAGAAAGAACAGGTAAAAAATGAAAATAAGTTTAATTGGGACAGGTGCCTACGGCCTTGCTATAGCAAGCTGTCTTGCCAAAAATAACCATGATATAACCATGTGGAGTGAAAACAAGGATAAAATTAAAGAGTATGCAACGACTAAAAATCTTAAGTCAATTATTGAAAGTTACGATTTACCAAATAATATTACTGTAACGGGCTCCATTCAAGATGCTTTAGTAAAACCCGACATTGTATTCATCACTTGTGCTTCCAAATACGTTTCAAGTGTTGCTAAAGATATGCTCCCTTTTTTTGAAAAAGATACTCCAGTATGTATTGCAAGTAAAGGAATTGAAGAAAAAAGTGGCAAACTACTCTCAAATATTATCAAAGAAATACTTCCCACGAAAAATATTACTGTCATATCTGGACCAACGTTTGCTATTGATGTAATAAATAATGAGCCCGTGGCTCTTGCTATCGCGGGAACAAATGACAAGACGATTGCGAAAGTTATGACGGCTTTAAGTGGACCAACCCTAAAACTACGAAAATCAAGTGATTTGATTGGTGTTCAAATATGTGGTAGCGTTAAAAACATTATCGCTATAGCATCTGGTATCCTTGCAGGCCTAGGTTATGGTGAAAGCACTCAAGCTTTCCTAATTAATGAATCACTTCATGATATAAAACATTTAATTAAGCTTTTGAAAGGTAAAGGTCGAACAGTTTTATCATTCGCTGGTGTTGGTGATTTATTAATGACAAGTATGTCTAAAAAAAGCCGTAATTACTCTTTTGGCTATATAATAGGCAGTAGTAAAGATCATAAAGAAGTAGAAAGATATTTGAATAATACCACTGTCGAAGGATATTATACTTTAAAAACAATAGTTAATTTATTATATAGTAAGAATATCGATATCCCCCTTATTTTCTTAATTAATGATATAGTTGATGGTAAAAAGGACCCTCATCTACTTGCCGATTTTCTTATTAATAAAGAATAAACTAAAAAGACTGTTTAACGCAGTCTTCTTTTTATGTGTTCATATAAATCTTCTTCCGTAAGATGAGCCTCTTTAATAAGTTCCTCTCTGGTAGCAGTTTCATAAAAGACATTTTTAGCCCCCATTACGAATAATTTATTAAATCCTACTTCTTGTGCATCTATAGCTAAAACACTTCCCAAAGAGCCTGAAAGATAGCTTTCTTCGTACACTATAATAGGTAAATGCATTTTTAGTAACTCATTAAATAGTCTTGTATCATAGGGTTTTAAAAAACGAGCATTAATAACCATAACGTCAATATGTTCCTTGGATAGTTTTTCCACGGTATTTAAAGCTTTTGCTAAAAATACTCCATATGATATAACAATTATATCACTACCCTTTCTGATAACTTCCCAAGATCCTATCTCCAGCGGTTTAGCTAATGAGTAATCATATTTAATATTCTCTTTAGGATATCTAATGACAAAAGGGCCTTCAGTTTTAAGGGCCGTAAAAAGCAAATTATTAGCTTCTTGAGCATCTTTAGGTTGTGAAATAACTATATTAGGAATACTATAAAATAACGGAAGATCAAATAATCCTTGATGTGAGGAACCATCTTCAGAGACAAAACCTGCTCTATCTATACATATTGTTACATTGCTTTGACATCTTGCTATATCGTGAATAACGGCGTCAATTCCTCTTTGCATAAAGCTAGAGTAGATGAACACAAAAGGCTTTTTACCTGCTAAAGCTAAGGTATTAGCCATCACTAAAGCATGTTCTTCACATATGCCGACATCAATATATTGAAGTGGCAATTTTTCTTTTATAACTTCGAGTTTTGAACCATAACACATACCTGGTGTTATACATATTATATCTTTATCTTTTTTGGCATAATTATAAACGTAAGAACTAATAATTTCACTATAAGATGGTAAATTGGTTTTGGCAGTAATAAGACCTGTTTTTTCATCAAACGAACCAATACCGTGATATTTTCCTTCACTATCATTTTCCGCCGGAAGATATCCCCTTCCCTTTTGCGTAACCACATGAAGTAAAATTGGGCCTTCTGCTTCTTTAGCAATCTGCAAATATTTTATTAATTCCTTATAGTCATGACCATTTATGGGTCCGTAATATTTAATACCTAGATCTTCAAACATAGATCCTTGTCTAACATGAATTCTTTTTAAACTATCTTTAAAACTATCCAGTTTATTATAGATAAAATTACCAATTTTACTTTTTTTAAGTGTCTTTTTAGCATCCTTTTTGACACTATTATATCCCTTAGCGCTTCGAATACTATCAAGTAGATTATGTAGGGCCCCAACATTTAAGGAAATACTCATTTGATTATCATTTAAAATAATAATTTGTTTAATCCCTAGATCGCCTAAATGATTGATTGCCTCATAGGCAAGACCATTTGAAAAAGAACCGTCGCCAATAACTGATATGATGTTACGATCACTATTATCTAGCTTATTAGCAAGGGCAAAGCCTACTCCCGCGGAAATGGAAGTACCACTATGGCCTGTTTCATAATGATCATACTTACTTTCCTTCAAGGATTGGAACCCACATAAACCATCTTTTTTACGTAATTTATCAAAATCTTTTGCTCTACCGGTAAGAATTTTATAGGTATAAGCTTGATGGCCAACATCAAATAATATAATATCTTTATTAACATCAAATACTTTTAATAAAGCAATTGTTAAATCAACAACGCCTAAATTGGAAGATAAGTGTCCTCCGGTTTTCGCAACTTTATTAATAATAAACTCTCTTACTTTTTGCGAAAGTTTTTCAAGTTCTTCATTATTTAAATCTTTTATAAAATCGGCATTTTTTATTTTCTCTAAATCATTCATGTATTATATCCTTTATAACAGCATCAGCAAGAAGAAGACCCGCATATGCAGTAACTACCATATATGAGCCTAAACTATCAATTTTGACAGGTTCTTCCTCTGAAAATACAACTTTTATTTTACCACTAATATTCCTCTTTTTAAGTTCATGTCTTAATTTTTTGGCTAAAGGGTCATTATAGGTTTTATCAAGAGTTGTAACTTTTATTTTACTAGCATCAACTCTTTTAGCAATGCCCATCGAGGAAATAATCCTTTTATCAGCATTAATTGCCCTTTCAATCAAATGACATTTGCCCATAATATTATCAATGGCATCAATAACATAATCATAGGAAGAAAAATTAATATCTAATTTATCATCCACAAATGCATCAATAATTTTAACATTTATCTCGGGATTTATATTTAAAGCATATTCTTTTAATACCTCAACTTTTTTTCTACCAATATTATTTATATTACTATGTAATTGACGATTTAAGTTACTTTCTTCATAAACGTCATAATCGATGATAGTAATATTCTTAATTCCACTTCTAATTAATGCTTCAAAGCAAAAAGAACCAACCCCTCCGACTCCTGCCAAGAGAATGTTAGCTTTATGTAATTTTTCAACTTTTTCTTTTGTAAATATATTATATAATCTTTCGTACATCTTTTTTATCCTAAATAAAAACCTAGAGTGGTTTATGTATGATAAAATCCCGCCTTACGCAGGTGGGCATCACATGACTTACTTTAGGATCCTTATTCACTTACTGGATAAGTCTTCTACACCATAAATCAATTAGATTCCCTTATATCTATCATTGTCGGTTTTATGAAACTATAAACCTTTATCTAGGTAATTTAATTATACCATGGACTTATTATTTAATAAATATAATTTTATGAATTTGACGTAGAAACATCTTGCATACTAGAGATAGGAATAATGTTGTCATTAAATTCACTACTAGAATTAACCATTGGTATTTGCTCAGCACTAGCACTAGTATTATCTGCAACTGATATATTTTGATGCCAGCAATTACTTACATCACAGCTTGATGAATATGGTGTTGGATTAGGCATCTCTAAACGACATATCATAGGAATTTTAAAAGCTGTACCAAAGGCTACACAGGTACCAGGTTGCAAAGTTTTTAACTTTTCTATAACGTCTGTTGACATGTTAGGAAGCATTTCTTCAATATACTTTATATCTAATGGGTGAGTCATTTTAAATATTAAAAAATTAGAACATTGAGCGATAACGGTCTCAGAGATTTCAACAGGTCTTTGAGAGATTATATCTAGTATAACTCCATATTTACGTCCTTCTTTGGCAATACGGTCAAAAATATTATATCCTAATAAGAATGTATCACTGTCTTTTTGAATATACCTGTGTGCTTCCTCTAAAAATAAATGAAATGGCATTGAGGCTCTATTTTTTAACCCCTTAGCATATTCAAATAAGAATTTAGAAAAGATTTTAACAATAACCTTGGCATAAACATCATCAATATCTTCAAGATTAATATTAATTATTTGGGCCTTACGATTATTTAAACTTTTTAAGTTATCAATAAATTCCGTATTAGAAACATATTTATCACCAACGAAATATGTTCCTACTACCCCATTTGCAATCGTATTAATTCTAACTCTTAAAATAGATGCTTCATCTACTAAAGTATCATTGTGTAAAAAGCCTTCGCCAATAAGACAAAATTCTAAGGCTTTAGAATAGTCTTTTAAAGTATAGAAAGCATGAGGGTCTGGCTCTAGATTTTCTAAATCTTCATTAACAAAACTTAATATATACTCTGTTATTAAAACAGATTCACCAAAATAGCCATTAGAATCTATTTCAAAACACTCACTAAAGCTACGGGTATATCCTAAACCTTGTATCGTTGTATCAAAATTAAATTCAGGAGTATGACAAGTTTCAATTATTGTAAAGATTTCATTCTTCTTTTGAGCCGTTGTTTCACTACTAAACAAAATAGCTATCAAGGCTTTAGCAATAAGGTGATTTTTATATTGATGACTCTCTTCACTATCTGTAGCAAATATTTTAGCAAGCTTTAAGGTTTTTTCCAATATTGGTAGTTGCGTATGAGTATTAGCTTGTAAAAGTAAGGCATAGTCATCTAGTGTTAATAAATTAACAGGGATAGCTAATCTTTCATCGCTTTCCTCTTGGGGATTAGTAGTAATAAATTTATAGGAATAATCTGAATTAACTTCTTGCAATTTACTAAAAGCATTTTTATATTCACCATAGGCATCGAAAAAGAAAAAGTTTGCATTTTTCGCAGCTGCATACTTATTTTCAAAAATATTTTGAATAATTCTCGATACGCCACATGATTTACCAGAACCTGAGTTTCCAAATATACACAAATGGTTTGAGAATAAATCATTAATATTAGGACACACAGTAAATTGCTTATAAATAGCACTTTGACCTAGTATGAAACTATCTTTACTATATTCACCTACTAAAGCAATTAATTCTTGAGTATTTATAACTCTTATAGTCGAAGATAATAAAGGTTTTCTAAGCACACCATTTATATAATTATTACCTTGATATTCTCCTAAAAAGCGAATTTTTATAACGTCAGAATTAATTTCTGTAATTTCCCCAAGGATTCTTTGATCATTACTTTCAAAAACAACATGCAAGTTCATCAAATCCGTAGTTTCATCACCCATATTCAAATTTTGAACATGGGCCACGTTATCACTTATATAAAGAATTTTCCCAAACATTTAAAACACCTCTTTATTCTTTTTCATTATATTTATAAGTATATCTAGCAGGAAACAATTTAATTTCTTTTAAATAATTCTTCTAGTCCATTTACTAATTCTTCTGTAATTATATAATTAGTAAAACCTTCATCAATATAGTGTTTACCAAGGTTTTCACTATTTTTATGAATCATTATATATACAGGAGTATTGAAATTATTTATCATCTTTAATTCTTTTAAAAACTCTAGCCCACTCATCATATCCATAGTATCAGATACAAATATATAATCATATTTACGTCCGGATTTTATTCGATCTAGGGCATCTTTACCATACAAATAGCTAAATACCGAATACCTATCTTTATCCAAATATTTTTTCATGTTATCATTAATTTGTTTATCTTGAGTTACAATAAGTATTTTCTTTCGATCATTATACTCATCTAAATATTTATTTAATAAATTTTCTTCATTATCTTGATAAGTTTTTTGGTCAATAACAAGCTTAATTTCTGTACCACTTTTATTGGATTTAATCATTAGACTACCACCCATAACTTTAATTACTTTTTGGCATAAAACCATGTCTAATTCTTTCTTCTCTAAATTATATAAATCGTTTTGATTAAATTCACCAGTGGCACTTAAAATAGTATTGATATCTTCAATGGAAATATTACTATTATCCGCGATAATGGTAAATATTACTCTACAACAATCAAAACGTTCAATCAAATCGACTTTAAATTCAATAACTGTATTCTTTTTATCCCGAGCAGGAGTAATAATAAGCGAATATAGTATTTGTCTTAACTTAAGATAATCGCCATATAAAATTGGCATTTTATTCGGTAAAGATACTTTAAGAGAAATATCACTATTAATATTAGTTTTAATTTGGGTAATTATATCATTGCAAAACTTCTCTAAGTCATATTTAGTATCAATAAATTTAATCTTATGAGCATCCATAACTGAAATATCGAGAATATTATTAATTGTAAAGTTTAATTGAGATACCATATTATTAATTAACATTAATCCTTGATTTATAATCGCCGGATCTTCTTGATTTTTAAGTTCATTACATAGCTTGGTAATATCGGCAAGAGGTTTTCTAGCCTCTCCCGTAATTTCAAATAAGAAATTATACTTGTCTTCATAATTTTGTTCAACTAACTCTTTATTACGATATAGTTCATTTATAATCTTTATATCCGGATTTTCAATTGTATTATACATAAATATTGTTATAAAAGTGATAACAGTATTAAATACTAATAACTCAGGATACATTATTTGAACAAAAATAGCAAGAGCCATTAAAAGTATTAAAATTATAAGGGGAATAACTTTTTTAATTTCTAACTTTTTAAAGTTAGCTACAATATAAAATAGAATACCAAGTAAGCAAGCCATAATACCCAACATAGCAAAATTAGTAGACGCTCCAGCAACTCTACCACTTGACTCACTTACAATATATTCAATAGGAAGTATTATGACAATACAAGCAAATACTAAATAAACTAAATTAAAAATATTATTTACTTTTTTAAATTTATTAGTATTCATAGTACTTTTATGACACAAATAAAAAGTATATTTAAAGACATTAACAAACCATAGTAACACAAGTGTGATAAAAATCTTACTAGTTATTAGAAATAAAAACTTTTGACCAGGATTGACACCTTCAACAATAGGAATGGCATTAACATCCCAAGGAGCTTTCATAAATATTATCTTTGATAAAAAACATAATACTATTTCTGCAGTTAAAGTAAATAAATTTATAACAATCAAATTACGATATATATTTGATTCAATATTATTAATTCTTTTTTTAGATATAAAAATTAAAAAGACTAACAATAAATAACTAGCTGAAAATACTATTGCTACTGTTTGAATTATCCCTAGCATACTATCACCTATGATAATTTTAACGCATATTAATAAAATTATCAAGAAAACAAAAAACTAATAAAATTATACAACTAAAAAGATGAAAGGTTTCCCATTTTCATCTTTTTATATCATATCCTTTTTCTCAGTTAATCTTGTACTTCAACTGGATTAACTTTTTCTAAAATATCTAATTCATTAATATTATTATCTATAATTTCGTCTTCACTAGCTTCAATATTTTCAGTTACTTCTTCAGCTTTAATTTCTTCATATATTGCTTCAAATCCTTGGATTTTCATTCCGCAATAATCTACTATAGATTTTTCCCATCCTACAAAAGTATATCCTTCTTTTGCTTTTGGAGCTTCTATAGTAATAGAAGCGTCTCCTCTTCTGCCTTCAACTACTGTATCAGTTAATTCATCTGTTCCTTGCTTCTTAAAGCCTTCACATTTATCTGTATCGCAACTAAATTGTGCCCACCAAATTACATTTTTAGGTTCATAATTGTGACTTGCAATAAATTCATTAAATTCTAAATCATCTGCTGATGTAATAGTAAGGCTACTTTCCTCAATTAATTCGCCCATTTTAGTTACATTAAATGGTTGAAATAGATAAGGGAAAGCCTCTATAACAATTTCTGAGTTACTTATTGCTAAATTAGGTTCAGAAGGTGTAGTTTCTTGAGAATTTGTATTTATTTGTTCTTCTTCAGAATTACTTGTTTCATTTGCCACAGATTCTTGAGGTTCTTGTTCACCTACAACTGTCACATTTGTTTCTGTACTATTTTCAACTGTTAGCTTACCTTCATCGTATAAATCTCCTACCCAAAAATTATTATTCTTTTTTTGTAATGACTCCCAAGTTAGACCATCAGTATATAGTTGTACATTTTCAGCACTACATCCTTTAACAGTAATATTAACTTTGCCTAAGCCAAATAGAGTGCCAGCAGTAGAATTTTTACCGCCTACAAATGAATTTTTTATAAAGCAGTTAATAAATGTTGGACCATTGCCTTCTGCAAATCCTACAAGGCCACCAGCTTGCCAGTTATTATCAACCCTACTATTTATAACGTTAACATTTTCTAATGTAATTGCTGCATAGTTCTTAGAAATTACAACGCCTGCATATGCTTGTGAAGTAGCAGTTGTTTTAACATTTGCATTATCAAATGTAATATTTCTAATAATGACATTACTAGAATTGAATCCTATAAAACCTGCCTCTTCTTTTACTTCAATAGTCATATTTTTAATTGAATGGCCATCTCCATCTATTATGGTTCCACTCAACTTTCTTCCATCAATTGGCGTCCATTTTTCTCCTGCTAAATCTATGTCATCTGTAAGTACTATTCTTTTTCCTGTATAATCACTTGTATTTGATGATAATTTTCTTAATTGATCAGCAGAACTAATTTCTACATATTTTCCAACTTGAATAGCATCTATATTATGCCAATCTACACCTTGAATAGCTACATAATAACTATTAGTTAAGCTGTCCATATCAAACTCATTATTTTTATATAATTGTTGAGCAGTGTAATCGCCTTGATTATCTGTAGTTATTAATATACCTACTAATGGAGTTGTTCCTTTATAATCATATATTATCTTGTTATCTGAAATATCAGCAGTTTTTCCTTTATAATTAATTAAATGTATTCCACCATTAAGGGTTAGATTATGGATTGAAATATCCTCAGCATTGAATATTCTTAATGCTCCTTCACCTTGATTGTTTTCGTTTGTTGTCTTATAGTTTCCGCCATTTATAACAATGTTTTTATAGGTTTTTCCATCATTTTCTGATCCTATTGTTAAAGCACCAGAACCTGTACTTGTAGCATTAACATTATTTAAAGTTACGTTTGAACTAGTTACTGTTAAGGTACCACCAACAGTTACGTTTTCTAATGTTATATTTTCCTTATTAATAGTAAAATCACCATTTATAGTTGACGTTTCTCCATTAACTCCACCAATAATAGTTACACCACTTGGTAAATCACTTAATTGTGTAGCATTTGTATCACCATCAGGTAAATACACTGTATCTCCTTCTTGGATATTAGTTAGTGGTTCACTAGAACTAGCTTCTTGTTTTACTTCAAGTGTTCTAGAGTTACCAGCTAAATCAACTGCCTCGATTATATAATCGCCTGCACCCATCAAGCCAATATTAAATCTTGCATGATTATCTTTAGGATCTATATCAGTAAGAATTTCGGTCTCATCCTTTTTAGATACAGAATAAACAATATTATTAGCATCAGTAATTTCAACATTACTATCTTTGACAGTTATTTCTGGATCTTTTCTATCTATCTTAATGTTAAATGTTATTTGATCGTTTGTGTTACCTGCTTTATCCTTCATAGCATCAGCATAAATAACAAATTTTGCTTCATTTTCTTGCTCATCTAATGTCCAAAGTTTAACTCTATATTTGTTACTATTATCTGGATCTGGTCTTCCAACTGTAGCTCCTATATCAAATCCATCGCGCCAAAAGCTTTTGCCACTAAAATCACCTTCAACATCTTCTGGCCACTCTACAATTAAGAAAATATTTTGAGCATTAGTTACACTGCCAGCCTTTATTTCAGATGTCAAGCCTTCATCAGAATATGCCGTAATAGTTGGCACAGGTTTAGTTCTATCAATTGTAAATGTAATTTCTGTTACGTTTTTGGCACCATCAATTATTTCTACATCATAGTTTCCTTCATTTTCAAATGTTAAACTCTTTGGTGTTGCTGCACTTACTTTTGCTCTTGCCATTGCTCTTAAAGCTCTTTTAGGTGTATATTCTACGCCATTTATTTTAACAGTTGTGTTTGTTAAATCAGTTATTTCAAGTGTTACATTTTCATTCGTTACACCTTTATCACTTATTCCTGTAACGATAGGAGCTGTTCTATCAACTGTGAATGTTATATTAGAGGCATTTTCTACTTCATCTATTACTTCAACTTCATATATGCCATCTTCTGCAAATGTTAAATCTTCTGTTTCTTCACCATTTACTTTAACTGTTGTCTTTGTTAAATCAACTAATACTAATTCAACTATTTTTCCTGTAATGTCACCATCTTCTACTCCATTAATAATTGGTGCGGTTGTATCTATTGTAAATGCTACATTTGTTTCATTTCCGGCTTCATCAACAACGGCTACTTCATATATTCCGTCATCATCAAATGTTAAACTTTTTACTTCTTTGCCATTTACTTTTACTGTTGTCTTTGTTAGATCATTTATTTTTAAGGTTACATTGTCTTTTGTTATAGCCTTATTATTTATTCCTGTTACTTGTGGTGCTGTTGTATCTATTGTAATTTCGGCTGTAACTTCATTAAAAGCTTCGTCTACGGCTTTAACTGTATATTTACCATCTTTTAACTTGCCATTAACAATTTGACCTTCTGAATCTATTATCGTAATCTTAGCATTTTCATCATCAGAAGTTACTTCTAAGCTACTACCATATACTGTATCATCTGATATATTTAATTTAGGTGCAGTAGTATCATCTAATACTTTAGCTAATTCATCTAGCATTGCTTGAAGTTCTTTTTTTAAAGCTTTATCTGTTACGGCATCAATAGCTTTTTGAATATCTTCAGCACTATAACTATCTCTTACATTATTTAAAGCTTTTAAACTATCAGCTTTGCCTAGCAAGCTTTGTAACTCGTCTACTAGTTTTTTAGCATCGTCATAACTATGATCTACTACTTCTGGATAGTATGTTGGTTTAGTGCTTTCTGCATCATTTTTATTATCAGATTCTTCTTTATCATCATCTTTTTCTTCAGATTCATGATCTTCTGAATCAATATCTTCTGCATTATTGTCTTCTACTTCTTGTGTCTTATTGCCTTCTAGTATTTCTTCATCATCTTTAAAATTTACAACGGCAAAGATTGTAAATCCAATGAATATAAGTAAAACTATCGGTATAATAAAATATAACTTTTTGTTCTTCATAAATAATCAACCTCCTATATAATTTATGTTAAAACCAGTGACATATGTGATGCAAACCAAGTCATTGATTTTGCCCTTATCTTAGCACCTTTTACCTGTTTTTTCAAGACAATTTATTACCTTTTTCGACATCGTTTTAATTTCGTAACTTAAAAAAAGATATTTATAACTATCAATTATAAATATCAACTTTTAACAAATAAAATTATTACCCAATTAGATTAATTTAACAATTTTATAATTACATTACTTTTGTGTGTTCTTCTTCAGATTCAAATTCAAGATCATTTTCTCGAGCTTGAACAATGTCCTCCAAAACTTTAAGCTTTAAAGAAAGCTCAATGGCTGGAGAAACAATATATTCTCTTTCATAGGCATATCTTGAACTATCGATAATATCTCTTCCATCAGGCAAAGTTATATATTTAACGCCCGTAGGAGCGGTTTTAACATTATCTGGTAAAGCATTAATAGATACACGATTATGAGTTCTATTAGAGCCAAAGAATACTCCTATGCCATTAAGAGGATCAACGGTATAGTATGTTCCTGACCAGCCTGCGGCAGAAAAAGAATTACCACTTAAGGAATGATAAACCTCGGTTATATCTTCAATAGGATTTTTAGAGTAACATAACATTCCAAAAAATTGGGTAGCCCAAGTAGCTCCTGTAGGTTTAGAATATAAATGACCAGTATGATTTCTTGCCATCTCATCACGTAGTTCATAACTTATAAAACTTGATGCAATAAAACTTTTAGTAAGTTTTTCCATATCTTGAGCATTAGAAAATAATCCCGCATGGCCACTTAAATTACCGAAAGGTTGGCCAAGAATTCTAGCTTTATCATCAGATGATACACCTCTTTCAATGTAATTTCTTTCTATAATACTACCATCTTTATTAATTCTAATATCTCCATTAGTGGATACTATCCGTGACTTTTGACTATCACTAAAAGATGTCAAAGTATCATTCATGCCAAGAGGTTCAAGAAGATATTTCTTTAAAAAATCATAATAACGCATTTTTGTAACGCTTTCAACGACATATTTTAATGTCATTGCATCAAAATCATTATAAATGCTTTGGTTAGGTTCAACTTCTCTTGGGCTAGCAGTAAACAATATTTTTTCGGCTTCTTCTGCTGATTTTGCCCCATCAACTCTGCTATCAGTTTTAAGAGGTTTATAAGTTAATAAATCATAAATAGTTATTCCTTTTAAATTTGTAAACTGAGGAGCAAACTTAGTAACATCATCATTTAAATTAACTAAGCCAAGCTCTACTAATTTAAGAACGGATATACCTGTGAATAACTTTGTTATTGAAGCTAAATCAAAAATATCATCATTATTCATACCTTGAGTACTTGGCGTATATTTACCATTTTGATATTCAGCTTCTTGTTTATTACCAGCACTAAAGTCATGATAATAGTTATTTGTTCGAACTGATACAACTAAGCCCGGTGTCTTTTTCTTAATTAAACAAAAGTCACGAATTCTATCTTCAATTTGCGAATCTTTAATTAATATATTTCGCAGGTCACTTAAAGAGGCATCAGGATTTTGTTTTAAAATATTATCAATCTCACTTACTAGTCTTTCATAGTATTCTCTTGGCACTAAATTTTTTTGATTTTCTTGAGCATTATAATTTTGTCTAGCCCAAAGAGTATCAATATAATTAGAATAATTCATTTTCTTCCCTCTTTTTCAATGAAAACATTATAGCATTTATTATAATTATAAGCAAATTTTTTTGTTTACAACTATCTTCGCGGATAATTAGTCAATTTTTCTTTTTCTTGTAACACCTTCAGCACGTGTTTTTAATTCTTGATAATCTACTTTGCTATTAGCCATATAAGGGATTGAAGAAATTACGACTTTATCAGGCATTTCTATCTCTGATAATAATTGCGCATCATTTACTTTAGTCATAAATTCATCACTAGTTAAGTCTAATGCCCCATCAACAGGCTCGACGAATAAAGCTAATTTTTCAAATGATCCACCCGAGTCGATTACAACGGCAGCACAATTTTTAACAAATGGTAGTGTTCTAACTTTTTGCTCTATTTCATCTAAAGCTACTTTTGTATCGTATTTAATAATAACTCTAGTTGTACGTCCTGTGATAAATAAGAATCCTTCATCATTAAGATAACCTAAATCTTTTGTATCAAAATATCTTACACCATTAAATTCTTTAAAAGCATTCTCAGTTTCCTCAGGTAAATTATAATAATATAAAAATCTCGAATTACATCTTTCTAATATTTTGCCCTCAACATTGGGAGGAAGTATCTCACCAGTTTGTTCGTTAACCACTAGTACATCACTACCAATAACAGGATAGCCTGCAGCTCCATTTAAATTATATACAGGATCATTTATAGCAACAGCTCCGGCTTTTTCATTTTGGCCATACCCATTGCTAATTGGACAGTGGCAACCTTTAGCCGCGTATATTTTATCAAATTCTTCTAACTCATTAGCAAATATTTTAGAACCTGCAGCTAAGAAACCATCTAAGAAAGATAAGTCTTTTAAAGGTTCAACAGAAGCAATAATACGAACATGAATCGGTGCGCCAAAAATAACTAGTCTTAACTCAGGATTTTGATATAGATTGGTAACTATATCACGATAATTCATTAAGAAGCCTACTGTTTGGTTCATAGAATCTTCAGGGCTCTTACAATGAATCATGGCAAGTTTAGCTCCAGAAATTAAATTAGTATACAAACTTGTAATAAGTCCTAGTCCAATATGAGGTGGAATAGTAACCATTACTATATGATCTTTATCTAAAGGAAAATTACTACGCATCATTTTACGAGCAGCAAAGTTAAGATGAAAATCGCTATGCGTAATAGGTTTTGGTTCACCTGTTGTACCACTCGAAGAAATAATAACGGCAGGGCGATCTTCTTTAAATGGTGCTGGGTTTACTTTTACACATTTGCCACGATTAACAAGATCATTATAGGTAATATGATGCCCCAATAATAGTCCTTCATTATTACATATTACCGCAGGAAGATGGTTAGGATTAATCATTGCTTCCAATGGCTTTAACATATTTTCTAAGACTAACATGTCTAAATTAGTTTCTGTTACACAACGATATAAAGAAACAGGATCTTTTGTAAAATCTATCCATTTAGAAATAGCGCCAAGTTTGTTAATGGCAAGTAAAAAGATAGCCTCTTCTATACTATTACTAAAAAACATACCAACAATTGAACCTTCATGAATATTTTGGCATGAAAGTCCGGCAGCAACTTTATCAACTTCGTCTAAAAGCTCTTTATAAGTCATTACCTTACCAATGTCTGGTTGGACAATCGCAATCTCATTTTCTCTTCCTACAACTGAATTAGCAAAAGTTGTATATAAAGTATTATGAGGGTCAAAATCATTAGTTAAACTTTCTCTATACCATTTAGAGTATGGTTTATCTAAATATATATTACCCGTTAAAGGGCCTTGTATTTCCCCATTATTAAGACCTCTTAAATATAAATCTCTTTTTTCTTGCTCAGTTTCACTAAGCTCCCCAATTCTTTTTAAATGTTCAACAACGTGTTCTTGTTCCATTTTATTACCTCACTTATTTATTATCATAGCACAAAGATAAGTAGCAAAAGAATATACTTTACAGAAATATTACATAGTAAATAGATGCCTTTCATAACAAAAAAACTATCCATATAACTATGAATAGCTTAATATTATTTATCTATTTTTTGATGAATTAAATCTTTAGTAATAACCGGACTAGCTTTACCACGAGTTTCTTTCATTACTTGACCAACAAAATAGTCAAATAAATTAGTTTTACCATTATGGTAATCTTCAATTTGTTTTTCATTAGTACTTAGAACTTTATCTACTATCTCTTCAATTACTTTTTCATCAGTAATTTGGCTATTTTCTTTAGATATATAGTTAATAGGTTCCTTTTTTTCTTCTAATGCTTTAGCAAATATTTCTTTGGCTTGTTTAATTGAAATCGTATTATCATTCATTTTATCCACGATTTGTTTTAAATATACAGGTTTTAAATAAAAATCTTTAATAGATATTTCTTCTTTATTAACATAGGAAGTTATCATACCATTAACCCAGTTACAAGCTGCTTTAGCATCAATACCAAGGGATACACACTTTTCAAAGTAATCTGCCGTATCAATGTCTCTGACTAATATTACCGCATCATGTCTATCAAGGCCAAATTTCTCGATATACATCTTTTTTCTTTCATCGGCAAGCATTGGGATTGAAGTCTTAACTTCTTTAACATAATCATCATCAATTTTAAAGGGCGGAATATTAGGTTCCACAAAGTATTTATAATCAATGGCATCAACTTTACTACGCATATGAATGGTAGTACCGCTTTCTTCATCAAACCTTCGGGTTTCTTGAATAAGTTCATCAGCCTTACCCTCTTTTAAAGCCTTACGAAGTCTTTTTTCTTCATAAACAATGGTATCTCTTACATTACTTAAGGAGTTAACATTTTTAGTTTCGCTTTTTGGTGTAACATAGTTTCCCTCTTCATCTTGCAAGCTGACATTAACATCGCATCTTATTTGGCCACGTCTTGTATCGGCATCAGATATATCACAATATTGATAAATTCGACACATTGTTTCCATAAAAGCAATAGCTTCATCGGCTGAATGCAAACATGGATCTGTTACACACTCTAATAAAGGGACACCTGCTCTATTATAGTCAATTAAGGAAGTAGTGCTTAAGTGGTCTAAAGCGGCCGCATCTTCCTCTAAATGGATATCTTGAATAGATACCGGTACTATCCTGCCATCTACATCAATATCGATGTTTCCATGAATACCAATTGGATAAGTATTTTGGGTAATTTGATATCCTTTAGGTAAATCCGGATAATAATAATTCTTACGGTCAAATACTAAGTATTTAGGAACTTCACACTTAAGTATTAAAGAAGCCATTAAAGCTTTACGAAAGCACTCCATATTAACATTTGGTAAAATACCCGGAAGGCCAATATCTATTTCTTTAACATTACTATTAGCTACTTTATTATAACTATTTGATGAAGGAGAAAAAACTTTAGAATTACTTTTTAATTCACAGTGCATCTCAAGACCGATGCAAACTCTATATTCCATTATTTTACCTCCTTTACAGTTTGACCTTTATATTCCATCACAGATTCTAAACTATCGGCCATATTTAAAACATTAATATCATCTTTAAATTGACCCGTAATATTAATGCCAATTGGCATATCATCGACAAACCCACAAGGAATAGTAATGGATGGATAACCACCAAAGTTACCTATAGCTAAGTGGTTTTCCAAAATCATTTCATCTTTAGTAATAACATTTGAGGCCTTTTCAATAAGAGGAGCTTTATCACCCGAGCAAGGAAGAATTAAACCATCATATTTTTCGAATAACTTATTAAATGTATCGCAAATAAGTCTTCTTACTCTTTTAGCATTTAAGAAATACTTTTCTTGATTTTCTTTTTGCAATACAAATGATCCGATAACAAATCTTCTTTTAATAAGAGGAGAAAAACCTTTAGTACGATGATCTTTCATTGTATCCATTACGCCTTTGCCTTCACCTCGATGGCCAAAGATGATACCCGTTAAATTAGAATCATTGGAGGTAGCTTCCGCACAAGTAATCGAATCATAACTAGGTTTTATAGCATTAAGTAAGTTGATATCAATGCTTTCTTCATATACTTCCATACCCAAACTTCTACATTTATTAATTACTTCATCAAAGTTATCAAGAACTTTAATGGTATTAGGATTAGTATATTTACTCTTATCACATATTTCTTTGATATAGAATAATTTCTTACCTTTAACGTTTCCATCAATACCTTTATATAAAGACACATCATCCATATCTTTAATATTAGTCATATCTTTGCTATCGCTACCCTTCATAGCATCAATAACAATGGCCGCATCTTTAACACTGCGTGCAAAGCAACCAATATGATCAAGGCTGGAAGCAAAGGCAAATAAGCCATATCTACTTACTAATCCATAGGAAGGTTTAAAGCCTACCGTTCCCGTGAAAGCTGCAGGTTTACGAATTGAGTCTCCCGTATCAGAGCCAATAGCAAAAGGCACAATGCCTAAAGCTACTGATGCTGCACTACCAGATGATGAACCACCGGCTTGACGAGTTAAATCCCAAGGATTATGAGTAGCTCCTGTATTACCCGTAGTACCAGTTCCACCCATGGCTAGTTCATCCATAACAGTTTTGCCGATTAAAACAGCACCATTTTTGCATAGATTTTGATAAGCCGTAGCATCATAAACTGGAACATAATCTTTTAAAGTATTAGAACACGCTGTTGTTCTAATGCCTTTAGTCGATAAATTATCTTTTAAAGCATAAGGAATACCCGAGATAATACTTTCTGTAACAGGAGCTTCTTTAGCATCCTTTAAGACTAGATTAAAAGCATTAACATCAGCATTATATTTATCTATTTCTTCTAAAGCTTCATCTATTAATTTTTGGGAAGTTACTTCGCCATTTACTAAGGCATTATGGATAGTTAATAAATCTTTATCTAAATATCTCATTCTCCCACCACCTTTGGCACTTCAACCATTCTATCGATTTGGCCATCACAATTTTTTAAAATATCTTCAATAGGAAGGGATTCTTCGGCTTTATCTTCTCTTAAAGAAGATATCGTATAGTCCGTAGGAAAAGATTGTGGTTCTACTTTTTCAATACCTGGAATTTTATCAATTAATTCCATATTTTCATTAATAACGTCAAATTCGCTTAATAAGGTATTGATTTCTTCCTCCGATAAACCTATAAGTAATTTATCAGCATAATCTATCATCATTTCTCTTGTAAACATTATTTATTATCCACCACCTTGATACCTAAATCTTTAAGTTGGTCTTCTGTAACTTCGCTAGGTGCTTCGCTCATTAAGCATGATGCACTTTGAGTTTTAGGGAATGCTATTACATCCTTAATATTATCGGTATCATTTAAAATCATAACCAAACGATCAAGACCTAGAGCAAGACCTCCATGGGGAGGAGTGCCATATTTTAAAGCCTCAACAAAGAAGCCAAATTTCTCTTTAATTTGTTCTTCCGTAAGTTCTAGAGCTTCAAACATCTTTCTTTGTACTTCTTGATCATGAATTCTTATAGATCCACCACCCGCTTCATAGCCATTTAAAACAATATCATAAGCTTTAGAGTAAACATGAGCCTTATCAGTTAAAAGTTTATCGACATCTTCATCCTTAGGCATTGTAAATGGATGATGACAAGCCATATATCTTTCTTCCGTCTCAGACCATTCAAAGGCTGGAAAATCAGTTACCCATAGAAAATTAAATAATCCATCCGGTATTAAGTTTAAATTCTTAGCAACGTTTATTCTTAAAGCTCCTAAAGAAGTATTAGCTATATTTAATTTATCAGCAATAATTAAAACTAAGTCATTATTTTCAAGACCAAGCACTTCTTTTAAATTATTAAGTCTTTCTTCTTCAACATTTTTAGCTATTGAACCAGTAAAGATACCATCTTCATATTTTAAATAAGCAAGTCCTTTAGCTCCAAATACTTTAACAGACTCCGTTAAACTATCGATATCTTTACGCGAGTATTTATCAGCATTATTTTTAACAACGATACATTTAACTACGCCACCCTCAGTAATAACACTATTAAACATATTCATTACCGTTCCACGTAAAACTTCAGTTATATCATTAAGTTTCATTTCAAATCTTGTATCTGGTTTATCAGAGCCATAAAAGTTCATAGCATCATCATATTTCATACGAGGGATATCACCAATGCTAAGGCCCTTAACATCAAGCATAATCTTTCTAATTAAGCCTTCGACTGTATTCATAATGTCTTCTTCATTAACAAAGCTCATTTCCATATCTACTTGCGTAAATTCTGGTTGTCTATCCGCTCTTAAATCTTCATCTCTAAAACATTTAGCTATTTGGTAATATCTTTCAAAGCCCGCAACCATTAATAATTGCTTAAATATTTGAGGGCTTTGCGGAAGAGCATAAAATGATCCCTTATTTACTCTTGAAGGCACTATATAGTCTCTTGCACCTTCTGGAGTACTCTTACATAAAATTGGTGTTTCAATTTCCGTGAAACCATTATTATCTAAATATTCTCTAATGGATTTCATGATCTTAGCTCTTGATTCAAGAATACGATGATATTTATCTTTTCTAAGTTCTAGATAACGGTATTTTAAAGTTGTATTTTCTAAGGCTTTACCATCATCATATAAATTATAAGGAAGCTCAGCAGAACTAGATAATATTTCCAGATTTTTGGCAAGCATTTCTACTTCTCCCGTGGCAAGATTAGGATTAGCTTCAGCTCTTTTTTGAATAGTACCCGTTATCTTAAGGCAATATTCACTTTTTAAATTCTCAGCTTCGGCAAAATCACTTTCTAAACTAGTTTTATTAAATACTACTTGAAGTAGTCCTGTTCTATCGCGAAGGTCAACAAAGATAACACCACCCATGTTACGCATTCTATTAACCCAGCCATAAACGGTAAATTCTTTACCTACATCACTAATACGAAAATCATTATTATTAAACTTCTTCATACTTTCTCCTTAAAAATCACAATTACCAGGAGTTCTTGGATAAGGAATAACATCTCTTATATTATCTACTCCAGTAATATAAATAATAAGTCTTTCAAAGCCCATACCAAAACCTGAATGAACACAAGTACCATATTTTCTTAAATTTAGATACCAATTAAAATCTTCTTCTTTCATACCAAGTTCTCTAATTCTTTGTAAAAGCTTATCGTAATCTTCTTCTCTTTGACTTCCACCCATGAGTTCTCCTGCTCCTGGCACTTCAAGGTCAACGGCCGCAACTGTTTTGCCATCAGGGTTTTGTTTCATATAAAAGGCTTTAATATCCTTAGGCCAGTTTTTAATAAAGACAGGTCCATTAAAATATTCAGTAATATATTTTTCATGTTCTCTAGCTATATCCTCACCATATTCTGGCTCAAACTCCCATTTAACAGGAGCTTCTTTAAGAATAGAAATAACTTCTTCATGATCAATTCTTTTAAAGTTACTATTAACTAGTTTAGTTAATTTATCAATTAAGCCTTTTTCGACAAACTCATCAAAGAATTTCATTTCCTCAGGGCAATTATCTAAAACATACTTAACTACATATTTAAGCATGCCTTCCATAACATCCATATCACCCTCAAGGTCACAGAAAGCTATTTCTGGTTCAATCATCCAGAACTCGGAGGCATGTGTCTTGGTATTGGAGTTCTCGGCTCTAAAAGTTGGGCCAAAAGTATATATCTTTTTATAATTCATGGCAAAAGTTTCACCCTCGAGTTGTCCTGTAACCGCAAGGCCAACTTGCTTACCAAAGAAATCTTTAGAGTAGTCTACTTTGCCTTCTTTAGCAACCCTCTCTAAATCTAAAGTTGTAACTTGAAACATTTGACCTGCCCCTTCACCATCATTCGCAGTTATCAAAGGGGTATGAACATAGACATAATTACGTTCTTGAAAGTATCTATGAATCGCATAAGCGGCTACACTTCTTACTCTAAATACGGCTCTAAAAAGATTAGTTCTTACTCTTAAATAGCCTTGTTCTCTTAAAAACTCTCTCGTATGTCTTTTAGGTTGAATTGGATAATCTTCAGGGCAATCGCCTAAAAGTGTTACTCTACTTGCTTTTATTTCGTAATCTTCTTTACCTTGAGATTTAACAAGCTCACCTTGGACTTCAATAGCGCATCCTACTAAAAGCTTACTAATTTCTTCAAAATTGCTAATACTTTTATCATAAACAATTTGAATACCATTTTGCTCAGTTCCATCATTAAATGAAATAAAGCCAAATTCTTTTTGAGGTCGATGATTTCTAATCCATCCTTCAACCTTTACTTCTTTACCTACATATTCTTTTATATTTTTCTTAATATCAATTATATCCATCTTAATCTCCTATATTATTTATTTCCTTCCCGTGGCTTTAAATAGTGGTTCACTATCAAGAGGAATTGAATAAAGCCTAATCAGCATCCAATGCATAGCTCTTATAAAG
Source organism: uncultured Bacilli bacterium (assembly GCA_947598485.1). Taxonomy (GTDB): domain Bacteria; phylum Bacillota_I; class Bacilli_A; order RF39; family UBA660; genus UBA6448. The sequence goes on along the minus strand of CANQFJ010000001.1, from coordinate 2,545 downwards.
TATTCTTCTAAAGCATACTTTTGCTTAATCATCATTTTTGCCTTATCTAACATATTTTCTGCCGTACCATTAATAACCGCTTCCACGAAGAATGTATTGTCATTTTCCCCGTTAATGGTAGCTAAACTCATGAGTTCAAAGGGTTTGCGATAAGCAAGGTCCATGAATTTATAATTAGTCACAACATCCGTATCAACAACGCTATAAAAGCACCACCACTTAACAAGCAAATTTCTTACTTCATCTATTGTAAATAGTTTTAATGAATCCATAAATCATCCTATTTATAACAAGCTTAACATATAGTCAATTATTTCATCTTCTGCTATCGTGGTTTCCTCTTTAGTAAGATTATCTTTAACATTAATTAATCCTTTGGCAAGCATATCACTATTTAAAATAATAAGCTGTTTAGCATTATGTCTATCGGCATCTTTAAACTGAGCTTTTAAACCTTTATTTAAGTAATCGGTTTCACAAATAATACCATTTAATCTTAAATCTTGCATCAAGATATTAGCTTTTATCTTTTCTTCTTCATTAACTGCTAAGATATAAACATCAATATATTCATCTTGTAAACCTTTCTCTTTAAGGCAATTAATTATTCTTTCAATACCACAGGCAAAACCTACACAAGGAACTTCAGGCCCATCAAGTTCAGATACTAGGTGATTATATCTTCCTCCACCACCTAGAGCAAGTGAATCATCAAGCTTTAATTCATAAACCATATAGTCATAATAATCTAATCCTCTTACTAGGGTATTATCTATTTCATAATCAACATCTAAATAGTCTAAATATTCTAAAACTTTTTTAAATCTTTTTTCACTTTCTTCAGATTGATATTTTAGAATATCTGGAGCATTTTTCAAAATATCACTATCGCCATCAACTTTGCAATCTAGAATACGTAAGGGATTAATTTCAATGCGTTTTTGGCAGTCTTCACATAACTCACTTATATGAGGCATTAAATATTCTTTTAAAGCCTTTTTATAGTTTTCTCTATCTTCTTTACCCCCAAGATTATTAATATGCACTGTAGGATACAAGCCCAATTCTTTTAAAACATTAACGCTAAAAGATATAACTTCAGCATCAATTAAAGGATCATCGCTTCCTAAAGTTTCTACCCCAAATTGAGTAAATTCTCTATTTCTACCTAGGCCTGGCCTTTCATAACGATACATAGTACCAATATAGTACAGCTTACTTATACCTGAGGAGTCAGCGTAAAGCTTATTTTCAATAAAACTTCTGACAACTCCCGCGGTGCCTTCCGGTCTAAGCGTTAAAACTCTATTAGAGCGATCAGTAAAATCATAAGTTTCCTTTTGTACTATATCAGAGCTTTCGCCAACTCCTCTTTTAAATAATTCAGCATTTTCAAAAAGAGGCGTTCTTATAAACTTATAATCATATGCTGATGCATAAGCATCTACTACATCCTCAATATGTTTATAAATTCTAGCATCCTCACCTAGTAAATCATAACATCCTTTTGGTTTAATTATCATAATATCCCTCCTATAAAAGAAAAAGACCTAGAACATGTAAGGGAGATGGATAAACCACCACGGTGCCACCTTACTCTAGGTCTCATTTATTTATCGCTATCTGCGTTTCTATGTTTAATGGAAGTCGTCAATTTCCCATAGAAAATACAATATTAATTTTAATATAAAAACCTATTTTAGTCAATAAAAACAAGTCTTTAAACAATCCGTACCTATATTTATAGATCTTCCTAATTCACTTTATCTTTTTCAACTTTTTTAACTATCTCTAAATCAATATTTGTATATTTGGCTATATCTTCGGCTGAAATACCATTATTTAGCATATTTTTGATTATTTCAATTTGGCTTTGTTTTTGGCCTTCTACTAGTCCTTGAACGCGACCTTCTGCTTTACCTTTTTCTATTCCTTGTTTTCTTCCTTCTGCTAGTCCTTGAGCATGGCCTTCTGCTTTGCCTTCTTTTCTACCTTCAACTAATCCTTGAGCATGGCCTTCTACTTTACCTTCTTTTATTCCTTCTTTTCTTCCTTCTTGTAATCCTTGTTTTCTTCCTTCTGCTCGGCCTTCCTCAAGTCCGTCCTTTCTAGCCATTGCCTTCTCGGCATTTAATATCATTATTTCGTCTTCTTCAGGTGTTATGTACCAAAAATCATTGGCATCCATTCTTTCTAGTTTATTCGCTAAATTTTCCATAAATTCATCTCCACCTTTATATATTTCAAAATCACTTTTATATTTTTTCGCTTTTCTTAATCAGATACGATAATTTTAGAAAAATATACATAATTTCTAAATCTAATTATCTTTTTTAACTTTTTTAATTATCTCTAAATCAATATTTGTATATTTGGCTATATTTTCAGCTGAAATGCCATTATTTAGCATATTTTTGATTATTTCAATTTGGCTTTGTTTTTTGCCTTCTTGTATTCCTTGCTTTCTACCTTCTGCTAGTCCTTGAGCATGGCCTTCTGCTTTGCCTTCTTTTCTACCTTCAACTAATCCTTGAGCATGGCCTTC